>NZ_JFJX01000049.1:0-383771 GCF_000611875.2 Tatumella sp. UCD-D_suzukii
AACCCCTTTTGATTTGTTAAAACACCTTGCGGTCTGGCAACTGCAAAGGTTCAACAGGAAATCAAAAGGGGGTCCCAATGAGGGACGAAAAGAGCTTAGCGCATACCCGATGGAACTGTAAATATCACATAGTTTTCGCACCTAAGTACCGAAGGCAGGTCTTTTATGGAGAGCGGCGAAGGGCAATAGGGAGCATTTTAAGAAAGCTGTGTGAATGGAAAAATGTGAATATCCTGGAAGCGGAATGTTGTGCTGATCATATTCATATGCTTTTGGAGATCCCGCCGAAGATGAGTGTATCGGGCTTTATGGGGTATCTGAAGGGCAAAAGCAGTCTGATGCTGTATGAACAGTTCGGGGATTTGAAATTTAAGTATAGAAACAGGGAGTTCTGGTGCCGTGGATACTATGTAGACACGGCAGGCAAGAACACGAAAAAGATACAGGAATATATAAAGCACCAGCTCGAAGCGGATAAAATGGGAGAGCAGTTGTCGATCCCTTATCCGGGAAGCCCGTTTACGGGCCGTAAGTAATCCAAAATGCAAATGTCAGATTGCGATGCGCCTGTTAGGGCGCTGCTGGTAAGAGAGCCTTACAGGCGCATTTGAAAAACCTCCGGCTATGCCGGAGGATATTTATTNATGAACAGTTCGGGGATTTGAAATTTAAGTATAGAAACAGGGAGTTCTGGTGCCGTGGATACTATGTAGACACGGCAGGCAAGAACACGAAAAAGATACAGGAATATATAAAGCACCAGCTCGAAGCGGATAAAATGGGAGAGCAGTTGTCGATCCCTTATCCGGGAAGCCCGTTTACGGGCCGTAAGTAATCCAAAATGCAAATGTCAGATTGCGATGCGCCTGTTAGGGCGCTGCTGGTAAGAGAGCCTTACAGGCGCATTTGAAAAACCTCCGGCTATGCCGGAGGATATTTATTCGCCTGCCTTCCGGGGCATAAGTCGTCAACACGACGTTTTTCACCGGTCGCTGCCGGGCGGAGTCTGCCTGCTCTCTGCTCTCTGCTCTCTGCTCTCTGCTCTCTGCTCTCTGCTCTCTGCAACAGGCTTGCCTGATAACCCCGTTAATGCCATAATTAAGTTATGTTATAACATAACAATTAAGAGGAGATATTATGAAGCCTGATATCCATCCTTACTATCGCCCTGTACTGTTCCATGATACGACGTCTGACGAGTACTTCAGGACAGGCTCAACCATCAGGACTGAGCGTACACTCGAATACCAGGGAGAGACGCTTCCTTATGTGAGACTGGATGTTTCATCAAAATCACACAGCTTCTATACCGGCAAGCAGAAAACAGTCGCCAAAGACAGCCGTGCAGCGCGATTTGCTCAGCGTTATAAACATTTGCCTGTCAGCCAGGCGGAGGAATAAATCATGCAGGTACTCAGTTCCCTGAAGTCAGCAAAGAAAAGGCATCCCGACTGTAAGCTGGTACGCAGGCACGGGCGAGTCTATGTCATTTGTAAAAGTAATCCGCGTTTCAAAGCCGTACAGGGAGGCAGGAAAAAACGCTAACGCCCCGGTCAGGCATTCCGCGGCAAACGCTGTCATCCGTGAATAGCAAAAAAACGGCCATTCCGGGCCGTTTTTTCTGCTTTCCATCAGGGATTATCCGTCCGGAGAGGTTATTGCATACTCTTCAGTAATTCTTTGACATTATGCTCAAATGCCTGCTGATAGGTAGCTGCCGGCCCGTTCGCTGTCGACAACGCTTCCGGGTATAACTCCCCTCCCGGCGCAGCGTCAGCTGCAGTAGCAATTTGCCGGACCAGACGTGGATCGGTCTGATTCTCTATAAAATAACGATGGATATGATTCGCTTTCAGCTGATTAATTAATCCCGCCACCGTGGACGCGCTGGCCTCTTCATCGGTATTCAAACCAATCGGTGACATAAATTTCACACCGTACTCATGGCCGAAATAACCAAACGCATCGTGACTGGTCAGTACCTGACGTTTACTGACCGGTATTTTCGCAAACGCAGCCAGAGTCTGTTTATCCAGACTCTCCAGTTGCTGAATATACGCCTCCCCCTGCTTACGGATAGCCGCCGCATCTTCGGGATCCGCTTTCTGCAGACTTTCACTGATATTCCGCGCATAAATGACGCCGTTCGCCAGACTATTCCAGGCATGCGGGTCGGTAATTTTGTCTCCGTTACTGGTCATGGTCAGTGGCGTGACACCGGCTGAGGCCACCACTACCTTCCCCTGATATCCGGAGGCCTGTATAAGCCTTTCCATCCAGCCTTCCAGACCCAAACCGTTAATGATAACCACATCAGCCTGTGCCAGAGCCATACTATCACGTGGTGCCGGTTCAAACGTATGCGGGTCACCATCCGGTCCGACCAGGCTTTTCACATCCACATATTGACCGCCGATTTGTCTGGCCATATCACCGGGGATAGTAAAACTGGCAACCACATGCAGGGTTTTCGCCATCACGACAGGTGCGAACAGCGCTCCGCTGAGTACGATGGCCGTCAGATATTTTTTCATCAATATAACCTTTTAAAATCAGCTGGCAGAAGAACGGAAAATTCCGCCACAAGGACCGGCGCACACGGAGATAAAAAACAGAAGAGTGGCGCACAGAATAACCGCAGGGCCTGCCGGTAACGACCAATACCATGAGGCCGAAAGTCCGCACCAGGCGGAGAAAATAGCCAGCACAATGGCCACCAGTAATATTTTTTCGAGCCTGCGGCTCCAGAACCTGGCACTGGCCGCAGGTAACATCATCAATCCCACGGACATTAATGTCCCCAGGATCTGAAAACCGGCCACCAGGTTCAGTACGACCAGAATCAGGAAAATCCCGTGGACGATGGGTGCATGCCAGCGCCCCTGCATCTGTAAAAAATGAGGATCAAATGCATCAATCACCAAAGGCCGGTAAATAAACGCCAGTACCACCAGACTCACCGCGGAAATTGAGGCCACCATAATTAACGCCTGACTATTCACCGCAAGCAACGACCCAAATAATACATTCAGCAGATCGACCCCGGATCGGCGTAAGGAAATAAGAGTGACTCCGAGTGCAAGTGCACCCAGATAGAATCCTGAAAAACTGGCATCTTCTTTCAGCGGAGTGAAACGACTGACAACTCCGGAAAGCAATGCCACGGATAAACCGGCAATTAAGCCGCCTATCCCCATCGCGACCAGTGATAATCCGGAAAGCAGATAGCCCATAGCAGCCCCCGGCAATACGGCATGGGAAAGTGCATCCCCCACCAGACTCATACGGCGTAATGAAAGAAATACACCAAGAGGGGTTGCGCTGATAGCAATTGCGACACAGGCAACTAATGCCTTACGCATAAAGGCAAATTCTATAAATGGCTGAACTAACAACATAGGTTTAATGCCTTTTCCTGCGTTTCGGTCGTGTGGTACCACTGCGCATGCTCACCTTCCAGTGATAAGACATGGCGAAAATTTTGCATAACCAGCCGCTGATCATGAAGTACGACGACGATCGTTTTCCCGGTTTTCTGCTGCTGATGAATTAATTTCATTAATGATGCGATAGTTTGCTGATCGACGCCGCTAAAGGGCTCATCCAGCAACCATAAATCACTCTGTTGTAATAACAAGCGGGAGAAAAGTACACGCTGCAACTGCCCGCCGGATAACATCGCAGGCCTGGCCTCCGCAAATGCTGCCATGCCGGTGGCCTCAAGCGCCTGATGGATCTCTTGTTTCAGCTCACGGTTGATACTGCGAAACCAGCCGGTCCGGGGCCAGCATCCCATCGCCACCAGTTCATATACCGTTAACGGGAACTGACGTTCCAGCTCACTGCGTTGCGGTAGCCAGCCTATTTTATTACGCGGTAATGATACGTCGCAATGGCCGCTCACCACGGGCAACAACCCCGCCACCGTTTTCAGGAGAGTCGATTTTCCACAACCATTCACACCGACCAGGGCAGTCAGCGTTCCCGCTGAAATTTCGCCGTTGACGGCAGGGGTTACCGCCTGCTTAGCATAGCCTGCACGGCACTCTGAAAAGCGGATCATCCTGACACTCCCCAACTGACGCCAGCCACAAGAAACAGGATAACCAGCCCTGCCACAATAAGACGGCTGAACACTGAAAGAAGGAGCGGACTGCTATACATAAGACACCGAAAGTTAAAAACGTTATAACATTACACTTTATAAAAAAAAGAGGCTAAAATAAAGAGATAAAATGTTTCTAAACATCATTCAACAATCCTCTTTGAAAGGATTGCTAATCCTGCCGGTTCGCTGCAGAATATAAGCCAGTGTTATGACATCTTCCGGTCTGCGGGCTTCCCCTGAGAATATCGAATGAAAGCCCTGTTACGCGGTTTCGTATGAACCACTATTTTAAGAAAAGTCTTTATTGATAGATTCAATCTATAGATGTTAGTTTGCTGATATGTTCAAATCTGGTTCATACTAAAAGCAGACCGTTAATCCTTTAAGTATGCTTCTGCTGAATTCCCTGCGAGCTGTGCCGTAATTTTCATCAAAATAAATAACAATCCTGAACACTCAGGTAAAATAAGACAAACCTCGGCAAAGTAAACTAATATTGTCAGGCTGGCTCAGCAGATGAAAACCCTGGTGATATTGCACAGGATTTAGTCGCAGGAATATCCCGGTGACTGTTCTCTCTTTATTATCTCTGAACAGAATGAATTACGACGAGTCTTCTTTACGCGGAATGGCTCCAGGCAGAGTCAGATAAGGGGTGGAAACGATGGATGAATACTCACCTAAAAGATATGATGTAGCACAGCTTAAATTTTTGTGTGAAAATTTATTTGATGAAAGTCTGGCTACCCTTAATCTCCAGGAGTTGTGCTGGATCAATGATCCGACATCGATAGAAAACCTACAGTTGCACGATTTAATTGAGCATATTGCAGCCGTCAGTATTATTTATAAATTAAAACATAGTGAAGATGAATTACTGATTTCACAGGTAGACAAATATCTTGACGATACATTTACATTATTCAGTGGCTACACGGTAAATGAACAGGATTTAGACTACTGGAAAGCCTCGTCAAACAAATTATTTAGATTATTTTTTGAAGCGAGCCTCTGTCAGGAAAGCGGACAAAGTCTCACACATTAACCAGGAGTCGTTTTATCATGAGTCAAACCCCATTAACCAAGACAGATTATCTGATGCGTCTGAGGCGCTGCCGATCGATCGATACTCTTGAGCGCGTCATCGAAAAAAACAAATATGAACTCTCTGATGAAGATCTGGTGGTGTTTTATTCGGCCGCCGACCACCGTCTTGCTGAACTAACTATGAACAAATTGTACGATAAAGTGCCTGCCACCGTCTGGAAATATGTCCGTTAACGTCTTAGAGTTTAATCAGAATAAATAATCATAATCTCTCTTAACGTTCCGGTTCCCCTGGCACGATACTGTTGAATACTCGTTTACTTATTACGCGGGGCAATGATAGCCGGAAAAACTCCGGACAATTGACCCGCCATTCCGAATACTTTGTGTCTGGTGATGTTCTTTGGGGTTTTCATAGCGAAGAGTATTGCTGTTCTGCCGGATCCACGAATGTACAATGAATAATTCATTAAACTGTACAGTCATTCTGTGTCAGGTTTGGGATTTTTTATAGGGGAGGCTACAGATAAAATATTGGGTGGGGCCCCTGCCAGCGACATCCCGGCACATGCGTCATCTGTTACGGCTGCTTCCTTCCGGATCTGACCGGGTTCACAGATTAGCATTGCGGGAGAACCAACAGGGTCCCCATTGATAAGCTCTGATCTCTCAAAGCGGGGGCATTATCAGGGATGCCAATCTCAATTGCAAGTCCGTAGCACCTGACCGTTGTTTTATTGAACACTCCCGTTATGATAACTCTCCCTGTTGAATATCCGGAAACGACCATGTCTGAAGAACTATCATTTCGTGAGAGAGTATGGCTTATCATTGCTGCCATTCCTTATGGCCGGGTGACGACCTATGGCGAGATTGCACGTCTGGCTGGAAGCCCCCGGGCAGCAAGGCAGGTCGGTGGTGTGCTCAAAAAATTACCGGAAGGCTCATCACTGCCCTGGCATAGAGTGGTCAACCGGGAAGGCAGGATATCCTTACAGGGAGAGGATTT
This sequence comes from Tatumella sp. UCD-D_suzukii, assembly GCF_000611875.2. NCBI lineage: Bacteria > Pseudomonadati > Pseudomonadota > Gammaproteobacteria > Enterobacterales > Erwiniaceae > Tatumella > Tatumella sp. UCD-D_suzukii. The sequence goes on from NZ_JFJX01000049.1 coordinate 6,165, forward strand.
CAGGCGTCAGCAGCAAGCGCTGGAAGCTGAGAATATTGAATTTACGCAACAGCAGACCATTAATTTAGATAAATACCGTTGGTCAGGGCATTTGTAGCCCCGACCCACGGTTCAGCGACTAGGGTGTGACAGAAGGCGCGACAGAAACGGGTACCGCAACTTCAGGCAGAGCCTCCAGCGTTAAATCCTGACGCTGTGTGGTTGGTGAAGTGACTGGTTTCAGGGATTGTGCAGCGAAAATTACCCGACCGTTCAGAGTAATAGCGGCACTCAGCAATACCTGTCCTTGAGAGCTGACATCAGAGGCGTTAAACGGCAGACGGTAATTGAAAGGCGCCTGCTGGCCGGAAAGCCGTGTCACTTTCTGTGCGATCACTTTTGTAGGCCCGGTTCCTCCGGAAGCATCAGACAGGGTGACGGTCAGGACTGCTCCGGGCGGTAACGCAATACGTTGACGCACATACACCGCACCAGAGATCACTGGCTGGTTACTGGTGGCACTGATAACCGGCACAGGTGCTGGTAAATCCGTCCTGTCAGCACAAGCTGTCACAGATAACGCCACTGCCAGACCTGTAATAATATGCATTGATTTCATTGATGTCGTCTCCTTATGAACAAAATGAACAACGGAATTTTATAGTAAGCCAATTATTCATATTCGCTACCATTGATAATAATTCTGGCAGAAAATATGATTTTTTCCTGCAGGCAGATGCCATAATCCGGCAACAACCGGACATTAGGAATTATCCTGGTTAGTCTTCCCCGAAGGATGGGCCGATACAGGAACAGCTAATTTCAGCTACTTACAGATACCTTCTGATGATACCTCATGAAGACAGACGGAAAAACTTACGGGAATTTTGAGTTATTACAGATAATACTGTATTACCGATGCTCACCTGCCCTCCCCTTGTCGCATACGGCGGCCGGCTGGAAGCCCTGACTTTATAGCGTTCGCGTAACCTCCCCCGTTCTCCGGCTTCAGGGATGCATCTTTCTCTGGCCCGGCTGACCGGTACTGCTTCGGGGAATACTCTGCAGGATACAGAGACAGGGCGGACAGTGACACAAGGAGGGTCGCAGACGGGTTAATGGGAGCTACAGGCGGCTCGCCTGCACACTCCCACATAAAAAAAGGGCGATAATCTATCGCCCTTTTTACATTCCGGGTCATCGCCCGGTATAAAGACTCACTTACTGGTTGTAAGCATTCTCGCCATGACTGTTAACATCCAGACCTTCACGCTCCTGATCTTCAGGAACACGCAGTCCGACAAGCAGGTCAGCCACTTTAAAGGCGATAAAGGCAACCACACCTGACCAGACCAGCGTGACCAGGCAGCTCAGCAGCTGAACCCAAATCTGATGGCCCATCGTGACACCGGCAGCATAGCCTACGCCACCCAGTGAAGAAGAGGCGAAGACACCGGTCAGGATACAACCTATGATCCCGCACACACCGTGAACACCAAACACGTCACAAGGGTCATCAACACGCAGGAAACGTTTCAGCGAGGTAACACCCCACAGACCAGCCAGACCCGCTACCAGACCAATGATCAGCGCGCCGCCAACACCGACATAACCACAAGCCGGTGTGATAGCGACCAGACCAGCAATGAAACCAGAGCTTGCACCCAGCAGTGAAGGTTTACCACGCAGAACCCACTCACCGAACACCCAGGTCAGAACCGCACCTGCCGTTGCAACCACCGTATTCAGGAATGCCAGGGCAGCGATTTCGTTAGCAGAAGCCGCCGAACCGGCGTTGAAACCAAACCAGCCAACATACAGGATAGCAGTACCGATAAAGACCATCGGCAGGTTATGAGGTTTAAACGCCTCTTTACCGAAACCGGCACGTTTGCCCAGCATGTAGGCACCCACCAGCGCAGCAACTGCCGCATTAATATGGACAACGGTACCGCCGGCAAAATCCAGCGCACCATCCAGAGCCAGCAGACCACCGCCCCAGACCATGTGAGCAATCGGGAAATAAGAGAACGTTGCCCAGATCAAAGTGAAGATCAGCACTGCAGAGAAACGTACACGTTCAGCTAAACCACCCAGTACCAGGCCCACGGTAATACAGGCGAAAGAGGCCTGGAAGGCAACATGGATATACTGATAGATGGTGCCCATGACAGCTTTCAGCTCAATCCCTTTCAGCATCACCCACTGGAAACCGCCAAAGTAGTTGTTACCGTCAGCAAATGTCAGAGAATAACCGTAGATAACCCAAATGACACACACCAGAGAGAACGTTACCGCGACCTGAGTCATCATAGAAAGAACGTTTTTACCGCGGATCAGACCACCATAAAAAAGCGCGATACCCGGCACTGACATAAATAATACCAGTGCGGTACAAATCATCATAAATGCATTATCTGCCTGGTCTGCAACTGCAGGCGCAGCAAACGCCAGTGAAGGCGAAAGGGCCGCTCCGGCTAAGGCCAGTTTTGTCAGAAGTTTATTCATTTTTTCCTTACCTCAACAATCAACGGCTAAATTAAAGCGCAGCTTCGTCTGTTTCACCGGTACGGATACGAATGACCCGCTGCAGTTCAGACACGAAAATTTTCCCATCACCAATCTTACCGGTGTAAGCAGCTTTACTAATAATATCAATAACTTCATCCAGCTGATCTTCGGCGATAGCAATATCAATTTTTACTTTAGGTAAAAAATTCACACTATACTCCGCACCGCGATACAGCTCAGCGTGCCCTTTCTGGCGACCGAAGCCTTTCACTTCAGTGACGGTCAGGCCCTGGATACCCACGGAAGATAATGCTTCACGCACGTCTTCTAACTTAAATGGCTTAATCACCACGGTTACCAGCTTCATATCACTCCCTCCGGGTATTGAAATTATCAGTTACATTGAACCTGAACTATCTTAAGCAAATGGCATGCCATCTGTTTAATTTCATGAATTATTTTTCCGGTGTGCGACCAGCGCGGTATTTTCAGACGACAGAGAGTGGCGGGGATAAAAAAAAGCAGATCCGATGCACCACAATAAGGCCGGAGGCACTATTGTGGTGCATTCGTCAGAACAGTCTGATTAAAATGTCCTAATTCAGTGCATTGCCGGTTGAAGTTAACTCAGGGGTGCGATGTGATAGTTCATTACCGGCCTGCTGTAGCTGATACATCTGCAGATAGCGTCCGCGGTGTTCCAGTAATTGCTGATGTGTCCCCTGTTCAATAATTTCCCCCCGGTCCAGGACCAGGATCTTATCCGCAGAAGTGATGGTAGATAACCGGTGAGCGATCACCACCAGGGTGGTATTTTTGCGTACCTGTTGGAGTACCTGCTGGATCGCTTGTTCGGTACCGGAATCGATACTGGCCGTTGCTTCGTCCAGAATAAGTAACATCGGGATATCGACCAGGATCCTGGCCAGTGCCAGCAATTGCTTTTGCCCTGCGGATAAACTTTTCCCCTGCTCTCCCATCAGGGTATGAAGCCCCCCGGGCAGAGACTGGAACCAGTCCATAAGTTTCACCTGTTTCAGCGCATCGATAACCTTTGCTTCTGAAATCTCTCTGCCCAGACAAATATTCTCCAGTAACGAATCGGCCAGGATCACCGGATCCTGTTGAACCATGCCAATTCCCTGACGAAGCACATCATGGCTTAGCTGAGAAATTTTCCGTCCATCCAGCGTTATTTCCCCCTCCGCAACGGGGTAATAGCCCATCAGCAAACTTGCCAGGGTACTTTTTCCGCTTCCCGTATGTCCTGCCAGCGCCAGAAAGCCGCCGGAGGATAAATGGCAGTGAATATTTTTCAGTACAGGCTGACCCGGCTTATAGGCAAAGGATAAATTATTAATGGTCAGGGTTCCGGTTTTCAGTGCCCGGCTATCCGTGCCATATTGCTGGGCCGGCGCATCCATCAGTTCAAAAATCCGTTCGGCCGAGACTACCGCCTGCTGTAACAATGACTGCCGTGTGGTGAGTTCAATTAGCGGTTCCTCGATACGTCCCAGATAGGCGATAAACGCATACAGTACCCCCACTTCAAAATGTCCGGGAGTCGACAGGCTGAATAACAGTACCAGCAGAGACAAGATAATCGCCGAAAACAGATTTAATAACGGACGCAGTAAGAAAGCGTCCAGCCGCAGTATTTTCATACGCGTCTGATAGTGGTTTTCGTTGTGTTGGCGGAGCTGCTCCGCAAAATGCTTCTGCCGCCGGAACTGCTGGATCACCGTCATTCCGCTGATCACCTCATTGAGGCTGTTATTAATATCGGCAAGAAAGGTTCGTACCTGACGGGCGATACCGGTACTGTAACGCTGGTAGATAATCATCACGGCGATAACCAGAGGAAAAATACAGGCGGCAATCAGCGCCATTTTCCAGTCCAGAATAAACATGGCCACCAGCATCGAAATAATCAGGATCCCGCTGCGTAATGCACTGCCTACTACCGAGATGTATAAATCCCTGACCACTTCACTGTCATTGGTCACCCGGGAGACAAGCTGCCCCACCGGCCGGGTATCGAAGGCCGATAAAGGCTGCCGTAATGCTGCATCCATCACTTCGCAACGAATTTTTCTGACCACACCGATGGCCACCTGGTTAAACAATAATGACTGACGGTAATTAAAAACCGCCGCCAGAATTTGTAACAGTAAAAAACCGCCCCCCAGAGCCAACACCGGCACCCACTGCCATTGTCGTGTACTGATAATATGATCAATAAAATAACTCACCAGCGCGGGGCCGGTCACCTGTGCCGCTGATGCCATCACCAGTAAAAGTACCGCTACGATCAGCTGCTTTTTCCAGCCCCGTCCGTAGGACAGCAAACGCATTAATGTTTTCAGGAAAGAGACCGGCTGCGACACTTAGTGCTCCTTTGGCTGCGGGTGTTCGATATGCTGAGAAAGGGATTCAGCCATTTTCTGATATTGCGACATCTCCCGGTACCATCCTGCCTCTTCCGCCAGCACTGCCGCTGTTCCGCGCTGGGTGATACGGCCCTGCTGCAGCACCAGAATCTCATCGGCTCCCCTTAACGCAGAAAGACGGTGAGCTGTGATGATCACGGTTTTACCTGCACGCCACTCCTGCAGACGAGACAGGATGCGATGTTCTGTTTCACCGTCAACCGCCGAGAGCGCATCATCCAGGATCAGAATTTCCGCATTCATCAACAGCGCCCGGGCCAGTGAGATCCGTTGTTTTTGTCCGCCGGAAAGCATGACACCCCGCTCTCCCACCTGCGTATCATATCCGTCCGGTAAGTGCAGAATATCTTCATGGACAGAGGCGAGCATGGCCGCCTGCTCTATCTGATCCCGGCTGGCCTGCGGGGCCCCCAGCGCAATATTATTCGAAATAGTGTCTGAAAACAGGAACGGTGTCTGATTAACCACCGCCAGGCGCTGACGCCAGCCATCCAGCAATAATGCAGGCAATGGATAGCCGTGATAGTCAATATGTCCTTCACTAAGATCATAATGGCGCTGAATCAGTGAAAGTAAGGTCGTTTTACCACTGCCTGTCGGCCCGCAGATCCCCAGCATCCCCCCTGGCGGTAAACGAAAATGGATCCCGCAGAGGATATCAGTATCCGTACCGGGATAGCTGAAACGGGTAATCTCAGCCTCCAGCTCCCCGCGGGTTTCCGGCAGCGACTGATCCCCGTCGGGTAACAAAGAAGGAAGCGACAGCAGTGCAGAAATACGCGTCCACGCCGCACTCCCCCGTTCGACGATATTGAACATCCAGGCCAGTGCCAGCATCGGCCAAATCATTAAGCCCAGATACATGACAAAACTGGTGAGCTGTCCCAGAGTCAGTTGCTGGTGCCAGACCATCCAGCCCCCTCCGGCAATGGCCAGAAAGTTTGAACAGGCGATGGCCAGATAGATCGTCGGCTCAAACAGAGCATCTACCCGCGAGACACGAAGGTTATCCCTGCTGGTCTGTTCCGTAGTCTCAGCAAACTGAGCCGAACGATGATGTTCGAGCCCGAAGGCTTTGATCATTCGGATACTGGTCAGACTTTCCTGGGCCTGATCGTTCAGTGACGAGAAAGCGGCCTGTGCGGAACGGAAACGCTGATGTAATTTTTTACCACAACGATTAATGACCCATGCCATTAAAGGCATGGGTAGCAGTGCCGCCAGTGTGAGCTGCCAGCTGATTTGTGTGCTCATCACCACCAGCACCGCCAGCCCCATCACCAGCGAATCAATCAGCGTCAGAACCCCTTCTCCGGCAGCAAAGACGACCCGGTCCACATCGTTGGTGGCCCGGGCGAGCAGATCCCCGGTCCGGTACTGACTGTAAAACACCTGACTTTGCTGGCTGAGCTGACGATAGTATTTTTCACGCAGTACCAGCGCCAGCCGGTAAGATGCGCCGAACAGAAGGATCCGCCAGACATATCGCAACAGGTAGGTCAGCAGTGCTGTGATTAAGATAAGCGCAATCCAGCCCGTCAGCTGTCGCGTCCCCAGGGTATGGTGAGTCACCCCATCCACAATAATACCGACCAGCCGGGGCGGGACTAACTGCATCAGAGAAATAATAATCAGCAGACTGACCGCGCCGGAGTAGCGCCGCCATTCTGAAGAGAAATACTCACGTAAATAGCTAAATAACTGCACAAAGAGATCTCATGATGTCGCGTATCAGACGCTGAGCGGAATGGCCGTGGTATATTTAATTTCTTCCATCGCGAAACTGGAGGTGACTTCAGTCAGACCATCAAGGCTTTCGGCCAGCTTTTTATACAGGGCATCATAACTTTTCATATCAGCGACCTGAATACGCAGCAAATAATCATATTCCCCTGCCATCCGGTAACACCCCATCACTTCCGGTAAGCCGTTGATCAGGTCAGAAAAGATCTGATACCACGCTTTGCTGTGTTGCCGCGTTTTTACAAACATAAAGGCGGTCAGCCCCAGCCCCAGCTTTTCACCATCCAGCAGGGTGACGCGGCGGCGTATAATGCCATTATCTTCCAGTTTTTTCAGCCGCTTCCAGCAAGGCGTGGACGTCAGGTTTACCGCCCCGGCCAGTTCCTGAAGGGACAATGTGCTGTCCTCCTGCAACAGAGAAAGCAGCTTTCGGTCAGTTTTATCTATCATTTTGTCCTCGGGGAGAATAATTTTCTCTTATCCTGGCATTTTAAACCGTATTTGGTGACCTTTTTTTCCGCAGGGTGCTTTATGCTATTTTTTTATTTCCGGAGATAAAACCATGGCTGACACCTGGGTACGCGATGCTGTTAACGAAATTAATGCTGACTTCCGGCGCTCTGCCGATACACACCTGATACGCTTTAGCCTGAAAGAGTTTCCTGGAATTCATTTCTATCTGAAAGATGAGAGTACACATCCCAGTGGCAGTCTGAAACACCGGCTGGCACGTTCACTCTTCCTTTATGGCCTGAGCAATGGATGGATTAATCAGCATACACCGGTCATCGAAGCCTCTTCCGGTAGCACAGCCGTTTCTGAAGCCTATTTTGCCCGTCTGCTGGGGTTACCGTTTATCGCCGTAATGCCAGCCAGCACAGCCCGGCGAAAAACAGAACAAATCAACTTCTATGGCGGGCAGTGTCATTTCGTGGCAACCTCATCTGAGATCTATCATCAGTCTGCACAGCTGGCCCGCGAACAGCAGGGACATTATATGGATCAGTTCACCTACGCGGAACGGGCCACTGACTGGCGCAGCAATAATAATATTGCAGAAAGTATTTTTCGTCAGATGCAGGATGAACCCTACCCGGTGCCCCATACTCTGGTAATGAGTGCAGGTACCGGGGGTACCTCTGCCACGCTCGGTCGTTACATCCGCTATCGCGGTGCCCCTACCCGCCTTCTGGTGACCGATCCTGAAAACTCCGTTTTTTATGACTACTGGAAACACCGGGATCCCGGACTGACGCATCCTTCCGGTAGCAGGATTGAGGGTATTGGTCGTCCGCGGGTAGAGCCGTCGTTTCTTCCGGATGTTATCGATGAAATGCTGAAAGTCCCCGACGGAGCCTCACTGGCCGGGATGTACGCACTGGAGAAAATCCTCGGTCGACGTGTCGGGCCTTCTACCGGGACTAATTTCATCGGTATGCTGCATGTTGCTGAGAAAATGAAAGCCCGCGGTGAGCGAGGCTCACTGGTAACATTAATCTGTGACAGTGGCGAACGTTACCCGGATACCTATTACAACCCGGAATGGGTCGCAGAAAATATCGGTGACATCAGCAAATTTCAGTCACAACTTTCCTGCTAAAAAAACGTTCTGTGCCGTCGGTTTTGTTCTTTTGTCCGTCAGGCGGTAACATAGGCAGGTATTTTTGACGGGAATAGTGATAATGAAAAGCGCTGTTGTAGTTTTTAGTGGCGGGCAGGATTCCACTACCTGCCTGATTCAGGCCCTGAATCAGTATGATGAAGTACATTGCGTCACTTTTGATTACGGTCAACGTCATCGTCAGGAAATTGACGTTGCCCGCCAGCTCAGCCAGCAACTCGGTGCCTGCGCCCATAAGGTACTGGATGTAACGTTACTCAACGAACTGGCGATTAGCAGCCTGACCAGAGACAATATTCCGGTACCTGCTTATAGCCCGGACAGTAATGGACTGCCGAGTACCTTCGTCCCGGGCCGGAATATTCTGTTTCTGACCCTCGCTTCCATTTATGCCTATCAGGTGGATGCAGAGGCCGTCATTACCGGTGTATGTGAAACTGATTTTTCCGGCTATCCAGACTGCAGAAACGATTTCGTCAAGGCACTGAACCATGCCGTCGAACTGGGTATGGCCCGTAATGTTCGTTTCGAAACGCCCCTGATGTGGCTGAATAAAGCAGAGACCTGGGCACTGGCCGATTACTGGAAACAACTGCCTCTGGTACGCACTGCAACACTGACCTGTTATAACGGTATTCAGGGCGATGGCTGTGGCGAATGTGCGGCCTGCCATCTCAGGGCCCGGGGCCTGGAGGATTACCAGCAAAACGCGCATGCCGTGATGGATGCGATGAAGCAAAAAACCGGTCTGGCATAATCGCTCTGAAGCACAGGGAAACGTATCAAGCGTTACCCTGTGCTTTCAGACGCACAGCTCCCGGGTTAATGTGATTCCCTCGCTGTTTTTATCCTTTTCATTCTCCCCGCCTGCATCCCCTCTGCGGCTTCCCGCGGTCGGTCGTCAACGGTGTAATATGCTTTGTCCCTTCGCTGAACGGTAACCCCCCAAAGCGGACCGGTGTCAGAGTGTCAGCCGGCTGAGATTACGTTCGACCAGGCTGGTGCCCATTCCCGGAACTTCTGCCAACTGCTCCACCGAGGTAAAAGGCCCGTACTGCTCACGATATTCCACAATCGACCGGGCTTTCTTTAATCCAACCCCGTTCATCGCCTCTGCCAGCATTTCTGCCGTGGCCTGATTAATGCTGACTTTTCCGGTACCGCTCTGTTCTTCCGCCGCCGGGGGGACCGGACGACCACTGACTGTTGCGGTATGAGCGGCCAGGCTCTGAAAACTGCAGGCTGCAATGGCTAAACAGAGTGAAAAAATCCAGAAGCGTAATTGTCCCTGTAACATAGTAATGGCTCTCCATCGGTGAAAGTTCAGCCATACAATGACAGAGCGGCTTGTCTCGTGACAAAGAGCTCGGCCTGAAAAAACGAAAGGCTGCAAGAAGCAGCCTTTCGGATTACAGAGTGACATTATTTTATGCGATCAGTTACTCGGATTGTGCCGCAGCTCCGAACTTGATTTTCGCATCATGACGCAGGTTCTGTAAAAGCGCGGCAAAGACCAGTTGCGCGTTATTCTGGGTTACGCCATTAACCAGCTGAGTCACCTGGGCTGCCGGTAAGGTCCCCGGGGTAACCTTATCCAGTGACAGAATAACAACATTACCCAGTATGTCTTCACTGACGCCATAAGCTGGTTTACCGGCTTCCGGCTGTGGCAGTTCAAAGGCCGCCGCTGTCACAGCATTCTGGCTGTTACGGCTCAGCGTCTCAGAAGCACCAAACTTCAGTCCCGCAGCGTCAAAGGCGGTTGTTTTACCGGCTTTCAGTTCATCAATAACAGACGCTGCCTGAGTGCGGGCCAGCTGCATCGCTTTATCATGTTTAATACGATCAGCAATCTGCGCTTTTACCTGATCCAGCGGTTTCACTGCTTCAGGTTTGTGGTCTGAAATGCGGACCACAAAGGCTCTGTCGCCGTCGACAGTGATAATGTCAGAATTGCTGCCCGCAGCATCATTACTCCCGAGCAACGTACCGCCAAACACTACCTGCTTAACCGGATCAAAGTTCAGCGCCGCAGGCACAGAGTCACGGCTGAACCAGTCAGTTTCAACAGATTTCACCCCGGCAGCACTTTCTGCACCGGCAAGTGAGGTATTGTTATTGCTCGCGGCATCACTCACTTTCTGCTGTAATTTATAGAACTCGCTAACCGCAGCATCCTGAGCGGCTTGCTGCGCCACTGCGTTATAAACCGCGGACAGTGGCTGAACCTGCTCAGGATGGATGTCATCCAGACGGGCAATCAGGTAACCGACAGAACTTTTGATCACGCCCGACAACTGACCTTTCTGCGTCAGTCCGGCATTTTTCAGCTCATCCGGCAGCGTGTCCTGCTCCAGCCAGCCCATATCTCCGCCTTTACGTGCAGAAATGGCATCAATAGACTTTTCTTTTGCGAGGGTAGCAAAATCCGCCCCCTGCTTCAGTTGTGCCAGAATAGCCTGAGCATCAGCCTCAGTTTTTACCTGGATAACACTGAAGCGGGTCTGCTGTTCCTGAGTATAATCGCTCTTATGGCTGTCATACCATGCCTGAACCTGTTGCTGAGTCGGCGTTTTTTGCAGCGCCGAAGCATCCAGTTCAATATAGCTGACGCGGAATTGTTCCGGAGTCATAAAGCTGTCTTTATGCTGCTGATAATAGCTGCTGATTTCGTCATCAGATGCGGTCTGTTTCGCCGCAAGAGCATCTGTATTGAACGCTGCTTCACGAATATCCCGGGTCTGGGCCACCAGACTGACTAACTGCTGAGTCTCGTTCTTCAGCATAAAATCAGTGTTAGTCAATGCATTGACAATCTGACTGGTCACCAGGCTTTTACGCAGCGCCGCAGCATACTGGTCGGCCGTGTAACCCATATTGTTAATCAGGCTATTAAAACGGGCATTATCAAACTGGCCGTTAGTCTGGAAGGCTTTTTGGGCGAAAATAGCGTCTTTGATTTGCGCATCACTGACATCAAGGTTCAATGACTTCACATATTGTTGCATCAGAGTCTGGTCAATCAGATCAGACATGGCCTGCTGACGCATCTGCTGCATAAATTGCGGGTTAGCGGCCAGTTGAGAGAACTGCGCTCCCAGCTGTTGCTGTTCCCGGTTGCGTTCGTTGTTAAACGCATTCTCAAGCTCTGCCCTGCTAATCGTCGTGCCATTAACTTTTGCAGCGTAATCGCTATTACCACCAATCAAATAGTTACCCACGCCGGTCAGCACGAATGAAACAATGATCAGTCCCAGTATAATCTTCAGCACGATGTGGCTAGAGGCCGTGCGTAAATTGTCCATCATGGTATGGCAACACTCCGCTGTAGTGTAAATATGACGCTTTACCGTCGCCGTTCAACTCAAAAACCAGCTGACTGCGATGTCAGTAGTTTTTCATCGTTTTTGGTGATGCAGCCGTCGGATCTGATTTTTACCGGTATCCGGTAAAAAAAAGGCACATCACCATGATGTGCCTGTATGTTACATGAGAACGTCTGCACAGTCCTCAATGCATGAAAGAAATTCCTTTCATGTTGCTAAAATTTATTAATTAACAGAGTCTTTCAGCGCTTTACCTGCACGGAAGCCCGGAACTTTACCGGCCGGGATAGTAATTTCTTTACCGGTCTGAGGGTTACGTCCGGTGCGCTCAGCCCTTTCGCGTACTGAGAAAGTCCCGAAACCGACCAGAGCGACTTCATCACCCTCTTTCAGTGAATCAGTCACTGCGCCCATAAAGGCATCCAATACACGTCCGGCCGCAGCCTTGGAGATATCCGCATTTGCAGCAATTTTGTCGATCAGTTGTGATTTATTCACTCTATCATCCCCTTTTAATTTTTCACTTCACCACAAGGCTTTTGCCCGGGTAAAGAACCGCCTTGTTATAGCAAGCATCTTAGCCCGATACAACGGTATTCAATCTTAATCTTCATTTCCGGCATTCGCTGACTGAAATCCGGTAAATATCGCCGGGTAACGACGATATTTACCGTTCAGCGGAGCCCCGCGGACGAACTATTTACTGACAACCTCAAACCCTTCCGGCGCACGTTCCAGCGCCAGACGCAGGACTTCTTCGATACGTTTAACCGGGTGAATTTTCAGGTCAGCAATCACATTATCCGGAATCTCTTCCAGGTCACGCTTGTTTTCGTCAGGGATCAATACAGTTTTAATCCCGCCGCGGTGTGCCGCCAGCAGTTTTTCTTTCAGGCCACCGATAGGTAACACCTGGCCACGGAGCGTTATTTCCCCGGTCATCGCCACATCGGCACGAACAGGGTTGCCTGTCAGGCTGGAGACCAGCGCGGTACACATAGCGATACCTGCACTCGGGCCGTCTTTCGGTGTTGCCCCTTCCGGAACGTGGACGTGGATATCCCGTTTCTCATAGAAATCACTGCTGATCCCCAGAGAATCGGCACGGGCACGGACAACGGTCAGTGCCGCCTGGATAGATTCCTGCATCACCTCGCCCAGAGAGCCGGTATACGTCAGCTTACCTTTACCCGGTACACTGGCGGTTTCGATGGTCAGCAGATCCCCGCCGACTTCAGTCCATGCCAGACCGGTGACCTGACCGATACGGTTTTCCTCGTCGGCTCGTCCGTAGTCAAAACGCTGTACGCCCAGGAACTCCTTCAGGTTGTCGCTATTGATGGTGATATGTTTCTGGTTTTTATCCAGTAACAACGCCTTCACTGCTTTACGACACAGCTTGGACAATTCACGTTCCAGGCTACGCACGCCGGCTTCCCGGGTGTAATAACGGATAATCCCCATCAGCGCACTGTCTTCAACCGTAATCTCTTTCGGCTTCAGCGCATTACGCTCAATCTGTTTCGGTAACAGGTGACGTTTAGCAATGTTCAGCTTTTCGTCTTCGGTATAACCGGACAGACGGATCACTTCCATACGGTCCAGCAGCGGTGCCGGAATGTTCATGGAGTTTGAGGTCGCGACAAACATCACGTCGGACAGGTCATAATCCACTTCCAGGTAGTGATCGTTAAATGCGATATTCTGTTCCGGGTCCAGCACTTCCAGCAATGCTGAGGCCGGGTCGCCGCGCATATCAGACGACATTTTGTCAATTTCATCCAGCAGGAACAGCGGGTTTTTCACCCCGACTTTCGCCATTTTCTGGATGAGTTTGCCTGGCATTGAGCCAATGTACGTCCTGCGGTGCCCACGGATTTCTGCCTCATCACGAACGCCGCCCAGTGCCATACGCACATATTTACGGCCGGTCGCTTTAGCGATGGACTGACCCAGAGAGGTTTTACCAACACCCGGAGGCCCCACCAGGCAAAGGATAGGCCCTTTGATTTTATTCACACGGCTCTGAACCGCTAAATATTCAAGGATACGATCCTTAACACGCTCCAGACCGTAATGGTCGGTATCCAATGTCTCCTGTGCCTTACGCAGATCTTTTTTGACCTTGCTTCGGCCCGTCCAGGGAACCTGAACCATCCAGTCAATATAACCACGCACCACTGTCGCTTCTGCAGACATCGGTGACATCATTTTCAGTTTCTGCAGCTCAGCTTCCGTTTTTTCTTTTGCCTCTTTCGGCATTCTGGCAGCATCAATTTTACGTTGCAGCGCTTCAAATTCGTCGGGTGCGTCGTCCATCTCGCCGAGTTCTTTCTGAATCGCTTTCATTTGCTCATTCAGATAGTACTCGCGCTGGCTTTTTTCCATCTGCTTCTTGACGCGGTTACGGATGCGTTTTTCAACCTGCAGCAGGTCAATTTCAGACTCCATCATCGCCATCAGGTATTCGAGGCGCTCAGTGATGTCAGTCATCTCAAGCACAGACTGTTTATCCGCCAGCTTCAGCGGCATATGCGCAGCAATCGTATCCGCCAGACGCGCCGCATCATCGATATTATTAAGCGATGTCAGCACTTCCGGAGGGATTTTTTTGTTCAGTTTTATGTAGCCTTCAAACTGATTGACTGCGGTACGGACCAGAACTTCCTGTTCACGTTCTTCAATCTCTGCAGACGCCAGAAAGTCTGCACGGGCTACAAAATGGTCACCGTCATCGGCGAGGGTTTCGATATGTGCACGCTGTAACCCTTCAACCAGTACTTTGACCGTACCATCAGGAAGTTTCAGCATTTGCAGGACAGAAGCAACAGTACCGACTGAAAAAAGATCACCGACGGCGGGTTCATCTGTTGATGCTTCTTTCTGAGCCACCAGCAGGATCTTTTTATCGTTGTCCATCGCTGCTTCCAGACAGCGTATCGATTTCTCGCGCCCAACAAACAACGGAATAACCATGTGCGGATAAACCACCACATCGCGTAATGGCAATACGGGGATTTCAATGCGTTCGGAACGCTCAGAAGTCATAGAGCTCTCTCTTAGTTAATTTCCGCCAGGTAACAGGCTGCCACCCTATTTGTCTGACCAGGGTGCTTAAGGCCCAAAGATAATTGAGTATATGGGGATGTTGACACGACATTCAATGTCATAAATGCGAGAAAAATGAAAGGGGAAGCAATTTTCCCCTTTCATTGGTTACCGGAGTGCAGAAATTGCTGAATTATTCGCCGGAAGCCTGTACTTCCTGCGTGCTGTAGATCAGCATAGGTTCGGATTTGCCTTCAATGACAGAATCATCAATGACGACTTTTTCAATCCCTTCCATAGACGGTAAATCGTACATGGTATCCAGTAAAGCGGCTTCCACGATTGAACGCAGACCACGGGCACCGGTTTTACGGGCCATCGCTTTTTTGGCAATCGCCGTCAGTGCTTCATCGCGGAACTCAAGCTCTGCACCTTCGAGGCCGAATAATGCCTGATACTGCTTGGTCAGGGCATTTTTAGGCTCACGCAGGATCTGGATCAGCGCTTCTTCACTCAGTTCGTTCAGCGTAGCCACCACCGGCAGACGACCGATAAACTCAGGGATCAGACCAAATTTAATTAAGTCTTCAGGTTCAACCTGAGACAGTAATTCACCTTCAGTCGCTTTCTGAGACTTATCTTTCACCGTGGCACCAAAACCAATTCCTGAGCCGGTTTCGACACGCTGAGCAATGACTTTATCCAGTCCGGCAAAAGCACCACCGCAGATAAACAGAATTTTAGAGGTATCGACCTGTAAAAATTCCTGTTGCGGATGTTTACGTCCACCCTGAGGCGGAACGGCAGCCACCGTACCTTCAATCAGTTTCAGTAAGGCTTGCTGAACGCCCTCACCGGAA
This sequence comes from Tatumella sp. UCD-D_suzukii, assembly GCF_000611875.2. NCBI lineage: Bacteria > Pseudomonadati > Pseudomonadota > Gammaproteobacteria > Enterobacterales > Erwiniaceae > Tatumella > Tatumella sp. UCD-D_suzukii. The sequence continues at coordinate 21,703 of NZ_JFJX01000049.1, forward strand.
ACATCGCGGGTGATTGACGGGTTATCCGATTTACGGGAAATTTTGTCAATTTCGTCAATATAGACGATACCGCGCTGTGCTTTCTGCACATCATAATCACATTTTTGCAGCAGTTTCTGGATGATGTTTTCCACATCCTCACCCACATAACCTGCTTCGGTCAGGGTGGTGGCATCTGCCATCGTGAAAGGTACATCCAGTAAACGCGCCAGGGTTTCAGCCAGTAAGGTTTTACCGCTACCGGTCGGGCCAATCAGCAAAATGTTACTTTTACCCAGTTCAACGCCGTTGCTGGTATCCCCATTGCGCAGACGCTTGTAGTGGTTGTACACCGCTACTGACAGAACTTTCTTGGCTTTTTCCTGGCCAATCACGTAATCATCCAGATGAACACGTATTTCACGTGGCGTAGGCAGGGCGCTACGTTCACGATGCGGTGCAACTTCTTTAATTTCCTCTCGGATAATGTCGTTGCATAAATCGACGCATTCATCACAGATATACACTGACGGTCCGGCAATCAGTTTACGCACTTCATGCTGGCTCTTGCCGCAAAAAGAGCAGTACAGCAACTTACCTGAACCGTCTTTGCGCTTCTCTGTCATCAGTTAACCTCTTTATAGTTTCGGCTGCCCGCCTGTGACCCGGGGTCTGGCGGGCGATACCCGGCAATACACTCTCTGCTACTTCAGACTGCACGTCTGACATTGAGTGCAGTGTAGCAAAAAGTTTTATTTACGTTGCGTCAGAATTGAGTCGACCAGACCATACTCTACCGCTTCTGATGCTGAGAGGAAACGGTCACGCTCGGTATCCTCAATGATCTGTTCCAGCGGTTTGCCGGTATGTTTGGCCATCAATTCATTCATGCGCTGTTTCACCTTCAGGATTTCACGGGCATGGATTTCGATGTCCGATGCCTGTCCCTGGAATCCACCCAACGGCTGGTGGATCATGACACGTGAATTCGGCAGGCAGAAACGTTTACCTTCTGCGCCCGCCGTCAACAGGAATGCCCCCATTGAACACGCCTGCCCCATACAAATGGTGCTCACATCAGGCTTGATAAACTGCATGGTGTCATAAATTGACATCCCGGCGGTAATTACGCCACCTGGTGAGTTAATGTACAGGTAGATATCTTTCTCAGGGTTTTCAGCTTCCAGAAAAAGCATCTGAGCCACAATCAGGTTAGCCATGTGGTCTTCAACCTGACCAGTCAGGAAAATCACTCGCTCTTTAAGTAAGCGGGAAAAAATGTCGTATGAACGCTCACCGCGCGAGGTCTGCTCAACCACCATTGGCACCAGAGCCATCTGTGATGCTGTCATTTCACGTTCGCCACTGTATGACATAACCGTCTCCTGAATAAAGTTCGTTGGTAACACTCTGTACCGATTTTACGTTAGGAAAGCTACGATTCCCACGAAACCTGCCTCCCTCCGACAACGTCAGGACGGTTAATCAGCCAGTTTCTTTTCACACTCCCTCATATGTGGGGATAACTGCCAGTAATTCAAGCATAACAATCTTTTGAGGATTCGCGAAGATTATGCATGAGTTTGCCGGATAATCTGCCAGTAAATTGTGGAAATATAAAGAAAAAGTATGCCTGCCCGCCGGAAGGTCGCGGTATAAGTAAAAAAGCCCGTGACCATCAGGTTCACGGGCTTCATTTCAGTACACTTCAGACATCGCTTATGCTGTCTGAGCCTGGTTCATCAGGTCCTGGAAGCTGGCCGCTTTTTCGGTAACTTTTGCTTTTTCAAGCAGAACATCTACCGCTTGCTCTTCCAGAGCGACATTACGCATGTTTTCCATCAGCTCTTTGTTTTTGCCGTAGAATTCGATCACTTCCTGTGGATCTTCATACGCAGAAGCCATTTCTTCGATCAGACCTTTAACGCGGTCTTCGTCAGCTTTCAGTTCGCTGGTGCGGATAACTTCACCCAGCAGTAAACCGACAACAACGCGACGTTTAGCCTGCTCTTCGAACAGTTCACGTGGTAATTCCAGCGCCTGAGCTTCGTTACCACCAAAACGCTGTGCCGCCTGACGACGCAGAACATCAATTTCGCTGTCGATCAGCGCAGCCGGAACATCGATATCATTGGCTTTGATCAGGCCATCGATAGTCTGGGTTTTGATGTTGTTACGTACAGCATTTTTCAGTTCACGTTCCATGTTCTTACGAACTTCGGTACGCAGACCGGCAACCGATCCGTCAGCCACACCGAAACGTTTCACGAACTCTTCGGTGAATTCAGGCAGTTCACGCTGTTCTACTTTTTTCAGAACAATCGCAAACTTCGCTTCTTTACCTTTCAGGTTCTCGGCGTGGTAATCTTCCGGGAACTGAACGTCGATGGTGAATTCTTCACCGGCTTTGTGACCCACCAGGCCATCTTCGAAACCAGGGATCATGCGACCCTGTCCCATTGCCAGTACGAAGTCAGATGATTTTCCGCCTTCAAACTCTTCACCGTCAACAGACCCTGTGAAGTCGATAGTGACACGGTCTTCAGCAGTGGCGGCTTCGCTGGTTTCTTTCCAGTCAGCCTGCTGTTTACGCAGAGTATCCAGCATGGTATCGACATCTTCGTCTTTCACTTCTACCTGTGGTTTTTCAACCTCGATAGCGTCCAGACCTTGCAGTTCGATTTCCGGGTAAACTTCAAACTCTACCGCGTAGGTGAAATCTTCACCGGCTTTGTACTCACCAGGGACATACTTAGGAGCGCCCGCCGGGTTAATTTTTTCTTTGATGATCGCATCAATAAAGTTGCGGGACATCAGTTCGCCCAGCACGTCCTGACGCACGGAAGCACCGTAACGTTGTTCGATGATGTTGGCAGGCACTTTGCCTTTACGGAAACCATCGATGCGGACTTTCTTAGCTACATCAATCAGTTCTTTCTTCACCGCAGTCTCAATGCTGTCAGCAGCAACTGTGATGGTAATGCGACGGCCCAGGCCCTGTGTGGTTTCAACTGAAACTTGCATCTTGTTACCTCAAAAAATCACGTGCTCGGTCAACTTCAGACATCACGCATTAATGAATACGCACTATCCAACAACCGGGACGGCTTCCGTGAAGAATACTCCGTTCCCTGTTACCAGAAGCGTCCCGAAGACATTCCGGAAAAATAGACGCAGCATTATAGCGGCATCGGCTGAATGAGTCGAGGTGCCACATGCAGTGGATCAGAGCACTGACGCTGATTTTTGATCCATGCTGGTTATTTTTCATAAAAAAAACGGCCGGATGGCCGTTACCGGGAGTGGATCGCGTGACGGGTTATGCCTGTAACCCGGCTCCGCGGCAGTCAGGAGATGCGGGAACCGTATCCTGCAAGCCCTGCCATTCAGTCGTCGTATAGGTATGGAGCGCAAGGGCATGAACCGGGCCCGCAAGCTCTTCAGATAACACACTGTAGATTGCGCGATGCCGGGCCAGAAAACGCTGCCCCGCAAAGCGGTCAGTGACTATCACCACTTTAAAGTGGCTTTCTGAACCGGCAGGCACGTTGTGACGATAGCTCTCATCCTGAACATCAAGATGGACAGGCTGAAATTCGTTGCGTAACTTTTCTTCTATTAATCCCCGAATCATCTCTGTTACTCCTGGCTTGCGAGCACGCTGCCCTTCATTATCAATATTAGTTTGTTTTTCAGGAACACGGCACCTGTCTGCAAAAAATTACGTGCTATTTAATAGACGATTAAGCATGATAGTGCGGTGACATCCGCGGACTATGGATGAGTTATTCGCTGAAATCCAGAGGCTTTTACAGATTCTTCTGACAGCATTCCCGGGTATGCTGCCTCAGGTTCTGCCGGCACACTTTGTTGCGGGCTATATTGTTTTTATCATGTGATGAGAAAATTTGTATGTTAAAACGCGTAATCTTCCCTCTGCTGGCGGCGTTTGCCCTCGCTGGCTGCGCTACCAGCAGTAACACACTTGATGTCACCCCTAAAATGACATTGCCTCAGCAGGATCCCAGCCTGATGGGTGTCACGATTAGCGTAAACGGTGCTGACCAACGTACCAGCCAGGCGCTGGCCCAGGTCAATCGTGATAACCAGCTGGTTACCCTGACGCCGTCACGTGATTTGCGTTACCTGTTGCAGGAAGTGCTGGAAAAACAGATGACCGCGCGCGGTTATATGATTGGCCCTAACGGTGCCGTTGACCTGCAGATTATTGTCAACAAACTCTATGCCAACGTCACCCAGGGGAATCTGCGTTACAGCATTACCACCAATGCGGATATTTCTATTATCGCAACGGCGAAGAATGGTAACCGTCAGGTCAAAACCTATCGTCAGACTTATAGTGTTGAAGGAGCCTTCAATGCGACTAACGAGAAGATTACCAATGCCGTGAATACTGCGATGAGCGATGTCATTTCTGATATGGCTCAGGACACCAGCATCAATGACTTCATTAAACAAAACGCCCGCTGAATGATATGATTGCTGCATGAATTTTCATCATGCAGCAGGGTGTCATGCGTTCAGACTATTTAAAAATTTTCAGCCAGCGTAACTTTACTGTTCTGCTATTACTGGGGTTTTCGTCAGGCTTACCGCTGGCATTAACGTCCGGTACACTTCAGGCCTGGATGACCGTTGAAAATATCGACCTGAAAACTATCGGTATTTTCTCTCTGGTCGGACAGGCCTACGTCTTTAAGTTTCTCTGGTCCCCCTTCCTGGACCGTTATTCTCCGCCGGTACTGAGCCGTCGCCGGGGATGGTTATTAATCGCGCAATGTGCCCTATTGATAACCATCGCTGCCATGGGCTTTGTTCAGCCGTCCGGTCATCTGACCTTACTGGCATTGCTGGCCGTGCTGGTCGCCTTTTGTTCGGCCTCACAGGATATCGTGTTTGATGCCTGGAAAACGGATGTGCTGCCGGCAGAGCAACGCGGGAGCGGTGCGGCAATTACCGTACTCGGTTACCGGCTCGCCATGCTGGTATCCGGGGGGCTGGCCCTCTGGCTGGCGGATCGTTTCCTTGGCTGGCATGCCACCTACTGGCTGATGGCTCTGCTGATGCTGCCCGGGATCCTCGGAACCCTGATAGCAAAAGAGCCGGAAATAACCGCCGTCCGTCCGCTGACCCTTCGTGAAGCCGTGGTCGCCCCCCTGCTTGACTTCTTCGGCCGTAATAATGCCTGGCTGATGATCACTCTGATTATCCTGTATAAACTCGGTGATGCTTTTGCGGGCGCGCTGAGTACCACCTTCCTGATCCGTGGCCTGGGCTTCAATGCCGGCGATGTCGGGCTGGTGAATAAAACGTTCGGGTTACTGGCAACCATCATCGGTGCCCTGTATGGCGGGGTTCTGATGCAACGGCTAACCCTGTTCCGCGCACTGATGTGGTTTGGTATCTTTCAGACGGTGTCCAATCTGGCTTACTGGTTACTGAGTATCACTCCGGCACACCTGTGGAGTATGGCCAGCGCCGTCTTTATCGAAAATCTGTGCGGGGGGATGGGCACTGCTGCATTCGTCGCTCTGCTGATGGCCTTGTGTAACGCATCATTTTCAGCCACACAGTTCGCATTACTGTCTGCACTCTCAGCGGTGGGCCGGGTCTATGTGGGGCCGGCCGCTGGCTGGCTGGTCGAACTTTGGGGATGGCCGCTGTTCTATGCCTTCACCGTCTTCGCCGGTGTTCCCGGGTTGTTGTTGTTGCTGATTAGCCGTCACAGCCTCAACGGACTGACTCAGCAAACCTCTTTTCCTCGGCGAACCGCCTTTCCTGCCGCCTATCGTCTGGCTTTCCGGGTGTTTCTCGCCGGTTGTCTGGTACTTTTGGCCTGGCTGTCTACACTTATTCTGTCAGCGTTACATTGGTTACCCGCCGGATTTCAGGATGCGCCTGTTTTTGAAACAGGAATGGCCATTCTCTGCCTCGCCGTATTGTTCGGCGTGACACTCGATTTCCGGCAGATCAAAAAGTGACGTTAACTGCGTCACCTGAAGCAGGGTGAAACGTTATTTTACTTCACCCGCTTCACCTCTGTTAACAACTGCCCCAATGACAGCCAGCCGGTTGCGGTTATTATCGGTAAAATTGTTAACAAAAGGTTAAATGCTGATTTTTTGTAAAGAACGGGGAGCATTATAGCGATTAAGGAATAGTCGCGGGGAGTGCAGACCTGCCGGATAGAGTACTGACTAACTGACTGACGTATCTTAGTTTTTTAACCAAAGCCCACTTTTGTTAAATTTATCTAAAGGAAAGGATACATCTTCATGACAAAACCTCAATTTAGTTTACAGTAAAGAAACCTTACCGTAAAATGCCACCACACTTAAACGACAATAAGCCCTTTGTCATTGAGGTCGTTAAATGAGACTCAGGAAATACAGTAAAAGTTTGGGGATTTTGTCACTTATCACCGGCGCAGTGTTACTCAGTGGTTGTGATAGTGCCTTATTAAATCCCAAAGGTCAGATTGCAATGGAGCAACGTTCACTGATTATGACAGCCTTCGGCTTGATGTTAGTGGTGGTGATCCCTGTGATCTTTATGGCTATCGTGTTTGCCTGGAAATATCGGGCGTCGAATACGAACGCTAAATATTCACCTAACTGGTCACACTCAAATAAAGTAGAAGCTGTGGTGTGGATAGTGCCTATCCTTATCATTCTCTTCCTGGGTGTGTTGACATGGAAATCAACCCACGCACTTGAGCCCGCAAAACCTATTGCTTCAGATGTAAAACCTGTACAGATTGACGTCATTGCCCTCGACTGGAAATGGTTGTTTATCTATCCGGAACAAGGGATAGCAACCGTCAACCAGATTGCCTTCCCGGTCAATACGCCGGTCAGTTTCAGAATTACCTCGAACTCCGTCATGAACTCCTTCTTTATTCCTACTCTTGGCAGCCAGATCTATGCGATGGCGGGAATGCAGACCAAACTGCACCTGATTGCCAATCAGCCGGGAATTTTTGATGGTATTTCGTCGAACTTCAGCGGTCGCGGTTTCTCTGGTATGAAGTTCAAAGCCATTGCGACCAAAGATAACGCAGACTTCCTGCAGTGGGTAGATAAAGTGAAGGCGTCGTCAAATACACTGACCACCATGGATCAATTCAACCAACTGGCAGCACCGAGTGAGAATAATCCCGTGGAGTACTTCTCTACCGCTAATCCGCAACTGTTCAACGAAGTTGTCGATAAGTTCATGGCACATGACGGGAATATGACCATGTCTCAGCACGAAGGCATGGATATGAGCCATCAGGCTACCGCCGGAGCAGGGGAATAAACCATGTTAGGAAAATTAAGTTTAGCGGCGATCCCATTTGACGTACCTATCGTTATGGTGACCTGTTCAGCTATTATTATTGTGGGTATCGCTATCCTGGCGGCTATCACTTACTTCGGTAAGTGGCAGTATCTGTGGTCGGAATGGATCACCTCCATCGACCATAAAAAGCTCGGTATCATGTACATTATCCTGGCGTTCGTCATGCTGTTGCGTGGTTTCGCCGATGCTATCATGATGCGTAGCCAGCAGGTACTGGCTTCAGCAGGTGAGGCAGGCTTCCTGCCCCCTCATCACTACGATCAGATCTTCACCGCTCACGGTGTGATTATGATCTTCTTCGTGGCGATGCCTTTTGTCGTCGGACTGATGAACATTGCCGTGCCTCTGCAAATTGGTGCGCGTGATGTCGCCTTTCCGTTCCTCAATAACCTCAGCTTCTGGTTTACCGCAATCGGTGTGATTCTGGTGAACCTGTCTCTCGGGGTCGGGGAATTTGCACAGACTGGCTGGCTGGCCTATCCGCCGCTTTCCGGGAGCGAATACAGTCCCGGGGTCGGGGTCGACTACTGGATCTGGAGTCTGCAATTATCCGGTATCGGGACGACGCTGACAGGGATCAACTTCTTCGTGACTATTCTGAAGATGCGTGCACCTGGCATGACGATGTTCAAAATGCCGATCTTTACCTGGGCATCGCTCTGTACCAACGTACTGATTATTGCTGCGTTCCCGGTACTGACGGTGACTCTGGCACTGCTGACGCTTGACCGTTATCTGGGCTTCCATTTCTTTACTAATGAAATGGGCGGCAACATGATGATGTACGTCAACCTGATCTGGGTCTGGGGACATCCGGAAGTGTATATTCTGGTGCTGCCGGTCTTCGGGGTCTTCTCTGAAGTCACAGCGACCTTCTCCAAAAAGCGGATGTTCGGCTACACCTCAATGGTGTGGGCAACCGTGGCAATTACCGTACTGTCGTTTGTTGTCTGGCTCCACCACTTCTTTACCATGGGTGCCGGAGCGAACGTCAACGCCTTCTTCGGTATTATGACCATGATTATCGCTATCCCGACCGGGGTAAAAATCTTCAACTGGCTGTTCACCATGTATCAGGGTCGCGTTCAGATGACCGCGCCGATGCTCTGGACCGTAGGTTTTATTATCACCTTCTCTGTGGGCGGAATGACCGGGGTGCTTCTGGCCGTGCCGGGTGCTGACTTTGTCCTGCATAACAGCCTGTTCCTGATTGCTCACTTCCACAACGTGATTATCGGTGGTGTGGTCTTCGGTTGTATGGCGGGTGTCACTTACTGGTTCCCGAAAGCGTTCGGCTTCACGCTGAATGAAACCTGGGGTAAACGTTCTTTCTGGTGCTGGATCATCGGTTTCTTCGTCGCCTTTATGCCGCTGTATGCGTTAGGCTTCATGGGAATGACCCGTCGTCTGAGTCAGAACATCGACCCGCAATTCCATCCGCTGCTGGTGGTGGCCGCCTGTGGTGCCGGGATTATCGCGCTGGGTATTCTGTGTCAGCTCATTATGTTCTGGGTGTCTGTCCGTGACCGCGACCAAAACCGTGATCTGACCGGTGACCCGTGGGGTGCCCGTACACTGGAGTGGTCTATCTCCTCCCCTCCTCCGGTTTATAACTTTGCCGTGATCCCTGAAATTCATGAACGTGATGCTTTCTGGGAAATGAAGGAACGCGGTGAGGCGTACCAGCAGCCCGCGCATTATGAAGCGATTCATATGCCGAAAAATAGCGGCGTTCCGGCCATTATCGCGCTGTTTGCCACCATTTTCGGTTTTGCCATGATCTGGTGGATTTGGTGGCTGGCGGGAATTTCCTTTGTTGCCATTATCGCGCTGTGGATTGCTAAAAGCTTCGATGAAGATGTGGATTACTATGTCTCTGCCGAAGAGGTCGAACGGACTGAACGCAAACACTTTGAAGAACTCAGCAAAGCAGGTGTGAAATAATGTCTTCTCCAACTCTGTCTAAACAGCACGACGCCCATGCAGCGCATGGGCATCACGATGCAGGAGCCAATAAAGTCTTTGGCTTCTGGATCTACCTGATGAGTGACTGCATTATCTTTGCAACACTGTTTGCTACCTATGCGGTGATGGTGCATAACACCGCCGGGGGGCCTTCAGGTAAGAATTTCTTCGAACTGCCTTATGTTCTGGGTGAAACAGCACTATTGTTGTTCAGCTCAATAACCTACGGCTTCTCTGTCATCGCCATGAACAGAAACAGCAAAAATGCCGTAGTCGGCTGGCTGGTGCTGACTTTCCTGCTCGGCCTTGGCTTTATCGGTATGGAGATCAATGAGTTCCACCATCTGATTGCCGAAGGCTGGGGGCCGCAACGCAGTGGTTTCCTGTCCGCTTTCTTCACGCTGGTCGGCACGCATGGTCTGCACGTGACCTGTGGCCTGATCTGGATGCTGGTTCTGATGTATCAGGTCGCGACCCGTGGGCTGAATGCGGCTAACCGTACCCGTATCATGTGTCTGAGCCTGTTCTGGCACTTCCTGGATGTGGTTTGGATCTGTGTATTTACCATTGTCTATCTGATGGGGGCCATGTAATGAGTCATACTGTAAATGAGCATGGTGCATCTCACGGGAGTCTGAAGTCTTACATTACGGGCTTTATTCTTTCTGTCATCCTGACGGGGATCCCGTTCTGGATGGTAATGGAGGGCAGTGCAGAAAAAAGCACAACGCTTGTGGTGGTCGTTCTCTGTGCGGTGGTTCAGGTGATCGTTCACCTTGTCTGCTTCCTGCATCTGGACCGTAAGTCAGAGGGGGGCTGGAACCTGGTGGCCATCGTCTTCTCAGCAATCATTATTCTGATTGTTGTCGTTGGCTCACTCTGGATCATGTGGAATCTTAACTACAACATGATGCCCCACTAAGAGTTATACGTCATGATTAAGCAATACCTGCAAGTGACAAAACCAGGAATTATTTTCGGAAATCTAATTTCTGTGGTGGGTGGGTTTTTACTGGCCTCCAAGGGCAGTATTAATTACACCTTATTCCTCACATCTATGGTCGGCGTATCATTAGTGGTGGCATCGGGTTGTGTCTTTAACAACGTGATCGACCGTGATATCGACCGGAAAATGGAGAGAACGAAGAACAGGGTTCTCGTGAAAGGACTCATTTCCGCGAAAACCAGCCTGGTGTATGCGACCCTTCTGGGTATTGCTGGCTTTATGATGTTGTATTTTGGCGCCAATCCACTGGCAATGTGGTTATCAGTGATTGGCTTCATCGTCTACGTCGGCATCTACAGCCTCTATATGAAGCGTCATTCGGTGTACGGCACGTTAATCGGGAGTCTTTCAGGGGCAGCCCCCCCTGTTATCGGTTACTGTGCCGTATCGAATGAATTTGATGCCGGAGCCATTATCCTGCTGGCTATCTTTAGCCTCTGGCAAATGCCGCATTCCTATGCCATTGCCATTTACCGGTTTAAAGATTACCAGGCCGCTAATATTCCGGTATTACCGGTGGTGAAAGGGATCCCGGTCGCTAAACATCATATTACCATTTATATTCTGGCGTTTATGATAGCAACACTGATGCTCTCTCTGGGCGGGTATGCAGGCTACAAGTATCTGGTGGTTGCTGCGGTGGTGAGTCTCTGGTGGCTCGGTATGGCCCTTTCCGGCTATAAGCGTACCAATGATGATCGCCTCTGGGCCAGGAAGTTATTTGTCTTCTCTATTGTTGCCATTACCGCTCTCAGCGTGATGATGTCCGTCGATTTTATGACCCCGACATCAAAAGATCTGCTGACTTACGTCTGGTAACTCCCCTCCCCTGTCAGATCAACAAAGGCGCGACATACGCGCCTTTTCTTTTTTTGTTACTTCTGTTTGTAAAGTATTATTTTACCGGGCTTGTTGTGCACCTTACTATAGCGTCAGTCAATAAAAAGAGGTTTTGATGAACGATAATAAAATGACGTCGCTGGAACGGAGAGCAACATGGGGACTCGGCACCGTCTTTTCGCTACGGATGCTGGGTATGTTTATGGTGCTGCCCGTATTAACGACCTATGGTATGGCCCTGCAGGGGGCCTCCGAAGCGCTGATTGGTTTAGCCATTGGCATCTATGGTTTAGCTCAGGCCGTATTCCAGATCCCGTTCGGGTTACTGTCTGACCGTATTGGCCGCAAACCCTTAATCGTCGGAGGGCTGTTGTTATTTGTACTGGGTAGCGTCATCGCCGCCTGTACGCAGTCTATCTGGGGAATTATTCTCGGGCGCGCTTTACAGGGTTCCGGGGCCATTGCCGCGGCAGTGATGGCGCTGCTTTCTGACCTGACCCGTGAACAGAACCGTACCAAAGCGATGGCATTTATCGGTATCAGCTTTGGGGTCACTTTTGCCATTGCCATGGTGATAGGCCCGGTGGTTACCCATATCCTGGGTCTGCATGCCCTGTTCTGGATGATTGCGATACTGGCTACCCTCGGCATTATTATTACGCTGGCCATTGTCCCTTCCGCCAAAGATCATGTACTGAACCGTGAGTCCGGCATGGTAAAAGGCAGCTTTAAAAAGGTGCTGGCCAGCCCGCGGTTACTGAAGCTGAATTTCGGGATCCTTTGCTTACATATCCTGCTCATGTCGAGCTTTGTGGCTCTGCCAGGTCAGTTCGAAAATGCAGGTTTCCCGCCATCACAGCACTGGAAAGTCTATTTTGTCACCATGCTGATTGCATTTGTGGTCGTCATGCCTTTCGTCATCATTGCCGAAGTAAAACGCAGGATGAAAGCGGTATTTATCAGTTGTGTCGCCCTGCTGGTCATTGCAGAAATTATTCTTTGGGGAGCAGGCACACACTTCTGGACCCTGGTGGTCGGCGTACAGGTGTTCTTTATCGGTTTTAATCTGATGGAAGCGATTCTGCCTTCACTGATCAGTAAAGAATCACCGGCAGGCTATAAAGGAACGGCGATGGGCGTCTATTCCACCAGCCAGTTTATCGGTGTCGCTATTGGCGGTAGCCTGGGCGGCTGGATCTTCGGTCATATGGATGCGCAAACCGTTTTCCTGGCCGGAACCCTGCTGGCCGTGGTCTGGCTGCTGGTCAGTCTGACCATGAAAGAGCCACCGTATGTCAGCAGCCTGCGACTGGTGTCAGATCAGCTGCACCATACTCCCGGCCTTGAGCAGAAATTATCCGCCGTCGAGGGTGTTTCCTCGGTCATGATGGTACCGGACGAAAACAGTATCTATGTAAAAATTGACAGTAAAGTCACCAGCCGCGAAGCGCTGGAAACGCTGATTGCAGAGTATCAGCCTCAGCAGGCGTAATATCAGCCCCTGTCATACAAAAACGCGGCCCGGAGAGAGCCGCGTTTTTTTTACCGGAACCAGTTAGTCACGGAAGTTTTTGAACTGGAAAGGCTGGCCCAGATTGCCGCCGCGAACCAGTGCCATCGCACCCTGAAGATCATCGCGGGATTTTCCGGTCACCCGTAATGACTCCCCCTGGATCTGCGTCTGGACTTTCAGCTTGCTGTCTTTGATCAGTTTTACGATTTTTTTGGCGACATCCGTTTCGATGCCCTTTTTCAGTTTCGCGTCCACAGACCAGTTTTTACCGCTGTGTTCGATCTCTTCAGGCACTTCCAGCGCTGCCCCTTCAATTCCGCGCTTTAATAATTTCTCACGCAGAATATCCACCAGTTGTTTCACCTGAAAATCCGATTCCGAACTGATCTTAATGGTTTCATTTTTTTCGTTTAATTCAACCGCAGCAACCACGTTACGAAAATCAAAACGGGTAGATAATTCGCGGCTGGCATTTTCTACCGCATTGCGCACTTCCTGAAGTTCAACTTCAGAAACAATATCGAAAGATGGCATATTCTCTTCTCCTGATTCGGTGTTGCCATGCATAATACGCAGATCGACGCGGTAAAAAAATGCCTGAGCCTGAAAACATCAGACCCGGCAGCGAAAACCGGTATTTTTGTCGCCGGCTATCCGGAGTTATTATGAAAATTACGGTACTGGGGTGCGGAGCCCTGGGACAACTATGGCTGTCAGCCTTACACCGTCAGGGACATGAGGTTCAGGGATGGCTACGCAATGCTCATTCCGGCACCCACGTTCATATCACCGCTCCTGACGGAGAAATGCATCGTCACTGGTTTCCGGCCAATCGCCAGGCATTGCTTGCGGACTGCGAGTTACTACTGGTAACGCTTAAAGCAGCACAAATTTCGTCCGCCGTTCTGCAAATTCAGCCCTTATTGCCCTCCCGCTGCATTATCGTACTGATGCATAACGGGATGGGGGTGGTTGATGAGTTACCTCCCCTGCCCCAGACTGTACTGCGGGCGATTACGACGCATTCCGCCTGGCGTCAACAGGGACGGGTCATCCATGTTGCCCATGGGGTCACGCATATCGGGCCTGTGGCCAGCAATGAAAACCATCTCAGTCCGCTGGCTGACCTGCTGCATGAGGCATTACCGGAAGTGGCCTGGCATAACGATATCCTGCCCGCCTGCTGGAATAAGCTGGCCATCAATTGTGTGATCAATCCGCTCAGCATTAAATACGACTGTACTAACGGTGAACTCCTGCAGTACGGCGGTGAAATTACCACGCTCTGTGAGGAGATAGCCGCAGTAATGAACCGTGAGGGCCTGCATGCCGATGCCAGGCAACTGGAGCAGAATGTGACCCATGTCATGCAGAACAGCGCTGCTAACTATTCATCTATGCTGCAGGATATCCGCGCGGGGCGCACAACAGAAACAGACTATATTACCGGCTACCTGCTGCGTAAGGCTGCCGGGTATGGTCTTGCGGCCCCCGCAAATCGCGAATTATATCAGAGAGTAAAAATAAAGGAGTCGGCCAATGGGCACCCAAAAATCAGTGCTGGTTTGTCTGGCGCATGGCAGTGAAGAAACCGAAGCGGTTACCGTTATCGACCTGCTGGTCAGGGCAGGCATTCACGTCACTACAGCCAGTACAGAAAGCGATGGTGAACTGCTGATCACCTGCTCCCGTGGCGTCAGATTACAATGCGATACCGCGCTGGTCTCCGTTGCGGATCAGCCTTTTGATGCACTGGTTCTGCCAGGGGGACAGAAAGGGGCTGAAACCTTCAGCGAAAGCGTCCTGTTGCTGGAAACCCTCCGTCAGTACCGGACAACCGACCGGATTGTCGCTGCCATTTGCGCAGCACCGGCGCTGGTGCTGGCAGCCCATGAGCTTTTCCCGGACGGAAATATGACCGGCTTCCCTGGCCTGCGCGAAAGTATTCCGGCAAAACAGTGGGTCGAACGCCGGGTCGTCTGGGATCCACGAGTGAACCTGCTGACCAGTCAGGGACCGGGGACCGCGTTTGATTTTGGGCTGAAACTGATTGATCTGCTGGCAGGCCCTGACACCGCCCGGGAAGTGGCTGAACCTCTGGTTCTGGCCCCGGGGATCTATAACTACCAGGAAATCTGATACAAAAAAGCCCGTGATAAGGTGAGTTATCACGGGCTTTCAGAAGTTATCTGCCGTTACGGACGATACACTTTCACATTCGTATAGCCCTGCTCATGCAGGTAAAGTGCCTGCAGACGACTCATCACTCCCCGATCACAATACAGAAGCCAGGTACGGCTCTGGTCAAGATCAGCAAACTGGCTGCCGAGCTTATAAAACGGCAGCGATTTGATCTCGACATTCCCCGCCTGTAACGGATTCTCTTCGTATTCATCGACCGACCGGATATCCAGGATACTGTCGTTTTCACCGAACGCATCCACCGTTTCAATCTCAACCACATCGCGGGCCGCTTGCTCCGCAATCTCACGAATATCCAGATTGCTGGCTTCTTCAACCACTTTTTCCAGGATACCGAAATCGAAGTTTTCTTCTTCGGCCAGGATCTTACTCTTCAGCGCTTTCACTGTCGGACTTTTGGAGATCACACCACAGTATTCCGGCATGGTACGGGCAAAATCTTCCGTCCCGATCTTACGCGCCACATCAATGATATGTTCTTTATCATGAGAGATCAGCGGGCGCAGGATCAGTGTGTCACTGGCATTATCAATTAAGCGCAGATTGGTCAGCGTCTGGCTGGAGACCTGGCCGAGTGCTTCACCGGTCACCAGCGCCTGCACGCCATAGCGCTCTGCCACCATGGAGGCAGCACGAACCATCATGCGCTTAAGCACAACCCCCATCTGGCCGTCATCGATATTTTCGAGGATGGCACCCACAACAGGTTCAAAGTCGATGGCGACAAACCGGACACGGTGCGAACGACCGTAACGGGTCCAGAGGTAATGAGCCACCTGCCGCACACCAATCTCATGGGCAGCTCCCCCGAGATTGAAGAAACAATAGTGCACCCGGCATCCGCGACGCATCAGCATATAGCTGGACACACCGGAATCGAACCCACCGGAGATTAGCGATAAAACATCTTCCTGCGTCCCGATAGGGAAGCCGCCAATACCTTCATGCCGTTCGGTCACCAGCAACAGACGGTCATCGTCGATTTCCAGGTTAACCGTCACTTCCGGACGGGTTAACCGGACAGAGGCGGAAGGAATGTGCTGGTTCAGTCCGCCGCCAACATAACGCTCAACATCCTGTGAGCTGAACTCATGTTTCCCGCGGCGTTTAGCACGGACACAGAAGGTTTTACCTTCCAGTCTTTCACGGTTTAATGCCAGGGTCTGCTCAAAGATGTCGTGCATATCGGTGTAAGTATGTTCTTCCACCGCCAGGATATGATGGATCCCGGGAATACGCGTCAACTCTTCGGCAATTACCGGTTTCAGCGCTTCATTTTTTGAACGGACGACAATGTGGTCCCAGTGACGAACAACTTTGATCTCTTCGTCGACGGTTTTCAGGATATTGCGAATATTTCCGTTAAGGATTTTAATAAAACGCAGTCGTACAGACTGGCTTTTAATCGTGATTTCCGGAAACAGTTTTATGATAAACTTCATGGCGGCACAGGCTTATTCAGGGAAAATAAGTGTTAATAACTTACACACTTAACTGTTAAAATCAGAGAATGGCGGACAGCTTCGGAGATGTCCCGCATCCAGGATGCGCGAGTATATCATCTTTGTTGCGACTCTGCTTCTGCAACCTCTGTCACATTGATCATTTTGCTAATCGTTTGTGGTCAGCTACCATAAGTGATTACAATTGAATATATAAATCGTTGAGCCGGTGTCTACTATGCCTAAAAAAACCGAACCTTCTGTCAGCTTTGAACAAGCGCTGCAGGAGCTGGAAAGCATTGTCCGTCGTCTGGAAGGGGGGGAATTGCCATTAGAAGAAGCCCTGAACGAATTTGAAAAAGGCGTAAAGCTTGCCAAAACCGGCCAGCAAACATTACAGAAAGCCGAGCAACGGGTGCAGATCTTACTGAAACCGGATGAAAATGCCGGCCTGAATGCCTTCACCCCGGACAGTCACTAATGGATTTGTCGATATTACTGGCCACCTATCGTCAGCGGGTGGATAACACATTAACCCGATTACTTAATGACCTGCCCTTTCAGAGTTCTCCACTGGTGAATGCCATGGAGCACGGCGTATTGTTAGGCGGCAAGCGTATGCGGCCGTTTCTGGTCTATGCTACCGGTCATATGCTGGGGGTTCCGCTCCCGGTGCTGGATATCCCTGCCGCGGCCATTGAATGTATTCATGCCTACTCATTGATCCATGATGATCTGCCTGCGATGGATGATGATGCATTACGACGGGGGCAACCGACCTGTCATATCGCTTTTGGTGAAGATACCGCCATTCTGGCCGGTGACGCCTTACAGACTCTGGCTTTCACTGCCCTGAGTACTCATCCGATGCAGGACGTCACGGCAGAAACCCGGCTGGCCATGATCTCCGAACTCGCCACCGCCAGTGGCGCTGCAGGTATGTGTGGCGGACAGGCGCTGGATTTAGCCGCGGAAGGAAAATCCGTCGGTCTGGAGGCACTGGAGACTATCCATCGCCATAAAACCGGCGCATTAATTCGTGCGGCAGTCAGAATAGGTGCCTGTTGTGCCGGCGAAAAAGCCCTGCCGTTGCTGCCGGAACTTGATCGTTATGCCAGTGCTATCGGGCTGGCTTTTCAGGTTCAGGATGACATCCTCGATGTTGTCGGCGACACCGAGGTTATCGGTAAACGCCAGGGGGCCGATATCGCCCTCGGGAAAAGCACCTACCCGGCCCTGCTTGGCCTTGAAGGGGCCCGCGAAAAGGCCCGCCTGCTCTGCCAGGAAGCCATGGATGCATTGGATAAGCTCGCCGAAAAATCTTTCGATACCGCCTCATTACAGGCGCTGGCGGGTTATATAATTGAACGTGATAAATAACATCCATAATGAGTCACTGATGAGTTTTGATACCACCCAATACCCGACACTGGCGCTGGCAAGCACAGTGCAGGAATTACGTCTATTGCCAAAAGAGAAGCTCCCTGCCCTGTGTGGTGAGCTGCGTCAATACCTGCTCGACAGTGTCAGCCAGTCCAGCGGCCATTTTGCCTCCGGACTGGGGGTCGTCGAACTGACGGTCGCTCTGCACTATGTTTACAATACACCGTTCGATCATCTGGTCTGGGATGTCGGTCATCAGGCATATCCGCACAAGATCCTGACCGGCCGTCGTGACCGTATCGGCACTATCCGTCAGAAAAACGGGCTGCACCCGTTTCCGTGGCGCGATGAAAGTGAACACGACGTACTGAGTGTCGGTCATTCATCAACCTCGATCAGTGCCGGACTGGGCATGGCGGTAGCGGCAGAAAAAGAAGCCGCAGGACGCCGCACCGTCTGTGTGATAGGTGACGGTGCCATTACCGCAGGTATGGCCTTTGAAGCCATGAACCATGCCGGCGATATTAAGCCGGACATGCTGGTGATCCTGAACGATAACGATATGTCGATTTCAGAGAATGTCGGGGCGCTGAATAACCGGGTGGCCCAAATCCTCTCCGGAAAAACCTATTCACGGTTGCGGGAAAGCGGCAAACGCGTTCTGACCGGGCTGCCGCCAATCAAAGAGCTGGTAAAACGTACCGAAGAACACCTGAAAGGAATGGTTTCCCCGGGTACATTATTCGAAGAGCTTGGCTTTAATTATATCGGTCCGGTCGACGGTCATGATGTGCTGACACTGGTCAGTACATTAACCAATATGCGTAACCTGAGCGGCCCGCAATTTCTGCATATCATCACCCGTAAAGGGAAAGGCTACGCACCGGCAGAACAGGATCCTATTGCCTGGCATGCGGTACCGAAGTTTGACCCGGCCAGCGGAGCGCTGCCTAAGAGCAAAGACGGCATTCCCACCTATTCCAAAATCTTCGGCGACTGGCTGTGTGAAATGGCTGCACAGGACGATAAGCTGATGGGGATCACCCCTGCGATGCGTGAAGGCTCCGGGATGGTCCGTTTTTCCCGCGAATATCCGCAGCAATATTTTGATGTCGCGATTGCCGAACAACATGCGGTGACCTTTGCCGCAGGCATGGCCATTGGCGGCTATAAACCGGTGGTGGCGATTTACTCGACCTTTCTGCAACGTGCCTACGATCAATTGATCCATGATGTCGCTATTCAGAAACTGCCGGTGTTGTTTGCTATTGACCGCGGAGGTATTGTCGGTGCCGACGGACAGACCCACCAGGGCGCCTTCGATATTGCCTTCCTGCGCTGTATTCCGGACCTGGTGATCATGACCCCGAGTGACGAAAATGAATGCCGGAACATGCTGTATACCGGTTATCACCATCAGCAGGGGCCAAGTGCGGTGCGCTATCCGCGGGGTAATGGTCGCGGGCTGGAAAGTGAGCCGCTGCAACAGCTACCGCTGGGTAAAGGCCTCGTGAAACGTCAGGGAGAAAAAATCGCTATTCTGAACTTCGGGACGCTGTTGCCTGAAGCCGAAAGCGTGGCCGAATCACTGAATGCTACCCTGGCTGATATGCGCTTTGTGAAGCCTATGGATGAAGCTCTGGTGCTGCAACTGGCAGAAAGCCACGACATGCTGGTGACGCTGGAAGAAGGTGCTATTAGCGGGGGTGCCGGTAGCGGAGTGAATGAAATTCTGATGGCAGCACGTCGCATGACACCGGTACTGAACCTGGGGCTGCCTGACCGCTTTATTTCACAGGGCACTCAGGATGAAGTTCGTCATGACCTGGGGCTGGATGCAGAGGGAATTCTGGCGGCTATCGAACGCTGGCAGGCGCTGTAAGCAGAAAGTCAGATTCGGCAACGGGTTTGCCGAATCTGACCCGTTTCTGATTGGGACAAGACTCAGAAAGGAATGAATGCAGGAAAGTAGTGCGCTACCGCAAAGATTAACGCCGCAGAGATCACCCCGGCGACAATATCATCAACCATGATCCCCATACCTCCCCGGACATTGCGGTCAAACCAGCGGATTGGCCAGGGCTTCCAGATATCGAAAACGCGGAAAACAACGAACCCTATCGCAATCCATTGCCAGTGGTGATTCGGGATCGCCACCAGCGTTATCCACATACCGATAAATTCATCCCAGACAATACTGCCGTGATCATGAACACCCATATCTTTTGCGGTTCTGTGGCAGAGATAAACGCCCAGACAGATCCCCAGCAACACAATCAGATAATAGAGTTCCTGCGGTAACTGGATCAGAAAATACCAGAACGGTATCGCCGCCAGCGACCCGGCCGTCCCCGGCATCACCGGGCTAAGCCCGCTACCGAAACCTACGGCAAGCAGGTGCCACGGATTAGTCAGTCGCAGACGTGAGATGACTTGCTGTCTATTTCCGGCCAAAATGATCGTATCCTTTCACATGTATCGTGGCAGGTTTACCCTGATCCAGCAGAACCAGCCCTTCACTCTCCGGCGCAATCTGGCCGATACAGTGATAGGGAACCCCCAGGTGGTCAAGGGACACCGCCAGCGCACCCCGATTGATCTCCGGTACGGTGAAGCATAGCTCATAATCTTCGCCGCCACTGAGTGCCCAGCGCTGTGCCTGCTCTTTACCAAACCCTTCTTTCAGTGCTGTAGAAAGTGGCAAGGTATCAATATTAATTCTGGCACCGACACGGCTGTTCTTCAGAATATGGCCTAAGTCTGCCAGCAGGCCGTCCGAAATATCAATCGCTGACGTGGCGAGATCTCTTAACGCCTGCCCCTGAAGAATACGCGGTACCGGACGAAGGTGACGCTTGATCAATGCCTCATAGATGGCCGGGTCGTCGGTACGGACATGATGCTGCAACAGCGCCAGCCCTGCGGCACTGTCACCCAGGGTTCCGGTCACAAAGATCCAGTCTCCGGGTTTCGCACCATTACGTTTCAGCGCCCGTCCTTCCGGGATCAGCCCGTGAATACCGAGCGTCATACTGAGCGGGCCCCGGGTGGTATCCCCGCCAATCAATTGCATGTCGTAATAATTCAGAAGTTCAAACAGGCTGTCACTGAATGCCTGCAACCACTCTTCATCGACAGAGGGTAATGTCAGTGCCAGTGTCAGCCAGGCAGGATCTGCGCCCATGGCAGCAAGGTCACTGAGATTGACCGCTAAGGCTTTGTAACCAAGGTCTGAAGGATGGATATCACGCAGGAAATGTATCCCTTCCACCAGCGTATCGGTACTGATCGCCAGGGTCTTTTTTTCAGGGACATTAAGAAGAGCGCAATCGTCTCCGATGCCTTTAACAACATCACGACGAGAGCTGGTAACACGATTAAAATAACGAGCAATGAGCTCAAATTCGCCACAGGACATAAGCGGGATCACTCAGCAGGTACGTTATTGATATAAAAAAGGCCGGAGAACCGGCCTGAGTATCATTACTTACGATTCGGACGAATTTGTGGTGCTGCTTTATCCAGAACGCCATTCACAAACTTATGGCTGTCTTCGGCACCAAAGACCTTCGCCAGCTCAATGCCTTCATTGATAGCGACTTTATAAGGCACGTCGTCACGTTTGCTCAGTTCGTACAGCGCAATACGTAAGGCGGCTTTTTCAACCTGGCCCAGTTCATCCAGACGACGGGTCAGGTAAGGCTGCATCAGACCATCAAGATAGGCACTGTTGTTCGCGACACCAGCCAGTATTTCGCGGAAATAGTTAACATCAACATCTTTGACGTCCTGTTCCGCCAGAAACTGGTATTCCACATCGGAAATGTCATTATTGGATATCTGCCAGGAATAGAGTGCCTGGAGGGCACACTCCCGGGCACGGCGGCGAGCAGCAGGTTTCACAAAATTCCCCTTAAGATCAGGCGTTAATAGCTTCTAATACATTAATCATTTCAAGTGCGGTCAGTGCCGCTTCGGCACCTTTATTACCCGCTTTAGTACCGGCACGCTCAATAGCCTGCTCGATATTTTCGGTCGTTAACACTCCGAAGGCGACAGGAATGTCACTGTTCATTGCCACGCTGGCAATCCCTGAACTGGCTTCCCCGGCCACAAATTCAAAGTGCGCTGTTCCGCCACGGATCACCGTGCCAAGCGCGATCACCGCGTTATATTTGCCGGTGTTGCACAGCGCGCGCGCAGCCAGAGGTAATTCGTAAGCTCCGGGTACCCAGACGACGGTAATATTTTCATCTTTCACCTGACCAATACGTTTCAGCGCATCGATAGCACCGTCCAGCAGACTGTCATTGATAAAATTATTAAAACGGGCAATGACAATGGCAACGTTAGCTTCAGGCGTTGCTACAGCAGCTTCGATAATTTTCATACACTTCCTTTCAGGTAAAAGTCGGGTCGCCCGGCAAGGGGGGCGAATTTTAGCATACTCTTTCGCGCTCTGCTCTCGCTTTTGCGCAAACTCTCATTCCGGGCGTAAAATAACCCGTAAGTCATCACCGATACGGCGAACATCCTCAAAACAAAATGCCGGGGCCTCGGCCAGCCGGGTAAGCCCCGGTAAGGCACAGAGCCCGCGGGCTTCATTACCGAGAAGCTTCGGCGCCAGGTAAACAATTAATTCATCCACCACCCCGGCACGTATCAGAGCACCGGCCAGGGTCGCCCCGGCTTCGGTCCAGACACTGTTGATCTGCTGGCGGCCTAACTGCATCATCAGCGCGACGAGATCAAACCCGCCGTTGTGTTCCGGCACCACTATCTGCTTCACCGTGTCAGGCCATTCCCCGTCGGGGCGGGAACGTATCAGCCAGGTTTCGCCTGGCCCGGAAAACACCGACTGTGCTGGCTGTAATTGCTGCTGACGGTCGGCTATTACGCGGATGGGCTGGCGAAGACAGGCTTCTCCGCCGATGGCCGCCAGCGTCTGACTGTCCAGTGAACCGGCACGCACGGTGAGCGCGGCATTATCCGCAATAACCGTTTTCGCCGTGCTGAGAATGGCATGACTCTGTGCGCGGAACTGCTGCACATCCCTGCGGGCGGCATCGGAGGTGATCCACTGGCTTTCGCCGCTCGCCATGGCCGTTCTGCCATCCAGCGAAGCCCCCAGTTTCAACTGCACCCACGGAAATCCGGTACGCATACGCTTCAGAAAACCACGGTTCAGGGCTTCCGCTTCCTGTTGCATCAGACCATGACTGACCTCAATCCCGGCCTGGCGCAGCCGATACAGCCCCCGGCCCGCCACTTCCGGATTCGGATCCTGCATCGCCGCAACCACACGGGAGACTCCGGCCGCAATTAAGGCATCACAACAGGGAGGGGTCCGGCCAAAATGGCTGCATGGCTCCAGCGTGACATAAGCCGTGCCGCCGCGCGCTGCCTCTCCGGCGGCACGCAAGGCATGGACTTCCGCATGGGGCTCCCCGGCCCGCTGATGCCACCCTTCCCCGACAATCTGCCCGTCACGGACAATCACACACCCGACATTCGGGTTCGGTGCGGTGGTAAAGCGGCCCCGTCTGGCAAGTTCCAGCGCCCTGGCCATAAATACCTGATCAGTCATTCACGTTTATCCTGTAACCGGGCAATTTCTTCGCCGAACTCGCGGATATCCTCGAAACTGCGATACACAGAGGCAAAGCGAATATAAGCCACTTTATCCAGCATTTTCAGCTCATCCATCACCAGATTACCCAGCATTTTACTGGGGACTTCTCTCTCTCCGGTGGCCCGCAGATGTGCTTTAATCCGGTGAACTGCACTGTCCAGCGCGTCCGAACTCACCGGACGCTTTTCCAGTGCTTTCATCATGCCGCGCATCAGTTTATCTTCGTCAAAGGGTTCACGCACATCGTCACTTTTTACCACTCTTGGCATCACCAGTTCCGCGACCTCAAACGTGGTAAACCGCTCATGGCAGACCAGACACTGACGACGACGGCGTACCGACGACCCCTCACTGACCAGCCGGGAGTCTATGACCTTGGTATCTACGGCTGCGCAAAACGGACAATGCATCGAATTATTCCCAAGCTTAAGTAATGATTCAGTCTAGTGTAACGCGAAGACATCGTTAACTAAATGTATTCACGTGCGGTGACTTTCATTTTGCCGCAACCACGTTATTCTTTATCTCTGTTTACGACTATGCTTAATGTGTTTATCGTAAATATCCACAAAAAAATCAGGAGTCAATGAGTATGGGTTTATTTAGTTTTGTTAAAGAAGCGGGTGAAAAACTGTGGGATTCCGTCTCTGCCGATGATGGCAGCAAAATCCAGGATCATTTAAAAAAGCTGGGCATTCCTGACAGCGATAAAGTGAATGTCAGTGTTAATGACGGGACAGCAACCGTGACCGGTGATGGCCTGAGCCAGGAACTGAAAGAAAAAATCCTGGTTGCTGTCGGTAACGTGGCCGGGATCACCCATGTGGATGACCAGGTCAGCACCAGCAGCCCGGAAACTACCCCGACAATCTATACCGTAAAATCCGGAGACACACTGAGTGCTATCTCTAAGCAGGTTTACGGAGATGCTAACCAGTACAACAAAATCTTTGAAGCGAACAAGCCTATGCTGACAAGCCCGGACAAAATTTATCCGGGCCAGGCACTGCGTATTCCACAGGCATAATATCCGCATGAAGAGTACCCGTCTCAGCATCATTGCCGTTTCATTATTACTTGCGGGATGCAGTTCGTCACAGCCCCCGGCACGGCTGACCGACAGTGTCGGTCAGCTAAACCGGGATCTGAGCCGGTTGTCCGCCCAGTCAGAGGCCGTCACTTATCAGCGGCAGCTCAATGCGGCGTCCACCCGCGGTGCCTGGCTGCTGCCTCTGGCGGACAGCCCGGTGTCTCTCATTACCGCGCAAGGTAAGGTGCTGACCCGGCTGGCACCGTTAAGCCCCGGGGGCTTACCGGTATTGCTGGTCAAAAATCAGCAGACCTGGTCGCTGCCCCCTTTTACCATCACAGCCGAACTGGCGGTGGTCTCTGCGAAGCAGGCGTACCGGAACACTGTGCCGGTTATTCTGAAACGCCAGGTGTTGCAGCGGGCTGTCCCGCTGGCACCGTCTGAACAGGCCCGCTTTATTCTGCCGGAAGTCAGGCTTAAAGGTGACCAGGTGCTGGTGGTCAATGTTCATCAGTTTATGCCGGAAATTTCAGCCGCAGTGACGCGCCCCCGCTAACGGGGAGACGAGTCCTGATATCGGTTGACCGTTTTCTGACGGTAAAACGCCTGATGAACCTTATCAGGCGTTTTGTATTTAAGGGACTGATGTAGTCTCTCATGATGATAAATTGCCACGGGTTCTTCTGACATGACCCACGTTTGTGCCTGGTCTGCCAGCAGTTACCGGCAACTGTCATGAAGCGGGTAATACCGTTCCTCTGTCACGCTCTCCGCAAGAAGATCAGGAACGTGTCAACGCTATTCAGGACCGGTCACGGGAAATAAAAAAGGCAGCCCGCAACGGGCTGCCTTTTTCAGAGTAATGACGGGAAATCGTATTACGGTAACAACGATTTCTGATCCGCACCCTCTTTTTCAACTTTCTGAACCAGCATATGTTCACGCTTCATGCCCAGCTTCAGTGCCAGTGCAGATGCCACATAGATAGATGACACTGTACCGATAGTGATACCGATTAACATGGTCAGCGAGAAACCACGCAGTAATTCACCACCGAACAGGAACAACATCAGTACTACCACCAGGGTGGTTGCTGAGGTCATAATGGTTCGGCTCAGAGTCTGCGTCAGTGAAACGTTAACGATGTCATACGGTGTTCCGCGGCGGATCTTACGGAAGTTCTCACGAATACGGTCAGAAACCACGATGCTATCGTTCAGAGAGTAACCGATAACCGACATCAGAGAGGCGATAATGGTCAGATCAATTTCGATATGGAATAACGACAGAACCCCCATCGTAATCACTACATCGTGCGCCAGCGCCAGTACCGCCCCCAGAGCCAGTCGCCACTCAAAGCGGAAACCGACATACACCAGGATACAGATCAACGCAACAAGCAGTGCCATCGCCCCTGACTGGGCGAGATCACTACCGACACTCGGTCCGACAAACTCGATGCGTTTCACTATCGCCGTCTGGCTGGTCGCCTGATTAATGACAGAAACGACTTTCTCCCCCAGCTCCTGCCCGACATTTCCGGCATTCGGGGATAAGCGAACTACCACATCACGGCTGCTGCCAAAGTTCTGGACTTCCGGCTCCATGAATCCGGCATGTTGTAATGCCTGACGCATGATATCCAGCTCACCGGGTTTCTCCAGAGTAATTTCAATCACCGTACCGCCGGTGAAATCCAGACCCCAGTTAAATCCGCGGACACCCATGACGACGATAGACGCTATCAGCAGGATCCCGGAGATAGCGAAAGCCAGATAGTCCCAGCGCATGAAGTCATAGACTTTACGGCCATAATTTAACTGTTCAACACTATATTGCTGTGCCACTACGCGCTCCTCAAATTGACAGCTTGTTGATACGTTTGCCGCCATACAGCAGGTTCACGACTGCACGTGTCCCGACAATTGCTGTGAACATGGAGGTCGCAACACCGATGGCCGTTGTGATAGCAAATCCTTTAATGGACCCGGTACCGACGGCGTACAGGATGATTGCAGTAATCAGCGTCGTAACGTTGGCATCTACAATACTGGAGAACGCACCGCGATAGCCTTCGTGGATGGCCTGCTGCACACTGCGACCATTACGAAGTTCTTCTTTTATGCGTTCATTAATCAACACATTCGCATCGACGGCGACCGCAAGGGTTAACACAATCCCCGCAATACCCGGCATGGTTAAGGTTGCCCCCGGCAGCAGCGACATTATCCCGACAATCAGGACCAGGTTGGCAATCAACGCTGTCGTTGCAATTACACCAAACTTTTTATAGTACAGGACCATAAACAGGATAGAGGCAATCAGTCCCCACAGGCAGGCATGCAGACCCTGATTAATGTTCTGTTGACCCATGGTCGGACCGATAGTGCGTTCTTCAACAATCTGAATCGGCGCAATCAGTGCCCCTGCACGTAGCAGTAACGATAACTGACGGGCTTCGTTCGGATTGCTGATACCGGTAATACGGAAGCTGTTACCCAGACGTGACTGAATATTTGCCACGTTGATAACTTCTTCTTCTTTTTCCAGAATCGCACGACCTTTGGCATCTTTCTTACCGCTGTCTTTGTACTGCACAAACAGGGTTGCCATCGGTTTACCGATATTGTCCTTGGTATAATCAGACATCATATTTCCGCCGGCACTGTCGAGGGAAATGTTAACCTGAGGCTGGTTATACTCATCCATACTGGACGTGGAATCGGTAATATGGTCACCGGTCAGGATCACACGCTTGTACAGCACCACAGGCTGACCATCACGGGTCATCTTAACTTCAGAATCTCCCGGCACACGGCCCTGAGCTGCCGCCGCAGGATCAACGGAGGTGTTGACCGGACGGAACTCCAGCGTTGCTGTCGCGCCCAGGATCTCTTTAGCGCGCGCAGTATCCTGGATACCCGGTAATTCGACAACGATACGGTCAGTTCCCTGACGCTGTACCAGTGGCTCTGCCACACCCAGCTGATTCACACGGTTACGCAAAATATTAATGTTCTGCTGAACTGCGTATTCACGGGCTTCGCTCATCCGGGCATCGGTCATGACTGCGGTCAGGGAGTTATTTCCTGCAGAGTTAATGACTAAATCACTGTGACGCGGGGTGAGGTAGCTGATGGCTTTATCACGATCAGCGGCATTCGCGAAACTGATGGTGACACCATAGTTGGCCGCTTTACCGATAGTGGTGTACGGGATGTTCTGAGCACGTAAATCACTACGCAGGCTGTCGGAGTTTTGTTCCTGCAGCTTACCCAGTGCTGTGTCCATATCCACTTCCATCAGGAAGTGAACACCACCACGCAGGTCAAGGCCCAGTTTCATCGGTTCTGCTGATACCATTGCCATCCAGGCCGGGGTTGCCGGTGCCAGGTTTAGAGCCACAACATAGTTGTCACCCAACCCGCTCACCAGGGCTTCACGGGCACGGAGCTGGATATCGGTATTATTAAAGCGGGCAAGAATGGCACCATTTTCCAGGGCAATGGATTTACTCTGGATATGGTCCTGCCGGAGAATATTCTGGATCTGATCCAACGTTTGCTCACTGGCGGCGGCACCCCGCGCGCCAGTGACTTGCACGGCCGGATCCTCACCATACAGGTTGGGAAGTGCATACAGCAGACCGAGAAGGAGAACCACGATCAGCATGATGTACTTCCACAAAGGATAACGGTTTAACACGGCAATTCCCTTAGGGAAGAAAAAATTACAGCGCCTTCATTGTGCCTTTCGGCAGGACGGCAGCCACGAAATCACGTTTGATCACGACTTCAGTCGTATCATTCAGAGCAATAACCACATAACCGGTCTCTGACACTTTGCTGATGCGGCCCACTAACCCGCCGTTGGTTAACACTTCATCGCCTTTGGTGATTGAGTCCATCAGCTTCTTGTGTTCTTTAGAACGCTTCTGCTGCGGGCGCAGAATCATGAAGTAAAAGATCAATCCAAATACGACCAGCATGATCACCATAGAATACGGACTTCCCTGGGACGGGGCACCCGTAGCGGCAACAGCGTCAGAAATGAAAAAACTCATTAAATTTCCCTCATTGGATTTATAGTCAAACGTTTAAGGCAGGGACGTCTTTCCCCTTCCTTTGATAAAAATCAGTGACAAATTGCTCTAAATTACCGTCTTCAATCGCCTGACGTAAACCGGCCATCAAACGCTGATAGTAACGCAAATTGTGAATAGTGTTCAGCCTTGCACCTAAAATTTCATTACAACGGTCCAGATGATGCAAATATGCACGGGTGTAATGGCGACAAGTGTAACAATCACACTCTGCATCCAGTGGTGAGGTATCATCTTTATGCTTAGCATTACGGATTTTCACCACCCCGTCGGTCACGAACAGATGACCATTACGGGCGTTGCGTGTTGGCATCACGCAATCGAACATATCGACACCACGACGTACGCCTTCAACCAGGTCTTCGGGTTTTCCGACGCCCATCAGGTAACGAGGCTTGTCTTCAGGGATCTGCGGACACACATGCTCAAGGATGCGATGCATATCTTCTTTCGGCTCACCGACAGCCAGACCGCCCACAGCGTACCCATCAAATCCTATCTCTACCAGTCCTTTAACAGAGACATCTCGTAAATCTTCGTAAACACTGCCCTGGATAATACCGAACAATGCATTTTTATTCCCGAGAGAATCAAAGCGGTCCCGGCTACGTTTTGCCCAGCGCAGCGACATTTCCATGGAGCGCTTCGCATAATCGTGGTCGGCAGGATAAGGCGTACACTCATCGAAAATCATCACGATATCGGACCCGAGATCGTACTGAATTTCCATCGACTTTTCGGGATCCAGGAAAATGGCATCTCCGTTAATCGGGTTACGGAAATGTACCCCGGCCTCGGTGATCTTACGGATATCCCCCAGGCTGAAGACCTGGAAACCGCCGGAGTCGGTCAGGATAGGCCCCTGCCACTGCATGAAGTCGTGTAAGTCACCATGTAACTTCATGATTTCCTGACCAGGACGCAACCATAAATGGAAGGTATTCCCCAGGATAATCTGCGCTCCGGTGTCTTTGACTTCTTCCGGCGTCATTCCTTTGACCGTACCATAGGTGCCCACCGGCATAAATGCCGGGGTTTCGACCACACCGCGATCGAATACTAAACGACCGCGACGGGCACGACCTTCGGTAGTAATTAATTCAAACTTCACACAACCTCCACCAGAGAAACAGTCTGATGTTAAGAGTTAAACATCTGAGCAGCGGCGGTTTCCGGACGGAAAACGCCAGCCATTTTATTCCCCGACCTGCTGTTCAGCCGCCTGAGGATTTTTAGTAATAAACATCGCATCACCGTAACTAAAGAAACGGTATTGCTCTGCGACCGCCTGCTGATATGCCTGCATCGTATTCCGGTAACCGGCAAACGCGGAGACCAGCATGATAAGCGTGGATTCAGGCAGGTGGAAGTTGGTGATCAAAGCATCAATCACCTGATATTGATATCCCGGATAAATAAATATCTGCGTATCATCAAAAAACGGCGCGATCAGGCTCTCTCCGGCGGCCTGCGCGGCGCTCTCCAGAGAACGCACAGAGGTCGTTCCGACGGCGACCACTTTATTGCCACGGGCTTTACAGGCCAGCACAGCATCCACCACGTCCTGAGGGACTTCGGCATATTCCGAGTGCATTATGTGGTCTTCAATACTGTCCACCCGTACCGGCTGGAACGTACCGGCACCCACATGCAGGGTGACAAACGCCATTTCAACGCCTTTCGCGCGCAGAGCCTCCAGCAGACCATCATCAAAATGCAGACCAGCGGTCGGTGCTGCCACGGCGCCGGGACGGGCACTGTAGACCGTCTGGTAGAGTTCACGATCAGACTCTTCATCCGGGCGGTCAATATAAGGCGGCAAGGGCATATGCCCGACCTGATTCAGGATCTCCAGGACGGTACGTTCATCGTCAAAAGCAATCTCGAATAAAGTGTCATGCCGGGCCACCATGGTGGCTTTCACACTTTCGTCATCGCCTAACAGCAAGTCGCTGCCAGGCTTCGGCGCTTTTGAAGCACGAACATGGGCCAGCACCCGGTGCTCATCCAGCACCCGCTCGACCAGCATCTCTATCTTACCGCCACTGGCTTTGCGTCCGAAGACTCTGGCCGGGATCACCCGGGTGTTGTTGAACACCAGTAAATCACCGGCATGCAGTTTTTCCAGCACATCGGTAAACACCCCGTGGGTGAGCTCGCCTGTCGGGCCGTCGAGGGACAGCAGGCGGCAGCTGCTTCGTTCTGCCCGCGGGTAATGGGCAATCAGTGACTCAGGCAGTTCAAAATTAAAATCAGCAACGCGCATGGCGGAATATTCCGGGCAAAAAATCAGGCGGCATAGTGTAACGGAAAAGCCGGGATTACTGAACCTCTGGCTGTCAGGTCGGAGTTCGGCCTATAATACCCTATGAATTTTCTTGCACATCTGCACCTGGCCACACTGGCCGAAAGCTCGCTGCTCGGGAACCTGATGGCCGACTTTGTCCGCGGTGATCCGGACACCCAATGGGATAGCGCCACCGCTGAAGGTATCCGTCTGCATCGCCGGCTGGATAGCCTGACCGATGCGTTACCGGAAGTCCGTGCTGCCCGCCTGCTCTTCCGGGAGGAGACCCGCCGTGTCGCCCCGATAACCCTGGATGTCATCTGGGACCATTTTCTGGCCCGCCATTGGGATCATTACTGTCCGGCAACCCCGCTAAGTACCTTTTGCCGGCAGGCCGAACGGCAAATCCGCCCGTTTCTGCCTGATACGCCTGACTCTTTTCGCAAACTCAACCAACTGATGTGGCCGGAACGCTGGCTGGAAAAATACGGTCAGCCGGAACGGCTGGAGCTGGTGCTGAACGGCATGGCGAACCGTCGCCCGAAACTCGACCAGTTACGTCATTCTTATCAGGATTTTGTGGAGAATTATTCAGCACTGGATGCGTTATTTTCTGTTTTTTATCCGCGCCTTATGCAACTTGCAACAGAAAAAAGGCTGTAAAAGCACGTTTCGGCTGTCATACTCTTGTCAGCAAATGAAACGATGATAATCTACAGAAAATGACATGCTTCTGTGGTGTGTTGTTGTTAATCCCTTAACCGATTGGAGTGATTATGGTACTGGTTACCCGTCAGGCCCCTGACTTCACGGCAGCAGCCGTACTGGGCAATGGTGAAATTGTTGAGAATTTCAACTTTAAAAAACACATTGCAGGTAAACCTGCCGTCCTGTTTTTCTGGCCAATGGACTTCACTTTTGTATGTCCTTCAGAATTAATCGCTTTTGATAAGCGTTATGCTGAGTTTGAAAAACGCGGTGTGGAAGTCGTTGGTGTTTCTTTCGACTCCGAGTTCGTCCATAACGCATGGCGTAACACCCCTATCAATGATGGCGGTATTGGTCCGGTGAAATATGCGATGGTTGCTGACATTAAACGTGAAATTCAGCAGGCGTATGGCATCGAACATCCGGATGCAGGCGTTGCTCTGCGTGGCTCTTTCCTGATCGACAAAGACGGTGTGGTTCGTCACCAGGTGGTTAACGATCTGCCACTGGGCCGTAACGTTGACGAAATGCTGCGTATGGTTGATGCGCTGCAGTTCCACGAAGAGCACGGCGAAGTCTGCCCTGCACAGTGGGAAAAAGGCCAGGAAGGTATGGGCGCGTCTCCGGAAGGTGTTGCGAAATACCTGACCGCAAACGCCGGCAAGCTGTAAGTTACCTTGCTGAAATAACCCGCTGCGGCGGGTTATTTTTTTGCTCTCCCCTGCCTTATCCTCTGCCAGCCTCTGCCGGTAATAACCTCCGTTTTGCCCGCCGCTTATTATCGCTTTGCTGCCGATCGGCACAATTCAGACGCAATCTATTTGTCACCGCCGACGCTTATGGTGTTCTGAGGGGAACTCCTGTGCCCCGGGCCCGGCGAAACTGTATCCCTGATCACTGCCTACCGCCTGAGTCCGTTAATGGCAGATATCTGTATCCGGTGGTGATACGCAGGGGAAACTTACCCCGCCTCAGTGGCAGGGCTATCACCCGATAGGGATGGCCTGACGTTATCTCCTGGGCCGCATCGCAGGTCAGGGCCGCCTGTAGGTAAAGATTTGTATTAGCGGCCCCAATTTTTGTTTGTCATTCGCACTCCCCTGCTGAAAGCCTTAAGCTAATATAGTTGAGATCATTAACGCAGGGAGCTTTATGCAACAGCAAATCATCGAATGGCTGCAGTCACTGGGCCTGACACATTACACCAATGCATTGTCGGTCGTCGCGGTACTGGTCGCCATCGTGTTTATTTCACTGGTCATACATCTTCTGCTGCATAAATTGATGTTGCCGATGTTCAAGCGACGTGCGGAAGCAAGCCCGTACCAGTGGCCAAAGGCGTTACTGCGCCATAAGCTGTTTCACCGTGTCGCCTGGCTGTTACAGGGAATTTTATTTCAACTGCTGATCCAGGGCTGCCTGGACAGCAACTCGGCGCTGTTCAGCACATTAATGACGGCGGTTCAGCTTTGGATGATCCTGTTCACCTTGCTGATCGGGTTTTCACTGCTGGATGTGGTGCAGTCGGTCACTGCCCGCAGCATGCTGGCCCGGCAACTCCCGCTGAGGGGCATTCTGCAAAGTGTTAAGCTGGTCGCCGCTATCCTTATCAGCATTCTGATGATTTCCGTGCTGCTCGGGAAATCTCCGGGAGTGTTACTGACCGGACTGGGCGCAATGACCGCAGTCCTGATGCTGGTCTTCAAAGATCCTATCCTCGGCCTGGTTGCAGGGATCCAGCTTGCCGCCAATGATATGCTGAAGCTGAATGACTGGCTGGATATGCCAAAGTACGGTGCTAACGGTTCCGTTATAGATATCAACCTGACCACCGTGAAGGTTCAGAACTTTGATAACACTATCGTGACCATCCCCGCCTATGCGCTGATTTCAGATTCCTTTAAGAACTGGCGTGGCATGTCAGAGTCCGGCGGCCGCCGGATCATGCGCAGCCTGAATATCGATGCGACCAGTATCCATTTTCTTTCAGAGCAGGAAGCTGAACAGCTCAGTCAGGCGCATTTTCTGGTGCCCTATATGAACCAAAAGCGCCAGGAAGTCACCGAGTGGAATAAGAAAAATGCCGAAGGCAGTGACTCTGCCCTCAATTACCGGGCCCTGACAAATGTGGGAACCTTCCGGATCTGGCTGGAAACCTGGCTGCGTAATCATCCGCGGATCCGTCAGGATATGACCCTGATGGTCCGCCAACTGGCACCGACAGACAGCGGGCTACCGATTCAGATTTATGCCTTTACTAATACAACCGTCTGGGGTGAATACGAGAATATTCAGAGTGATATTTTCGATTATATTTATGCCGCACTTCCGGCGTTCAGTCTGCAGGTATTTCAGCATCCGACGGGAAGTGATATGCGGGCTTTGGGAGGAGGGTTAGCCGGTGCGGTTGCCACAGCACGTCCCCCTGCCGGGGAGACCTCAGCGCATTAACTGACGGCCGGACCGGGAAACCCCGGTCCGGCGGGCTGATTAGCCTTGTGAAGAGACGTTATTTTTCTTCTTAAACAGACGATAACTTAACAGCAGTAATACCACCCAAATCGCTCCGGCATAAAGTGACAGCCGGGTATCCGGGAAGTAACCAATCAGCGCTATAATAAACACCAGGAACAGGATCCCGATAACAGACATCACTGAGCCCCCCGGTAACGGGAACTTGATCTGGCTGCGACCTTCCGCGCCCAGTTTCTTACGGAAACCAATCTGCGCCAGCAAAATCATGATCCAGACCCAGACCGTGGCAAAGGTTGCCAGCGAGGCAATGACCAGGAAGACTTTTTCCGGCATCAGGTAGTTCAGCAATACGGCAATCAGCAGAGCGACCATCATCACCACCACCGTCAGCCATGGGGTACCGCGTTTAGAGACCGCGGTAAACATCTTAGGCGCATCCCCCTGTTCAGCCATGCCATGCAGCATACGACCGACCCCGAAGATATCGCTGTTAATCGCCGATAGCGAGGCGGTGATCACCACAAAGTTCAGTACCGCGGCGGCGGCGGCGACTCCCAGGTGCTGGAAGGTCAGGACAAACGGACTGCCATTGGTCCCTACCTGATCCCACGGATAGATGGACATAATGACAAACAGCGTACCGACGTAAAATACCAGAATACGCCAGGGAACGGAGTTGATAGCTTTGGGGATCGTGTTTTCCGGTTTGTCCGCTTCACCGGCGGTGATCCCGATAATCTCAATCCCGCCGTAAGCAAACATCACCATCTGTAAAGACAGCAGCATTCCGGTGAGTCCGTGTGCAAAGAAACCGCCATGGCTCCACAGGTTACTGATACCGGTCGGATGACCGCCGTTACCTATTCCCCAAATAATGATACCCAGGCCTGCCAGGATCATCAGAACAATGGTGGCGACTTTGAAGAAGGAGAACCAGAACTCAAGCTCACCGAACACCTTTACGCTCATCATATTGATGGCACCGATGATCAGCACCACACTGAGTACCCATATCCAGTGAGGCACCTCCGGGAACCACACGCCCATATACACTCCGAAGGCGGTGACATCGGCGATGGCGACGATCAGAATTTCAAAGCAGTAAGTCCAGCCCGTAATATACCCCGCCATCGGGCCAAGGTAATCCCTGGCATAACGGGAAAAGGAACCGGCATTCGGATTATTTACCGACATCTCCCCCAGTGCGCGCATAATAATATAGGCGACAGCACCACCGATAATATAGGCCAGCAGAACACTCGGTCCCGCCATACGGATAGCATCCGCCGAGCCATAAAATAACCCGGTTCCGATAGCGGAACCCAATGCCATAAACCTGATATGTCTGGTGCTGAGCCCCCGACGCAGTGTATTTGTTTTTTGCATAACGACCTGTACCTGTAAAAAAGAAAACCACGGGCAGGCCCGTGGTTTATACTTCAGTATTCCGGTTTACTGATGTACTTTTGCCGGATAACTCCCTTTAATCCGGTCAATGACCACACAAACCACCAGGATGACGAGTGTCGGTGGCAGCCATGACAGTCCCTGATCGGCCAGCGGCAGATTCTGACAGAATCCCGGTAACAAGTCTTTAAATTCGCTGCCTTTAATCGCATCGATGGCACCAAAAATCAGGCTGACCAGCATTGCCGGTGCAATAATCCGCGAGCTGCGGTTCCACCAGCGCAGAGTGAAGCTCAGTACCACCAGCACAATGCACGGCGGGTAAATGGCGGTCAGTACCGGAATAGATAACTGGATCAGATGGCTCAGTCCCAGGTTAGAGACCAGCATTGAAAAGCCGCCCAGAATAAAGACCAGCGCACGATAGGAAAGCGGCAGTAGCTGTGCAAAAAACTCAGCACAGGCACAGGTCAGTCCGACCGCAGTGACCATACAGGCAACAAAGATTAAGGCGCCCAGGAACAGGCTGCCTGCCCCGCCGAAGGTATGTTGCACATACGCATGCAGGATAGTCGCACCGTTAGCGCCAGCCGGCACCAGGTGACCACTGCCGGACCCGAGACGGAACAGCGCCAGATAGACCAGCGTCAGGCCGATACCGGCAATAATTCCTGCCAGCATGGTATAGCGGGTCAGCAGACCGGCTTCTTCAATGCCGCGTGAACGTGCCGCATTGACGATAACAATACCGAAGACCAGTGCGCCAAGCGTATCCATGGTCAGGTAACCGTTAACAAAACCGTTCGAAAATGCTGCCGTCTGATAGACATCGACTGCCGGGATTTCACCGCCCGCCGGCCAGAGCATCGCCGCCACACCCAGGATAGCCAGTGCCACAATTTTCAGCGGCGCCAGAAAGTGCCCTACGGTATCCAGCAGTTTCCCCGGATAGAGAGAAATCAGAATGACCAGCGCAAAATAGATCAGGCTGTAAATGAATAAAGGCATTGCCCCGTCACCGGCCAGCGGCGCAATTCCGATTTCAAAAGAGACAGTCGCGGTACGCGGTGTCGCAAACAGTGGACCGACAGCGAGGTAACAGACTGTCGCCAGCACCAGGCCCGCCACTTTCCCGATAGGCGAGCTGAGGGCATCAATACCGCCCCCCACACGAGCCAGGGCAATGACCGTCAGCACCGGTAGTCCGACGGCAGTAATAAGGAAACCACCGGCAGCCGTCCAGACATGTTCTCCGGCCTGAACACCTACCATCGGCGGGAAGATTATATTGCCGGCGCCAACAAACAGGGCAAAAGTCATAAAGCCCAGCGCAAGGATATCTTTAGTCGTTAATTGTTTAGTCATAAATCACTCTGCACATCATGTGCTGACAGAAGCAGGAAGTTGGGTTTGGTTATCATCCATCCACGAATAATTTTTCACCTGATACTGACGCCCTGCCGGGCGCCGGACTGAAAGCAGCGAAATATTCAGTTTATTATTTTTCACCAGAGGATTTGATGATAACGGTCATAAGTAAAACTTTTATAGCGATGAAAGGCAATAACGGATCGCCAAACCAGTAGGAAATGCCATATTTACTCAGAAAGGCAGTGAATATAACGGTTTTTACAGCAAGCAGGCGGGGATGATGTGTTTATTATTTGAACTGAGCATAAGGATATATACATTTTTCATATGACAGGCAAAGAAAAGGCGCGGAACCCGCGCCTTTCCGGCAGAGACTTTCCGGGGCTACCAGACTTCTCCGGCAATCGCCACCACACTGCGGATTTTCTGCCATTGCTCGTCTTCAGTGATGCTATTCCCTTCTTCGGTGGAAGCAAAACCGCACTGCGGACTGAGGCAGAGTTGTTCAATACTGAGAAATTGCGCAGCTTCTGCAATACGGGCTTTCACCTGTGCAGGATCTTCCGGGGTGCCGTTTTTGGTGGTGATCAGACCGAGCACCGCCTGCTGGTGTCCGGGGCGGATAAAACGCAGCGGTTCAAACCCTCCTGAACGCTCATTGTCATATTCCAGGAAGAAGGCATCGACATTCACCTGGCCAAACAAAACTTCGGCCACCGGCTCATAACCCCCTTCAGAAATCCAGGTCGAACGGAAATTTCCGCGACAGACATGCAATCCGACGGTGAGATCAGAGGGTTTACCAATCAGCGCCTGGTTCAGGACTCTGGCGTACGTTTCCGCCAGCGCTTCCGGGTCATCACCACGGGCACGGACCTGCGCTTTCTGGTCTTCGGAACATAAATAGGCCCAGACCGTATCATCGAGTTGCAGATAACGGCATCCGGCCTGGTAAAAGGCATGGATCGCCTCGCGCCATGTGGCAGCCAGATCATCAAAATAGTCATTCAGATCCGGGTAGACCGTTTCGTCGATATATTCCCGGCCACCACGGAAATGCAGCACGCTCGGGCTGGGGATGGTCATTTTAGCCACGGCATCACCGGCAATACTCTGCAGATAACGGAAATCTTCCAGCATCGGATGGTCTTTGAACCCCAGTTTCCCGGTCACACGGACGCCCCGGGCTTTGGTTTCTACTCCGTTGAACTGAATACCGTGGGCGGCTTCAAAGGGTTCTACCCCTTCCAGCCCTTCAAAAAAGTCAAAATGCCACCAGGCACGACGAAACTCACCATCGGTGACGACCTGTAAACCGGCTGCCCGTTGTTTCTCCACCACATCAAGGATGGCGGCATTTTCAATTTCTCTGAGTTCTTCTGCGCCCAGTGTACCGTTCGCAAATTCTGAACGAGCCTGTTTAATGGATTCAGGGCGTAAAAAACTACCAACAGTCTCTGCACGAAATGGGGCGTGTTCTCTTTGCATTGTTATTCTCCGGGTCCGCTACCGTTCCGGCCACTGGTAGTAAAAAGCCATCCGGACGGCTAAATGTCTTTCTGTAGCATGACATGAGGAAAATTCCTCATCAATTGATGAAATTTCAGTATAGATGAATTTTTTTCATTGGTGACTTCAGGAAAGTTC
Source organism: Tatumella sp. UCD-D_suzukii (assembly GCF_000611875.2). NCBI lineage: Bacteria > Pseudomonadati > Pseudomonadota > Gammaproteobacteria > Enterobacterales > Erwiniaceae > Tatumella > Tatumella sp. UCD-D_suzukii. The sequence continues at coordinate 60,054 of NZ_JFJX01000049.1, forward strand.
ATTTTCCCGGAGAGAACATGACAGAAGAGACGGGACGCAGACACCGCGCCCCGGGGAAGTCATCAGGACGTCGATATATCAGTACGGCTTTCTTTGCCGACAATCAGACGGGAGGCAAGCTGAAAACTAAAGCAGGTCGCCTTTCCGGGAATACTGGAAACCGATAACCGGCTGCCATGATGCCCCAGCGCATGCTTCACAATCGCCAGGCCCAGGCCACTGCCCCCGGTCTGCCGGGAACGGGCCTTATCCACCCGGTAAAAGCGCTCGGTCAGATGAGGAATATGCTCAGCGGCGATCCCCGGGCCATTATCGGTCACCGAAAAAAGCGCGCCCTGCGCATCCCGCTGCCAGACGATATCAATGCGGGTATTTTCCGGAGTATGACTGAGTGCATTGTAAACCAGGTTAGAAATTGCGCTGCGCAACTGTTCATCATTACCATACACCCGCAGGTCGCTGTCCACCGAGAAACTGACCACCTGCCCCGGATGTTTCAGACTGTCGGCTTCCTGTTGCAGCATCGACAGCATTCCCGGTACATCAACGACCTCCCGGATATTCATCGCAGGGGCAGCTTCTATCCGGGTCAGGGTCATCAGTTGCCTGATAAGCCCCTCCATACGCCGCGACTGCTCCTGCATGGTACCTACCGCTTTCATCCGCAACGGCGCATTCATCTGGTCATCTTCCATCATTTCCAGATAGCCCTGAAGCACAGTGAGCGGAGTACGTAATTCATGGCTGACATTGGCAAAAAAGTGCCGGCGCATATTTTCGAGCTGGCGCATCTGCGTCATATCCCTTGCACTGATCATCCATTGGCCTTCAGTATAAGGCACAATTCTGAACTCCATATGACGGCCATTATTCAGTAACTGCGTCAGAGGTTTTTCAAAATCGGCAGTCTGTAAATAACGACTGAATTCGGGGTAGCGCAGCAGATTAAGAATATTTTGTCCGCTGTCTTCCGGCCAGCGCAGCCCCAGATATTCCTGAGCCAGCCCGTTACACCAGAAGATATTCCCCTCTTCGGTGGTCAGCACCAGCGCATCCGGCAGCGACTCAGCGCCACTTCGGAAGCGTTTGATCAGGCTTCGCAGTTCACGGCGACGGTGGCGGTTACGTGCCTGCATCAGATACAGACCGTGAAACAGCGGTTCCCAGCTCCCCTTACCGGTCGGGGGGGTCATACTTTTATCCACCCACAACCAATGGGACAGGCGCATCAGTTGAAAGAAATGCCAGAACAGTAAAAGGGCGACGGCCAGAAACAGACACCCGCCCGGATACCCGCTCACCAGGCCGACAATGCCCCCTGCAACGCAGACAAGAAAGAATTCTGACAACAGGGTACGCCACGAAAGTTTATCCAGCAAAAGTCACACTCCTGTCAGAAACGGGCTGAAAACCGGTAACCGGTGCCGCGGACAGTCTGAACCATACGTTCATGACCACTGATTTCAAGCGCTTTACGCAACCGGCGGATATGCACATCCACGGTCCTGTCTTCCACGTAAACATTCGTTCCCCAGACGTGATTCAGTAATTGCTCACGACTGTAAACACGTTCGGGATGGGTCATAAAAAAGTGCAGGAGTTTATATTCTGTCGGCCCCATATCCAGCGGGGTTTCGCCGGCCATCACCCGATGAGAGGTCGGGTCTAATGTCAGCCCCTGAATATCGATAAGTTCATCATCGGCCATCGGAGAAATACGACGGATCACTGCTTTGATCCTGGCAATCAGCTCCCGGGGAGAAAAAGGCTTAGTAATATAGTCATCAGCCCCCGCATCCAGACCACGGACACGATCTTCCTCTTCTCCGCGGGCCGTCAGCATCACCACCGGAATATCACGGGTCATGGCTTCTTTTTTAATATATTTAATCAATTGAATACCACTGCCCCCCGGGAGCATCCAGTCAAGCAGGATCAGATCGGGCCAGGGTTCAATCAGTTGCTTCACCGCGCTGTCATAATCTTCGGCTTCGATGGGATGGTAACCATTCTGCTCCAGCACAAAACATAACATTTCACGGATTGGAGCTTCATCTTCCACGACAAGAATGCGTTTAGCCATTGTTTCTCCAGAGGATATTTCCGGATTCTTCCGGTATACGCGGCACATTATGAGACAGTTTTATGACAGATTTATGAAGGAATGTCAGGGATATTTTTGCCGGCTTCCCCGGCGGGTACCGGTGCAGAGATACTTTTTTATCCCTGCACCGTCTGCAGGTATACTACGGGCAGCAGGCAATTTCGGGAGCATCATGAAAATTATCCATACCTCCGACTGGCATCTGGGCCAGTTTTTTTATTCCCGTAGCCGGGCGCGGGAACATCAGGCTTTCCTCGACTGGCTTCTCGCGCAGATCACTCTGCATCAGGTCAATGCCCTGATTGTTGCCGGAGATATTTTTGATACCGGTTCCCCGCCCAGTTATGCCCGGGAAATGTATAATCATTTTGTGGTTGAGCTGCAAAAAACCGGTTGCCGGCTGGTGATCCTGGCGGGAAACCATGACTCTGTCGCGATGCTGAACGAATCACGGGAACTGCTGGCCTGTCTGAATACCCGGGTGATCGCCAGTGCCAGCCCTGACGGCGAAGATCAGTTGGTGGTGCTGAAAGATGCTCAGGATCTGCCTGCCGCCATTTTATGTGCTATCCCGTATTTACGTCCGCGGGATATCCAGCTCAGCCAGGCCGGGCTGGACAGTCAGCAAAAACAGCAAAATCTGCTGCAGGCCATTGCAGACCATTACCGGCACTGTTATCAGGCCGCCCTGCGGCTTCGCGAGACGCTGGGTGACCCGTCACTGCCGATCATAGCGACCGGTCATCTGACTGCCCTGGGGGTCAGTAAAAGCGATTCCGTACGCGATATTTATATCGGTACCCTGGACGCCTTTCCGGCCTCCGCCTTTCCGCCCGCAGATTATATCGCCTTAGGCCATATCCACCGCCCGCAACAGGTGGGGGGGCAGCCTCATATCCGTTACAGCGGCTCGCCCATCGCACTGAGTTTTGATGAGTCTTCCACAGAAAAAAGCGTGTGTCTGGTGGAGTTCAGCCCGCAATCCGCCCCGGTGATCACACAGTTACCGATCCCCTGCGTTCAGCCACTGAAGACCCTGAAAGGATCACTGGCAGAAATTGAACAACAACTGGACTTACTGACACCGCTTGCCGGGGCCCCACCGGTCTGGCTGGATATAGAAGTCACGCAGCAGGAGTACCTCAGTGATCTGCAGCAACGGGTGGAGGCACTGATTGAGGGCCGCCCGGCGGAAGTGCTGCTGTTACGGCGCAGCCGAAACAGCACAACAACCGGTATTGCCCGCGAAACGAATGAAACCCTGAACGAACTGACCGCAGAAGAAGTGTTCCTGCGTCGTCTGAGCCGCGAAGAAGCGTTACCGGAAGAAGAGCAGCAGCGACTCCTGACCCTGTTTCTTCAGACCCTGGAACTGGTCCGGGATGCCGGCACGGAGAATGAATGAAAATACTGACATTACGGTTTAAGAACCTGAATGCACTGCGCGGGGAATGGTTTATTGATTTCCGGCGTGAACCCTTTGCCGGTAACGGGCTGTTTGCCATTACCGGGGATACCGGTGCAGGTAAAACCACGCTGCTGGATGCTATCTGCCTGGCGCTTTATCACCAGACCCCCAGGCTGACGAACATCAGCCAATCGCAGAATGCACTGATGAGCCGTGGCTGCAGTGATTGTCTTGCCGAAGTTGAATTTGAAATTCGCGGTGAGGCCTGGCGGGCATTCTGGAGCCAGAACCGTGCCCGCAACCAGCCGGACGGAAAACTGCAACCGCCCCGGGCGGAACTGGCCCGCTGTGCGGATAATGTGATTGTTGCAGATAAACTCCAGGATAAGCTGCGCTACACCGAACAGCTCTCCGGACTCAATTTTCAGCGATTTACCCGGTCGATGATGCTCTCGCAGGGGCAGTTCGCGGCTTTCCTGAATGCGCCTCCGGGCGAGCGGGCTGAACTGCTGGAAGAACTGACCGGCACCGAAATCTACGGGCAGATCTCCCGCAGTGTATTTGAACAACATAAAGCCTTACGGCAGCAACTGGAGACACTGCGGGCCGGGTTGTCAGGGGTCGTCTTGCTGGATGACGCTGCCCGCCAGCAGATCCTGCACCAACAGCAGGAACTGCAAACCACAGAACAACAACTGCAGCAGGAACTCACCCGCCATGAACAGGCCTTACTCTGGCTGAACCAGACCCGGCAACTGAAAGACCAGCACCGGCAACGTGAACTGGCGCATCAGGAGACCCGCGAGCGTCTGGAACAGGCAGAACCCTGGCGTCTGCGTCTGCAATGCAGTGAGCCGGCGGAAAAAATCAGACCGCTGTGGCAGCAATTACAGGGCCGCCGTCAGTCGCAGCAGGAACTGTTCACCCAACAGACTCTTGCGGCCGAACGTCTCAAACAAACGGAGACCGCACACCGGCAAGCGCACGAACGATGGCAGTCTGCTGATCAAGACTATCGCCGGCAACAGATGCAGCAACAGCAACTGGAAACCCTGCTCAGTGAACAGGTGATCCCGCTGGATCACACGCTTGCCAGCGAAGAACAACAACTGAACCGGTCTCTGCAACAGCTTAAAGAGCAACAACAGCAACAGGCGGAGACCCGTCAGCAGATCACTCAGACAGAACAGCAACTGCAACAACTGAACAGCCAGCGGGAACACTGGCTGAACTGGCACCAGCAACATGCAGGCCTGGCAGAGTGGGGCCCTGCCCTGCCCCTGTGGCGCGAGCGGCTGAGTCAATGGCAACAGCATGCACTGACTGCCAGGACGCTGCATGAGCAGATGACGAAGCAACAGCAGGAACTCAGCCAGCAGGCCCTTGTGCTGACCGGCCTGCATAATACTCTGCCGCCCCTGCAGCAGGCAGAATCCGCTGCCGCCACCGATCTCGAACGTCTGACGCAACAGCAGCAGTCTCTGGAAAACGAGCATACCCGCGATGCGCTGCGTCAGACGCTGGAGAATGCGCAGTCCCGACGTGCCCGCCAGCAGCAACTGCTGCTGCTGGCCACAAAATCTGAGCCGTTACATCACCAGTTGAATAAGCTGCAACCACAGGTCGCCGCGCTGCAACAAAAGATAGCTGCCGATGAACAGTCGCTGACACAGTTTCGCGAGCTGTTCCAGACTGAGCGCAAACAACTCCAGGCGCTGATCACCCTGTGTGAACTGGATGCGAGGATCACCGATCTTGCCGCATTGCGGGAGACCCTCGAGGCCGGACATCCCTGCCCGCTGTGCGGCTCCTGTGAACATCCGTCGGTCACGGAATATAAACAACTACAGCCCGCCGAAAATCAGCAACTGAAACTGGCGCAGGAAAAGCGGGTGGCTGAACTGCAGGAACAAGGCGTCCGGCGTAAAGAGCAACTCGCCCAGGCCCGCCAGCAGTACGGGCAAATGACGGAGGAGATCACCACCCTGACCGCTGCACTTGCGGAGTCAGAAGCACAATGGCAATCGCTGTGCCTGGCTGAAGGACTGACGCTGAAGCTCACTGAAATGCCGCTGCTGCAACACTATCTGCAGGAGACAGAAGCCAGGGAACAGCAGGTCCGTCACCAGTTACAGCTGCGGGAACAGGCAGCCCTGGCCTGTCAGCAGGCCCGGGAACACTACTACCAAAGCCGTGACCGATTACAGCACCACCAGCAACAAACCGCATTGATGACGGAACAGCAAAATACCCGTCAGGCCGCCGTTGAAGAGAGCAGTAAAAATTACCGGCAGACAACAGAACAGGCTGAACGATTGCTGTCCTCATTACGGGAAGAGATCTCCCGCTACGCACTGTCGCTGCCGGAAGAAATTCAGGCGGCAGACGCGTGGCTGAACACGCAGCAGGAGCTCTGGAAAAAGTGGCAACACAATGAACAACAGCTTCGCGATACGGAACCGGAACAGATCCGTCTGACGACTTCGCTGGAAAGAATGCAGCAGGATCTCCAGCGGCAGATGACGGTGAGCGCGCAAACAGAACAGACTGTCACACAACAACGCGGACAGCTGTCAGCCTTGCGGGAGAAACGCCACAGCTTATTTGCGGATAAAGACGTCAATGAGGCACGGCAGTCCATGCAGCGAGAGTTGACACAACTTCAGCAACAGCAGCAGGATCTCCTGGAAAAATCCCATGCGTTGCAGCGTGAACTCAGCCTGCAGGATGGTCAGCATCGCCAGCAGGAGCAACAATATCGCCAGCTGGCAGAACAGCGGCAGAACGACGAATTGCAGTTTACCGATGCCCTGCAGAAACAGGGCTTCAGCGACAGCGATGCTTTTACTGCTGCCCTGCTGGACGAAGAGGCCGCCACTTCCCTGCGCCGGCAATTGCAGGAACTGGAACAGGCCAGCGACCAGACCGGGATCCTGTTAAAACAGATGCATGAGAGCCTGCAGCAACATCTGCAACAGCGGCCGGAGGGCATTCCGGACGAGAGCAACGTACTGGCAGAAATAACCGTCACCCTGAAACAGCGCCTGAATGAAACTATCGGCCAGCAGGGAGCACTACGTGAACAGCTTCAGGCCGATGATCGCTACCGTCAGCAACAACAGCAGTTGATCGAAAAGATCAGTCAGCAACAGAGGCTGCTGGCTGACTGGGATCATCTTAACCATCTGATCGGATCGGCCAGCGGGGATCGGTTCCGCCGGTTTGCCCAGGGTCTGACGCTGGATCATCTGGTCTGGCTGGCCAACCAGCAACTGGCGCGTCTTCACGGGCGCTATCTGTTGCAGCGTCAGTCGGATGACACTCTGGAACTGGCGGTCATTGATCGCTGGCAGGCGGACAATTGCCGGGATACACGTACATTATCCGGCGGGGAAAGTTTCCTGGTCAGCCTGGCGCTGGCGCTGGCGTTATCCGACCTGGTGAGCGAGAAGAACCGGATTGAGTCACTCTTCCTCGATGAAGGCTTTGGCACGCTGGATGCGGAAACACTCGACGTGGCACTCGATGCGCTGGATAGCCTGAACGCCAGCGGTAAAACCATCGGTGTGATCAGCCATGTTGACGCCATGAAAGAACGGATCCCGTTACAAATCCGGGTCATCAAAAATAATGGCCTCGGTTACAGCAAACTCGAACTGCCGCAGCCCTGAGGCCAGGCCGCCGGCCATTCTGCGTTACCGCATGGCCGGGGTCAGGCCTGCGGGTTCTCCTGCTGACGCCACTGGCGGGGGCTGATGCCATACCAGCGGCGGCAGGCCCGGGAGAAGGCACTGACTTCAGAGTACCCCAGCAGCATCGCCATCGCAGAAACGGACAAGGATTGCTGTTTCAGATAATGAGCCGCCAGTTCACTGCGTACCGCATCCAGCAGACGCGAGAAACTGACATCCTGTTCACGTAAGCGACGCTGTAAGGTCCATTCAGATAACCCCATATTCTCTGCCACCTGTTCCAGGGTCGGTTCGCCATTGCTCAGCAACAGATGAATACAGGCTCTGACCTTACCGATCAGCCCCTGACTTTCACGGGTGGTATTCAGGCGCTGCAGGGCATCTTTCACGACCATCAGCAGCATAGGATCATTATCCGGCATCGCCCGCTGCAGTTCGCGACGGCTAATCAGCAGAGAATTGTAGGGTTGATCAAAGTAGACGGGGGCATCAAAAATTTTACAGTGTTCGTGCCAGTTTTCCGGGCGGGAGTGTTCAAAATGGACTTCACGGGGAGCCCAGTGCTGACCGGCTGAGTGACGGATCAGGTTCATGAACATCCCCATCGTCAGCTCTGCATCCTGACGACGCGATAAAATGGCCCCGTGGCGCACCTGATAATCGAGCCGCCAGTAATCCCCTTTATCGACCATCCGGGTCAGGGTATCGTGCTGATGGCAGGGGAAAAATTGCACCACATTCTGTAATGCCGATTCAAGCGTTGGCGAACAGAGGCCGATGTAGCCAATCAACCCCAGTGACTGCGGCTTAAACTGACGACCATAATGCAGGCCGAAATTACGGGTGGAAGAGTGCCTGGCTGCTTCCTCCAGTACACGACAGTAATTTGCCAGCCCCAGACTCAGGGTCGGGCTGCCCAGCAGTTCCGGGTCGACACCACTCAGCCCGAAGATGCGATCACTGTCGCCCCCCTGACTGCTGATAAAATCACTCAATCCGGTCGCTGCCGCTGCCAGAACACCCCGGTTACCGGACGAGAGACCGGCCATAGACTGAGATGCTGTGGTTAAGAGAGTCATTGTACTGTTCATACCTGTCCCGGAATTTACCTGCATTAAACACATAGGCTAATGTAATGCAAAATCCGTACCACCCTCTATGTCAGTTCTGTGACAATCCCGGGGTCAGCTGACAGGAGCAACAGTGCACCAACAGCGGGCACTGCCACGGTGCAAAAGAGGGTCACGCCCCGACGGGCCAGCGATCGGTTTCCAGATAGCGGCGGCACAGGCGAACCGTGTCTGCCGACCACTGATCCTCCAGGCTTTTTGCCATGTCGGTTCCGGCATGTGAACCCATCCAGGCACTGAGTTGCAGACGACGCTGCATCAGCAGATCAGGCAGCACCGCCAGATCCTCATCACTGACATGTGCAATTTTTTCATACCCGGTCAGCCAGTTTTCGATCCATTCACCGGCACGCGGATGATGTTCAAAAAAACTGACCGCGGCTGCCAGGTCATGCATATACCAGCCAAAACCGCAGTCATCGAAATCAATGATCCGGGTTTGCCCCTGATGATGTAATAAGTTGGTCAGTCGCAGATCCGCATGGATCAGGCCGTAACGATCCGCCGATTGTCCGTACACCGCCAGTTTACGACCAATGTTTCCGATGGCCCCGGTGATCAGCGCATGATCCTCCCGGTTCAGCCGGGGAGCATCCTGCCAGCGTCCCCAGTGCCCGGCATCTCCCACCATGGTCTGGTGATCCCAGATAATGCGCTGAAAGCTTGCCGGACGCTGCCACTGACGGCTGTGCTGATGCAGGCGGGCAGTCACTTCCCCCAGTGCCTGAAATGCGACCGGGTCCACATTGGTGGTCGGCATTTCACCGTCCATCCATTCAAAAATAACCACATGACGGATGCTGCCCTCCCCGGTGACCACGGTCTGAACCGTTTCCCCTTCACCGTCTTTGACGGCTTCCGGGACTTCGATTCCGCTTTCTCTCAGCGCGTCCAGCCACAGCAATTCACTCAGGATATCGGCTTTCTGGTGGTAATCTGCCCGATGCAGACGTAACGCATAACGGCTGTCCGCTGTTTTCAGTAAAAAGGTCGCGTTTTCCGAACGGCAGATCAGTGACAACTCCCCCTGGCAGAGGGCCGGATAACGACTAAGCGCCTGATGCGCCACCCGGTAAATTTGTGCTTCAGTCATTGGATCATTCTGTTTTACTTCCATTGCGTGGCCCTCTTTACTCAATATCGTCCGTCAGTCTGTGATCCAGCATGCCCGTGGTGAACGACGTATTTCCTGACACCGCAATAGCAAAACCTGGCTTCAGACGACAATATCAGTCCTTCCCCCGCCGGAGTTGACTTCAGACGACAAACTCTGACCGGTACGGTCAGGTATTTACCCGCTAGCCCGCGGCATTATGCCCGTGACAGATCATTTTGCAGGCCACTGGCCGGGCAGAGGGTTAATTCACGATGGGGATACTAAGATGACAACAAAACTAAAACCCACACTTGGCACATTCTCCCTGTGGGGGATCGCTGTTGGTCTGGTGATATCCGGCGAGTATTTTGGCTGGAGCTATGGCTGGGGCGTGGCCGGGACGCTGGGGTTCCTGATCACGACGCTGCTGATTGCATTAATGTATGGCTGCTTTATTTTCAGTTTTACCGAGCTCACCACCGCTATCCCGCATGCGGGGGGACCGTTTGCTTACAGTCGCCGGGCATTTGGTGAAACCGGCGGCCTGATCGCCGGGCTTGCCACGCTGATTGAATTTGTTTTTGCGCCCCCGGCGATCGCTCTGGCCATCGGAGCCTACCTGAATATCCAGTTTCCGGCGCTTGACCCTAAGGTGGCCGCGGTCGGGGCTTATATCATTTTTATGGGGCTGAATATCCTCGGCGTGAAACTGGCGGCGATGTTTGAACTGATTGTCACCATCCTTGCGGTGATTGAGCTGCTGGTGTTTATGGGCGTCGTCTCTCCGGGCTTCAGCATGGCGAATTTTACCGCCCACGGCTGGGCGGGTGACCACGGTTTTGGCCTGCAGGCGCTGAGCGGTGTTTTTGCGGCGATCCCCTTTGCCATCTGGTTTTTCCTGGCCATTGAAGGGGCGGCCATGGCCGCTGAAGAAGCGAAAGACCCCCGCAAAAATATCCCGCGGGCCTATATCTCCGGTATTCTGACGCTGGTCGTGCTGGCTATCGGGGTGATGCTGCTGGCAGGCGGTGCCGGTGACTGGCGTAAACTTTCAGATATTAATGATCCGTTACCTCAGGCGATGAAAATGATTGTCGGGGAACATTCGCGCTGGATGCATATGCTGGTCTGGATCGGATTATTTGGTCTGATTGCCAGCTTCCATGGCATTATTCTTGGTTTCTCACGTCAGTTCTTTGCCCTGTCCCGGGCCGGCTATTTACCCCCGGCGCTGGCAAAGTTATCCCGTCATCAGACCCCGTACCGTGCCACCCTTGCCGGCGGTGTAATCGGTATCCTGGCTATCTTCAGCGATAACTGGATCCACCTGCAGGGGATGTCTCTGACCGCTGCCATGATCACCCTGGCCGTTTTTGGTGCCATTGTCATGTACATCATGAGCATGCTGAGTCTGTTCCGGTTACGCCGCACTGCACCGGACATGCCACGCAGCTTCCGGGCGCCGGGGTATCCGCTGGTACCGGGCATTGCGCTGGTACTGGCCGTACTTTGCCTGGTCTCTATGGTCTGGTTCAATCCGGTGATCGCCCTGCTGTTTGTGGTCATCATGCTGGCCGGTTACGGGTATTTCCGCCTGACAACCACTCAGCGAGCACAGGCCCCGCATGATGAATTACTGATGGATCGCGAGTAACCTCTGCAGCAGCACAGGGAATACCCTGTGTTGCTGTTTTTCTGTCCCAGGGCTTCCCGTCCGCTGACCTCTTACTGCCGTTCTCCCGCCCCTGTTTTTGCCTTCTCTGCCCGGTACTGTTGTTAATTCTTATCCCGGTTGCTGAAACCCGGCCCCTGATTGGGTATCATCTGCCCTCTGTCCGGAAATGCTGGCTTAAGGAATTAAGATGCTGTGGTTTAAAAATATGATGGTGTATCGTCTGAACCGGGAAATCCCGCTGTCTGTTGACGATATGGAACGACAACTCAGTGCCTGCAGTTTCACCCCCTGCGGAAGCCAGGACCAGTCAAAATCCGGCTGGGTCTCCCCTCTGAATGATAAGAGTGATTCTCTGCTGCATGTGAGTCAAGGTCAGATCCTGCTCTGCGCACGTAAAGAAGAGAAGATCCTGCCGGCACCGGTGATCAAACAAGCGCTGGAAGCAAAAATCCATCATCTGGAAACAGAACAACAGCGTAAGCTGAAAAAAACCGAAAAAGATGCCCTGAAAGATGAGGTGATCCATAGCCTGCTCCCGCGGGCCTTCAGCCGTTACAGCCAGACATGGTTATGGATCGACCCTCAGCATCAGCTGATTATGGTCGACAGTGCCAGTGCGAAAAAAGCCGAAGATTTACTGGCCCTGCTGCGTAAAAGCCTGGGGTCATTACCTGTGGTCCCGCTGGCTCTGGAAACCCCAATCGAACTGACTCTGACAGAATGGGTTCGCTCCGGCACCCTGCCGACAGGATTTGCGCTGCTGGACGAAGCTGAGCTGAAAGCCACGTTGGAAGAAGGCGGTGTGATCCGTTGTAAACAGCAGGAACTGGTTAGTGATGAAATTGCGCATCACATTGAAGCCGGTAAGCGGGTGACTAAGCTGGCCATTGACTGGCAGGAACGTTTGCAATGTATCGTTTGTGATGACGGTTCACTGAAACGCCTGAAATTCAGTGACACCCTGCGTGAACAGAATGATGATATTGACCGGGAAGATTTCGCGCTGCGTTTTGATGCCGATTTCTCGCTGATGACCGGCGAACTGGCTGCCTTTACAGAAGCATTAATTTCAGCGCTGGGCGGCGAAGCACAGCACTGAGACTGACGGTCATGCCCTGTGATACAGGGCATGACCGTGACAGAATTACAGGTAGCGGCAAAGGTAAGCGCTTTCTTCCGCAACCTGCAAATAAAACTCACTGCTGCCCGGGACATTGAAGACCTGACCGGCCTCAAACCACTGCCATTCTGTTTCGCCCGGCAGCAGCACTTTCAATGCACCGCTGACCACGGTCATTTCTTCAGGCTTACCGGTACCAAAAGTATATTCTCCGGCAGACATCACCCCGACACTCGCTTCACCAGACAGCGAATTTTCAAAACCAATAGATTTCACTTTACCTTCAAAATACTCATTCGACTTCAGCATCTCTTTTCCTCTGTAGTTCGCGGGGGTGTACCGACAGTGTAAAAGCAGTCAGATCACCTTGTCACGTGAATAATCAGCCACATCATCAGCTTAGCGTTTTCCTCTCCTCGCCTGCCCCGCCGCCGGACAACTTACCGACATAAGGGGCTACCCGGGGGACTCTGTACTAAGCTCTTTTGAGGTTCAGGTCAGTCGTTTTGAGAATGTTGAGATTCTGGCGGACTACGGGGGCGTTATGCACGCCCGGTGAGTGCTGTAAAATATTGGTCTTTTTTACCTGCTAACGGTCTTCATTGCAGGGTCACAACGTATTACCTGTCATGTCCCGGCCGGGAAATACGGGTAATACGGTGACAGAAGACCCGGCGGAGCATACAACCGTTTATCCCGCACGCTGCTGCGACAATACCTGCAGGATATGGTCGACCACTTCCTGAGGAGGCAGAGTGGCATCGATAATATGATGAGCGGTTGAAGAATACAGCGGGCTACGGACTTTCAGGATATCGCTCATCTCTTCGGTGATAGGACGCCCTGTCAATGTGGGACGTTGTTCATTTTCGGGTTCAGCATCCAGCCGTTTTGCCAGTTCGTCCGGCTCCACACTCAGCCAGAATACCCGGCCATTATCCCGCATAAACTGACAGTTTTCCGGACGCAGAATGATCCCTCCGCCGGTCGCGACCACCGAGGAGTCCGCGGTCACCGCGATCAGTGAATCACGCTCCTTCATCCTGAAGCTTTCCCATCCCTCTTCCGCAACAATCTGTGCAATCGTACACTGCAGTGATGTTTGCAAATGATGGTCCGTATCATGGAATGCATAGCCCAATGTCTTTGATAACAGATGTCCGACCGTTGTTTTTCCACACCCCCGGGCACCTATCAGATAAATAGGTAATGACATAAAGGCTAATCCTCCGCCGGAATATTCGCAAAGTGACTGAAATTAAAAACCCGTGCATGATAACCGGAATTCACGCCGACAGCCACCCGCACATCGGTTTCAGGCCGGGGGGCTCCCGCGGACAGGGCTGGCAGCCCCTCTGAAATATTTTTTACTGCGCTCTCATTTACTTTGCGCAGAGGTATCCCCATATATAATAAGGCTGTCGCGGGTGTGAACCCGAAGCACCGGCGCTATAATTTCAGGACGCAGGCATCTGTCGTGACCACGGCCTGTGTTGGTTGCTATGGAATGTCACAAACATTATCTCCGGATCAACGGCGATAATGCATTAAAAGATGATGAGAGGTTTCACCATGCAGAGCGAAGAGCAAAAAATAATTGATGGCTTGTTCAGCCGGTTACAACAGGCAGAAAGCCAGTCCGGTCCGCGTGATGCGGGCGCTGAACAGTTGATCAAAAATCATCTGCAAAATCAGCCGGCAGCCGCGTATTACATGGCTCAGGCCATCCTGATTCAGGAAGCGGCACTGAAAAAACTGAATGAGCAGGTCAGCAGCCTGGAAAACCAGTTAAAACAGCAGCAACAGCCTCAGCAAAGCAGTGGCGGTTTTCTGTCCGGACTGTTTGGCGGCGGAAATTCCCAGCCTCGCCAGGCTGCACCGGCTCAGCCCGCCTGGGGCTCGCAACCACAACAGCCGGCACAGCAACCGGGCTATACTTCCGCCCCTGCCGCTGCACCACGCGGAACCGGATTCCTGGGAGGAGCATTACAAACAGCAGCAGGTGTCGCCGGGGGTGTCGTGCTGGCGGATATGCTGACCAGCATGTTCCATCATTCACAGCCGGAAGAGATCGTGAATATTATTAACGAACCGCCGCTGGAAACCCCGGACTACGATCAGGGACTGGATACCTTTAATCAGGGTGACAATGCCTTCCCGGCCGATGATAACCGCTGGGATGACAACAGTTCCGGAGGGTTTGACAGCTTCCTGGGCGACGATAGCTTTAACGATGACGACGACAGCTTCCTGTAAACACTAAGCCGTCCTCCCGTTCAGGCAGCATTATTGCTGCCTGAACCATTTATTCAGTTCATTGGCAAATAACTGCCGGTCTTTCTGATTCAGTGCCGCCGGTCCGCCGGAAGCCATACCACTGGCCCGCAATGTCTCCATAAAATCCCGCATGGTCAACCGCTCGCGGATAGTTGCCGGTGAATACCGTTCTCCCCGCGGATTAAGTGCTGCCCCGCCTTTTTCAAGCACCTCTGCAGCCAGAGGAATATCTGCCGTCACCACTAAATCCCCGGCTTCAACACGACGGACAATTTCATTGTCAGCCACATCAAACCCTGCAGCCACCTGTAACGTATGGAGCCAGGGAGAAGCGGGGATCCGTAATCCCTGATTAGCAACAAAAGTAATATGTGTTTGCGTTCTGTCAGCTGCACGATAAAGTATTTCTTTAATAACAGCAGGACAAGCGTCTGCGTCTACCCAGATAGCCATAGTTTTTCCTGAAAGAGACTGAACAGGAATTGTGGATCATTATGGCTGTGCAGAACAACTTTTTATCCCGACGGGGTAAAGTCAGGCTGCAGATTGCCGGGTCTGTAAAAGGTATCACTGCTGATTTTCTGATTAACACAAAGGACAGATAATGCTGAACAAAAAAGTGGGGTTCATTGGTTGCGGTAATATGGCCAAAGCGATTATCAATGGGATGATTGAAAGCCGGATCATCGCCCCGGAAAATGTGTGGGTCTTTGATCGTAAACCTGAAACAAACCAGGCGATGGCAGAAAAATACGGACTTCATGCGGCAGAAAGCCTGGAATCAATGGCCCGTGAAGTGGATATTCTGGTCGGTGCGATTAAGCCGAATGTCATGCTGAAACTGCTGGGGAGCATTGCCGGGTTACTTAAAAAAGAGACACTGGTGGTCTCTATCGCCGCAGGGATCACGCTGGATGCCCTCGCCACGGTACTGGGACATGACCGGAAGATTATTCGTGTCATGCCAAACACCCCGGCATTAGTTGGTACCGGGATGACCTCCGTGACTCCTAATGTGCTGGTGAATGAAGAAGAAACCGATATTATCCTGAAAATATTCAGAAGCTTCGGGAATGCTGAACTGGTCAGTGAATATCTTATCCACTCGGTCGTGGGTGTCAGCGGCTCCGCCCCGGCCTATGTGTTTATTATGATTGAAGCCATGGCGGATGCGGCAGTTCTGGGGGGAATGCCCCGGAAACAGGCCTACGAATTTGCAGCTCAGACCGTCAAAGGGGCTGCACAGATGGTGCTGGAAACCGGGCAGCATCCGGCGGCGCTGAAAGACAGTGTCTGTTCTCCTGGCGGTACGACCATCGAAGCCGTGAAGACCCTGGAAAGTAAAGGGTTCCGTGCCGCTATCATGGAAGCCATGCAGAAATGTATGGAAAAGTCAGAACAGCTCAGCAAAGCCTGATAAGTTAGCAGCCCCGGTACGCTTAGCCGGGGCGGCTAAACGCGTATCCACGGACACTGTCGCCCGGGATCATCGGCACTTTCACTCCGGTAACGGGTGAATTATCCGGGAGGACAAGCTCAGTGACCGGGATTATCTGCGGCAGGAGGATCACCTGAATCCGACGCCTGCGTTAAGCGTAGCCAGATGCTGACAGATAAAAAAACAGCCCCGGCTGAGGCTGTTCTGAGGTACCCGGGGGGTGTATTTCCGGAGTAATTAGCCTTTTTTCAGGCAGCTTTTCATAAAGCTTTTACGGTCAGCACCCTTCAGCGCTTTCCCTTTCGCATCCGCATTACAGGTTTTCATTTTCTGCTGCTGTGCAGTCAGCACTTTTGGCGCTTTATGATCTTTTTTCAGGCAGGTACTCATAAAGCCTTTACGTGCTTCACCTTTCAGGGACTGTGTCGATGCCTGATGGTTACAGTCAGTCATTTTTTGCTGCTGCGCTGTTTTTTCCGCCGCAGATGCCTGTCCCGCCATTAATAATCCGCCCAGAACCGCGGCTACGATCATTTTATTCATGATTACTCCTGTCAATAAAAAACCGGTAAATAACCGGTGATAGCCGACAACACTTCGCTGAAGTTAATTATCGGTAATGTGGTAACTCTTATCCGTCAGGCTATGATCGGCTGATGCCCGTTATCTTTTCAAGATAGCGGATATTCGATAATGCGCGACTTTTTTCTGACGAAGTCTCGTTGGCATTATCCACCAGGTGTTCGATTTTTTTCTGAAATAACAAGCGGGCTTCGGGTGAAAGGGTTTCTACCAGTGCCGATAAAACTAACTCCATCGTGGCCTGGCGCTCTTGCTGAAGTTTATATTCTTCATCCCTTTCCGCCAGTTTAATTAAAAGCTCAGCAATAATATTTTTCATACATAAGCCTCAGAATCATCTGATCCTGAACTTAACATTGCGAATACCAAAAAAACAGGCTTTTTATAAAACTGAAACAGTTAATTGCATAAACGAATAGAAATTTAAATACCGGGACATAGCCTCAGGAGGAGAGCATCCCGGTTCACGGGGCAGCGCCCGGGCGGGAAGTCGCTCAGACACACCCGCGATGATACCGGGTGTGCCTTCAGCAGTTCAGCGGGATCAATTACCGGAGTAGTGCGGACCACCGCCACCGCCACCCCAGCCACCACCGCCACCGCCGTGACCACCGCCACCCCAGCCGCCGCCGCCGCCCCATCCGCCGCCAGGAGGCGGGAAAATACAGCCATTCAGCATTACTACGACGCCCAGAACAGCAGCAATTTTTAACAGTCGTACCATAGTTGACCTCTATTCGGGTTGTTTCTGCTTCCGGTCTTCAGTATATAGGCAGTATTGCTCAGAAAAATCCGTATCCTCCCTGTATTTATTCACTGAAACCAGCCTTAACACTTTTCTGACACTGCCCCTACAGCACCCTGTCGTTTTCGCTAACCCCGGCGGCAGGCATAGCAGTTTCAGCCACAATAGACCCGGGTAATTTTCCCTTGCTCATCCGCCATAAAATTCAGACGGCGCAGGTTAAAGTCCATCGTAACAACCGAATTATAGGCAATCGCCCTGGACTCGGTCCCGAACCGCATATTTTCTATAGAGGTCAATGGCTTGCCAATAAAATTCTGGAACTGAGAGGCTCCGCACATATCATCATCCGGGACATAAGCCGGTGCCTGCTGACGGTGGCTGGCAGACTGGCAGGAGGCCAGTAGTACAATTCCGCTTAACAGAGCGAGTTTTCCGTAAAATGTCATCATAACTCCTGAAACGCCACACTGAGACACTTCTCCGCGGGCTTTGTACAACATAAAATACTGATCCGGGCCACACTTGTACTGATGTCATCATGGAATGCCGGGTATCACACGGGAAAGATATCTTCAGCCAGCCATACTCTTCACTGTAGCGGTTTTCTGTTACAAAGAGACGTGGTTATCTTACTCACTGGCCATCTCTGATACTGACTGACCGGCGGCCCCTGATTGCATCCTCCCGCGGGAAAATGGATCACACTAAGTGACGTCAATGGCCTCTGCGATTATCGCTGATGACTCGACAGTGATCTTTACCATTGATATTATTCAGAAGATTCTTAACTCCGGACTGCCGATGAATACACATTCCGATAAAATCACACTCACCGCGTTTTATCTTGGAAGTTTTGTTATCTACTACGTGATAACCCTGATGATAACGCTGTTTCCTGACTTTCTGGCACTGCGGACCAGTGGCTTGCTGGTGCCGGTGATCTGCCTGCTTGAATTTGCAGTGATTTATCCGTTGTATCGTTTTTACTGCCAGCGCCGGGACGACATTCCTTTCGGTCAGTTATTACTGGTACCGACATTACTATTCACGGCAGCGTTACTGATCCTGATGGTTGCGGAGACCCAATATTTAGTCCCGGAAGTCTGGCTGTCCGAACAAGCCAATCAGCCGCGGAACTCTCAATTGATTCTGCTGATCACTGCCGTCTGTCTGGCACCGGTATTTGAAGAAATTTTATTCCGTGGGTTTCTTCTGCAAGCATTTTTATTATGGGCTCCTGAAAGCCGGCTGGCCTGTACCTTACTGACGTCATTGCTTTTTGCCGCCATGCATACTCAGTATATTCACTGGCAGTCCATCGTAGCGCTGACACTCTTCTCACTCTTATTGTGCTGGGCCAGAATCAAAAGCAAAGGACTCGCGTTACCGGTTTTTTTGCATACCCTGAACAACCTGATAGCCCTGGTGCCGGCATTATATCTTTCTGCAGCTTAGTACGGGCAGTCCATCGCCCGTATGCAGTGATATCACTCTCACGACTCAGCGCCAGACTCCTGCTCAAAGTGCGTTTTGAACTGCTCGTAAATCGACAGCATATTTGAGGCATCTCCCTGTAGCGGGCTCAGTTTGCCGGCCCGGACCAGCTCGATCACCACCTGTAGGGCGGCCTGCTTTGGGTTTTCAGAAGGGCGGGCGATGGGTTCATTCATTATCTTGTTACCTGTTAACATTGAGAGCGATCCTGGATAAAAATTAAATTGTAACGCAGCTACGCACCGTCTTGCAGAAAAACCTGCCATGCCGGTGCGGGTCATCATCGCGTTATCGGTAAGAATGCTATACTGATCCGCCCGGCAATCATGGCCTGTGCCCGGGTATAAGGAGCTAGTCATGTTAATCGGATTCGTGCTATTAGTCAGTGCCTGTGGTAACGATGCCTGCGATGCTTTGCCGGTTTCGGAGCATATTTTTCCGACGCAGGGTAGCTGTGAGGTGATGGCAGATCGTATTCGTAAGGCGCGTCCGCATGCGGTGTTGCTCTGCGGTGAAGTGCATCGGCGTTCAGGAGCAGAGTCCGAATAAGGGCTGTTTTCCCGGATAAGCTGCAGGACTCAACGGTTAGCGCGGATAGCGGATAGTTATGAAGTCACAAAAAAACAAGCGGCCACGTAAACCCGGGGGACGCTGGATTTATTATTTGCTGTATCAGGATATTATCTGGCCCTGTCCCGTGCGCTGGGAATGGGAAGCGGGCTATGGTGGCTGGCTGCCTTTCTACTATGCCCCGACATTAGAATTTATTGCCGCCGATCCGGCCCGGGTGATCCGGGTACCGCGCGGGTCAAAATCGCCCGGAAAGACCGGGACAAAGAACTGACAGGGACGGGAGGCCGTAACCTCCCTGACTCTGACACGCCTGAATTAGTTTTCCAGGACGTAATCCAGTGTAATTTCAGTATTCAGCAACTGAGAGACCGGGCAGCCGGATTTGGCTTTATTAATGATCTCTTCAAATTTTTTCTCATCAATCCCCGGAAGTTCAATAACACTTTTCAGTGCCACTTTGGTGATGGCAAAACCTTCACCCTTTTTATCCAGAGAAACATCGGCGGTGGTATCGATGCTTTTCGGCGTATGCCCTGCCTGACCCAGCATCAGAGAAAGCGCCATGGAGAAACAGGCCGCATGGGCTGCGCCAATCAGCTCTTCAGGGTTAGTCCCGGGTTTATCTTCAAAACGGGTGTTAAAGCCATAAGGTTGCTGACTGAGCGCGCCGCTTTCGGTGCTGACAGTCCCTTTACCTTTAATATCGCCTTCCCAGTGAGCCGAACCTTTCTTATGAATCGTCATACTCTCCTCCGTAATAAGATACTCAGTATTCAGTATAGTCGCTCTGTCAGTATTGCCTTGTTTTACCGTGTTACAGGCTATGTTTGCGAATTATCCGGGTAGCTGAAGATTAGCCAGCAAGTCACGGTTTATCTCCGCCACCGATTTTGCCCCGGTCAGGGTCATGGCAACCCGCATTTCGTTGGCGATCAGCGTCAGCAGATTCTCAACCCCCTTCTGCCCGTGAGCCGCCAGAGCATAGATAAATGCACGTCCCAGTAATACGGTGTCAGCGCCCAGCGCCAGCATGCGTACAACATCCAGTCCGTTACGGATACCGCTGTCTGCCAGTAAGGTCAGGTCGCCTTTAACGGCATCGGCTATCGCAGGCATGGCCCTGGCCGTAGAAAGTACGCCATCCAGTTGCCGGCCGCCGTGGTTAGACACCACGATACCATCGGCACCAAAACGTACGGCATCTTTAGCATCTTCCGGGTCGAGAATACCTTTAATGACCATCGGGCCGTCCCAGAAATCACGGATCCATTCCAGATCTTTCCAGGAGATAGACTGATCAAAGTTATTCGCCAGCCAGCCAATATAATCTTCCAATGCCGTCGGTTTGCCGAGATACGCTGAAACATTACCCAGATCATGCGGACGGCCCATAACCCCCACATCCCATGCCCAGGAAGGATGCTGCACTGACTGCAGATAACGGCGTGACGCTGCAAACGGACCACTCATCCCGGAATGGGCATCACGATAACGCGCTCCGGGCGTCGGCATATCTACCGTAAAGACCAGCGTTGAACAGCCCGCAGCTTTGGCTCGTTCCAGTACATTGCGCATAAAACCGCGGTCACGTAAGACATACAACTGAAACCACATGGGGCGGTCAATTGCCGGAGTGACTTCTTCAATCGGACAGACGGACACCGTGGATAATGTGAAAGGGATCCCTGCTTTTGCTGCGGCTTTCGCAGCCTGAACTTCTCCCCTGCGGGCATACATTCCCGTCAGACCTACCGGCCCCAGCGCCACCGGCATCGATAATGTCTCATTAAACAGTTTTGTTTCCAGACTCAGCGAGGACATATTTTTTAATACCCGCTGACGTAATGCGATACCGGACAGGTCATCGGTATTACGTTTCATGGTGTATTCGGTATAAGCCCCGCCATCGATATAATGGAACAGGAAAGGAGGTAAACGTCGCTCCGCGGCGGCACGATAGTCAGATGAAGCAGAAATAATCATGATTAATTCTCTGTGCGTTGCAGAAGGCTGTCAGGCAAACGAATAACTCTGAGTTGTCTGGCATAGTCTTCATCAAGTTGTTGTGTTGTCCTGTGCACGAAACTGAGATGGCAATTGGCTGCGTTACGCGCAGCATCGGCATCACCCCTGAGAATGGCCTGCAACAGATGATCATGTTGTTCCGATAACCGGCTGACAATATCCTCACTGGAAAACATTTGCTGACGACTCTGTAATACCGAGCTGTGCAATAAATCAAACAGTCCGCGCATAGTCTGTAACAACACAGTATTGTGTGACGCTTCAGCAATCATCAGATGAAAACGGGCATCGGCCTGAGCCACGAGGCTGGCATCTCCGCCTTCCTGTAACTCACTCATGGCATCAAAGCAGTACTGTAACCGTTGCTTATCTTCCGCGGTGGCCCTGAGCGCCGCATGCCATGCCGTTCCCGCTTCCAGCGTATGTCTTGCCTCCAGAATATCGGAACGAAAGCCGGGGTTGTCGGGCATCTGTGCCTGCAAAGGCTCGACGATCACCCTTTCCGACCATGGGGAGAGTGCTTTACACACATAGGTCCCGCCCCCCCTGTGCGTGGTCACCACCCCGGCACTGTTCAGTTTCTGAAGTGCTTCCCTGACCGATGCCCGGGAAACCTGCAGCTCCGCCGCAAGTTTACGTTCTGAAGGTAATCGCATTCCGGCCGTCAGTGACTGCTCCCTGATCAGTGTTTGCAGGCGCCTGACCAGCAAATCACTGAGTTTATCTGACGACTTTTCCATTTTTCCCTCCGGCGCGAGCCTCTGTTTCAGACGTTTATCCCGAACAAATGATCTCCTGAAGTTAACGCTGTGTTGTCGGGAGACATCCTAACGACAATGTAAAACCATTGTTAAGTTTATTCGAAACCGATCACA
This sequence comes from Tatumella sp. UCD-D_suzukii, assembly GCF_000611875.2. Classification (NCBI taxonomy): domain Bacteria; kingdom Pseudomonadati; phylum Pseudomonadota; class Gammaproteobacteria; order Enterobacterales; family Erwiniaceae; genus Tatumella; species Tatumella sp. UCD-D_suzukii. The sequence goes on from NZ_JFJX01000049.1 coordinate 82,291, forward strand.
AAATTAGTCTCAGAAATGTGATTCAGCTTACTTTACAACGAAAACCGGTCTGACCAATTTAACCCGGAATACATTCAGTCGTCCTGTCGTTCCGGCGGGATTTTTTGCCATGCGGGCCGGTGCTTGTCCTTTTTTCTGCGACGCAACATTCTCTGCAACAAAAAAAAAGCCCTGACTTTTCGGGTCAGGGCCTGTTTTGCATTCGGGGGGTTAGTGATCGTGTGAACAGAAATCAATCACCATACGACCTTTGATTTTCCCCTGCTCCATCTCATGGAAAATATCATTAATATCTTCAACCTTCCGTTTCTCGACTTTCGGCACCACTTTGCCTTCAGCCGCGAAGCGGAAAGCTTCACTCAGATCTTTACGGGTACCGACCAGCGAACCGACGACTTCAATACCATCCAGTACCAGACGAGGAATATCCAGACTCATAGACTCCGGAGGCAGCCCCACCGCAACCACACGTCCGCCTGCACGTACGCAATCGACGGCTGAATTAAAGGCTGATTTTGCGACCGCTGTAACGACTGCGGCATGAGCTCCGCCACATTTTTCCTGCATCACCTTCGCTGCGTCTTCATTCAACGGGTTAATGGTCAGGTCAGCGCCCATCTCTTTGGCAAATTCAAGCTGGCTTTCATTAACATCAACAGCGACCACTTTCGCATTAAAGACATTCTTCGCATACTGCAGCGCAAGGTTCCCCAGACCGCCCAGACCATAAATGGCAATCCACTGTCCTGGCTGAATATGAGAAACTTTGACCGCTTTATAAGTGGTAACCCCGGCACAGGTAATACTGCTGGCGGCGGCAGAATCCAGACCCTCCGGGACTTTAACCGCATAATCCGCGACCACAATACATTCTTCAGCCATACCGCCATCGACGGTATAACCGGCATTTTTTACGCTACGACACAGGGTTTCATTACCGCTGTTACAATACTCACAGTATCCGCATCCCTGGAAGAACCAGGCCACACTGGCACGATCGCCGGGCTTCAGTGAGGTTACGCCCGGACCGATTTCTTTGACCACCCCGATACCTTCATGCCCCAGAATAACGCCGGTTTTATCACCAAAATCACCGTTTTTTACATGAAGATCCGTATGGCATACGCCACAGTACTCCATCTTTAACAGGGCCTCTCCGTGCCCGAGAGGGCGCAGTTTCTTATCAACAATGTCTACACTATGATCTTTAGTTACGACTGCTGCTTTCATGGAAGAACTCCTTAAGACGGGAACAGTGAAAGTAGATATCTCTTACACCAGAGTGTATCGATATATCAGGGTAAAAGAGTTGATATTCATCAGAAAAATTAAATATCCCGGGATATTTTTAGCTCAGTTTACTGACGAGATCGCCCTGTTGTTGATATTACCGCCAAAATCAGACCCGGTACAGGTTAAGGGTTCCGGTAGAAAAAATAGCGGGCAGAGTTATTCACCAGCAAAGAAACACCGCTACACTCTTTGATACTATCAATCATGTTTGTTACTTAGTGTCCGGAGGTATTATTTACGAGGTAAGCATCCCCCTGTCACTCAGACAGGCGAATACCTCACAGCCCCCTCGCGGAACTCCCGGGGACGTGAACCCATAACGAAGGAGACGATATGTCGCAAAGTTTTAATGCACTGGCCGAAAAACGCAGAACTATCTACGCCCTGGGTCCCACGCTGCCGCTGGCAGAAGATGAGGTTATAGCTCTTATCCGGACGGCTATCCGAAATGCCCCCTCGGCCTTCAACTCGCAGAGTTCGCGGGCGCTGATCCTGCTGGGCGAGGAACATAAAAAATTCTGGGCACTGACCGGTGATCAACTGAAAAAACGTGTTGCGGCCGATGCTTTCGTTAACACCGAAAAAAAACTGGCCGGCTTTGCAGCCGCAGCAGGTTCCGTCCTGTTTTTTGAAGACCAGCAGGTGGTGAGCGGACTGCAGCAGCAGTTCCCGTCCTATGCGGATAATTTCCCGATCTGGTCAGAACACAGTACAGGAATTGCCCAATATGCTGTCTGGCTGGCACTGGCAGAAAAAGGTATCGGGGCGAACCTGCAGCACTATAACCCGCTGGTAGATGAGGATGTACAGCAGACATGGAATATTCCGGCAAGCTGGAAACTGCGGGCGCAGATGAACTTCGGTTCCATCGAAGCCCCGGCGGGAGAGAAAACCTATATTCCTGACAGCGAGCGTTTTATCGTTGCTCGCTAAGCGTTAAGCCTTATGCCGGCCGGTTGGCCGGCATAAAAAGCATTACTCAGACAGAGATTCCAGCGCCTGTTGCAGGTCGGCAATCAGATCTGCCGGGTGCTCGATCCCGATAGACACGCGGACCGTAGTCTCGTAGATGGCAAAAGCTTCGCGGGTTTCTTTTGCGACACCGGAGTGTGTGGTCGTTGCCGGGTGGCTTGCCAGCGATTCAGTTCCCCCCAGACTGACAGCCAGCCTGAAAATTTTCAGGTGGTTCAGGAAACGGAAGGCATCCGCCTGTGTCTGTCCGACATCAAAGGAAAAGGTGGAACCTGCCCCCTGGCATTGCTGCTGATACAGTTTACCTTCCGGAGTCTCTGCACCTTTGAACGGCAGATAATTGACCGCCGAAATTCCGGGATGTTGTTGCAGAAATTCAGCCACTTTCTGTGCGTTATTATTCGCTTTTTCCATGCGTAACTGCAACGTTTCCAGAGAACGCCCCAGCATCCAGCAGGAGTGCGGGTCAAGCTGTGTACCTATCGCACTACGCATCTGCCTGACCGGTGCCATCAGCGCACGACTGCCCATTGCTGCACCGGCCACCAGGTCAGAATGCCCGCCGACATATTTTGTCAGGGAGTACACACTGATATCCGCACCAAGCGCCAGCGGACGCTGAAAGACCGGCCCGAGCAATGTATTATCGCAGACTACCGGCGGACGGAAGCCCTGTAACGTTTCGATTTCATCGGCAAGTCTGGCAAGCAGACGGATATCCGCCAGAGAGTTCGTCGGGTTAGCCGGTGTTTCCACAAAAATAGCCGCCACACGACCGGTGCTGAGTGCAGCTTTGGCCGACACCAGCATCGGCGCATATTCCAGCGCATGACTCAACGGATGACTGCTGATCCCTAACCGGGCCAGGGTTTTATTGAACAGGGTTTCTGTCCCCCCGTAAAGCGGCTGGGTTTTCAGAACCACATCCCCTGGCTGGCACAGCGTCAGTAATACTGAGCTTATCGCAGACATCCCGGATGAAAACAGGGCACAACGTTCGGCACCTTCATACAGAGCCAGACGATCTTCCACAATTTCACTGTTTGGATGGTTAAAACGGGAATACACCAGCCCTTCGCGGGTTCCGTCCGGGGCAGCCTGACGCCCGCTGGCGACATCAAAGAAGGTTTTCCCTTCTTCTGCGGTGCGAAAAATAAAGGTTGAGGTAAGGAAAACCGGAGGCTTCACCGCACCTTCAGATAACATCGGGTCATAACCATAGCTGGTCATCAATGTTTCCGGGTGCAACTGATGCTCTCCCTGGCGGGTTTTAATGGTTTTACCGTCACTCATAACATGTTCCTGTCGTCGTCAGTCCCCGTATTCACGGGCCCGGGTCTACAGCGTCAGACTATCTGGCCTGCAACCGCGGATGAATGAACACATGATAACATTTCCGGACGAAAAGTTGTGTCAGTCCCGCATAAATGCCTGGCAGCCAGAGGCTGTGGTCGGGAGATATTCAGTCAGGTATTGAATAAGGTTAGCAATTCCACATCACCGGTCATAGAAGGGAGTCCTGTCAGTCATTTCAGAGAGACTCATATGACTAAGACCGGAAATCGTCCTGACAAATCCGGCCAGCACCCGGATTAGCAAAGTCATCAGCCGCTGACCGTTAAAGACCCAGTCCCGGGCTGATAAACTTTTGGAAAACCGTGAGGAAGGCTATCAAAACTGGCATCTCCCTACAGGAAGTACTTTCAAAAATTAAATCTCCGTAATAGCCTTACCTCTGCGATTAAAAGGATTTGATAATGAATAAGGATGAAGGGCTAAGTTTTGTTTTATCGCCGTACAATTGGCAGCTATCGTTCGCTACGAGACAGTAAGCGAAGGTGAGGTCCTCAGTAATCGCCTTTGGGGAGGTTTAAGTGTCGTTGGTAGTGTTGCGGAAATTTTCGGTGCTGGCATTTTATGCATTGTGCCTGAACCTACCATGATCACCAAAGCAGGTTGTATTGTTGTTGGCGCTCATAGTCTTGATGCTCTTAATGCTTCTTTGAGACAGGTTTGGAGCGGGCGTCGATCAGAAACAGCGACTTCCCGATTAGCCGAAATGGCTGCGGAGCAACTTGGGGCTGATTCTGCCACCGCTTACAGAGTGGGTATAACCGTTGACCTTACCGTACCCTTTATTTTCGCTTCAGCGGCAGGCGTAGCAAGAATCGCCTCAGTATATTCTGGTCGTATCAGGCTGAAAGAGCATGAGGGGGAAAGATTGGGGCATACAATAGCCCGTCATGTTGGAAGAACACCAGAACAACTTATTGCCCGTTTATCAGAGCCGCGTGCCCCTCATATCTCAGCCAGTTTTAAAAATATCAGACAGGCTGAACTGATTATTTCTGAAGTACTCTCTGTTAAGAGCCGACAGATTGAATATGCCCTGAAATACACACATACCCGCGCTACACTCGTTTATGTACACCGATTTAATTTCCCAATAGGAACCTACGTAGAGCGGGGGGCGACTGAGGTTAAAAAGGCCTATGGTGTCCGGCTCGTCATCAGGCCTGCAACATTCAATGGCAGACAATATTATCTGGTTACGGCCTTCCCAACACCATAAGGGGTGATATGGATACTGATATGACTAAATCCTGTGAGATGGATAACCTCGTTGTGGCGTACTATGGCCAGGATTGTGATATTTTCGATCCCGGGTGTAATTTCGATAACTTACTGAATGAATACATGGCCACTTCTTCCCCATTCCATCTAAGAATGCTGCTGGCTAACATTCAGGAATTTGAGCAGGAGCCGATGGGTCTGAAGGTTTTTACCGTGCGATACAGCGTTGATTTTGCGCCCGACAGATGGAATATGACAGCAGCAGAATGGCTCAGTGCCGTTAAAATGAGAGTCATCGAATACCTTCACGCGAATGGCAACTCCTCAGAATTATCAAAATTTTGAGATCTCCGGCAAAAAACCCCGCTGAGCCGGATCCGTTAAACAAAATTCTTCTGTATCGTTATCACGAAAATTCAGCGGCACTACGCTCCCCAATAAGTCTGCAACATCGTTCTTTTACACGGGTTACCCGCAGACTTATGACCGCCGCCGGGTGGTTGCCCGGCAGGTAAAAAAAAGGGGCTGGCCACTGGCCAACCCCTTTCTGCTATTAACTTTCAGATGTCGCGTTAGCGATACCTTAGTTAAGACGCTCTTTGATACGAGCAGCCTTACCAGTACGCTCACGCAGGTAGTACAGTTTGGCCTGACGTACAGCACCACGACGTTTAACAGCAATGCTGTCAATTACTGGTGAGTGAGTCTGGAATACACGCTCAACACCTTCGCCGTTAGAAATCTTACGAACAGTGAATGCAGAGTGCAGACCGCGGTTACGAATAGCGATAACCACGCCCTCGAATGCCTGCAGACGTTTTTTAGAACCTTCAACGACCCATACTTTCACTTCCACGGAGTCACCCGGACGGAATGAAGGTACATCCTGTTTCATCTGTTCTTGTTCAATTTGTTTAATAATGTTGCTCATAATTAAATCTCTTATCCTGGGTAAACTGATATTCAGGGAAGATTACTCTTCCATATCATCATGTTGTTGCTGCTGATGTTCCTTACGGAACTCACGCAACAATTTAGTTTGCTCTTCAGTCAGAGCCAGGTTTTCCAGAAGCTCAGGTCTTCTTAGCCAGGTACGGCCTAACGACTGCTTCAGGCGCCAGCGGCGGATTTCAGCATGGTTTCCCGACAGCAGAACCGGCGGTACCTCCACACCCTCTAACACTTCAGGTCGGGTATAATGCGGACAATCCAGCAATCCGTCAGAAAACGAGTCTTCTTCCGCCGATGCCTGTTTCCCTAGAACTCCCGGAATAAACCGGGCGACCGAGTCAATCATCGTCATTGCCGGCAGTTCCCCGCCGCTGAGCACATAATCACCGATTGACCATTCTTCATCAATTTCGGCGTCGATTACCCGCTCATCAATACCTTCATACCTGCCACAAACCAGAATCAGCTTCCGGTCGGCGGCGAGTTCGCAAACGCCCTGTTGGTCCAGTTTGCGTCCCTGAGGTGAAAGGTAAATCACCTTAGCACCTTCACCTGCCGCTGCTTTCGCTGCATGGATAGCATCCCGCAAAGGTTGCACCATCATCAGCATTCCCGGCCCGCCCCCATAAGGACGGTCGTCGACAGTACGATGCCTGTCATGTGTGAAATCTCTTGGACTCCAGCACTGAATGCTGAGCAGACCGTTTTTTACAGCCCGGCCAGTTACCCCGTAATCGGTAATCGAACGAAACATCTCTGGAAAGAGGCTAATCACACCAATCCACATAGCGTTCGCCGTTGGTTTACCGTTATGCCCGGAGATCAAAAACCAGGATCCCAATCTACTTCAATTGTGCCAGCAGAGAGATCGACTTTTCTGATAACCTGTTCATAAAGAAACGGGATTAACCGCTCTTTAGCGCCAAAAGCATCTTTCAGGTTTGCCTTTACAACCATAACGTCGTTCGACCCGGTTTCCATCATATCAATGACTTTCCCCATCGCGTAACCTTCAACGTTAACTACCTGGCAACCAATAAGGTCTTTCCAGTAGTAGTCACCGTCTTCCAGTTCGGGCAACTGCGTCGAATCAACCACAATTTCGCAATTGGTTAATTGAGCCGCCGCATCACGATCATCAATGCCTTTGACTTTGATAATCATGTCCTGATTGTGATTTTTCCAGCCTTCCAGTTCAACCTGCTGCCATTGACCGGCACGCTGAATAAACCAGGGTTGGTAATCAAAGATACGCTCAGCGTCTTCAGTGGAAGAAAACACTTTGAGCCAACCACGAATACCGTAGGCCGCTCCCATCTTTCCTAACGTAAGAGAATTAACAGGAGGTTGTGCGGTAGATTTTCTGGTCATGCTCATGTTCGCCACCGTGACAGATTAAGCTGCTTTTTTCGCTTCTTTAACCAGCGCGTTAACGCGGTCAGAAACAGTTGCGCCTAAGCCAACCCAGTGCTCAATGCGATCCAGGTCCAGACGCAGTCCTTCAGCCTGACCAGATGCAACCGGGTTGAAGAAACCAACGCGCTCAATAAAACGACCATTACGCGCATTACGGCTGTCAGTAACGACAACCTGATAGAATGGACGCTTTTTAGCGCCGTGACGTGCCAAACGAATTGTTACCATAACATCCTCTTTAGTTAATAAAACAACCGGGCCCCATCGAGGAACGGGGCCCGGGTGCAATATAAAAAGCCCGAAAATTTTACTCATTTTGGCGCAAAAAGCAACCTGTTAAGTCAATAAGACGCCGGGCTTTTCATTATTCCGGCTTAACGGCCTGGAAATCCTGGCGGCATCGCCCCTTTCATGCCACGTAACATCTTGGCCATGCCACCTTTTTTCATCTTTTTCATCATCCGCTGCATATCATCAAATTGTTTCAGCAGGCGGTTGACATCCTGAACCTGTAAACCACAACCGGTCGCAATACGACGCTTACGCGAACCTTTGATGATTTCCGGCTTCTCACGCTCTTTACGTGTCATAGAGTTGATAATGGCTTCCATACGGACCAGCACCTTATCATCCATCTGTGATTTTACGTTGTCCGGTAACTGCCCCATGCCCGGCAGTTTACCCATCAGGCTGGCCATGCCACCCATATTACGCATCTGCTTCAATTGTTGCAGGAAGTCATTCAGGTCAAAACCGTCGCCGGTTTTCAGCTTCTTCGCCAGCTTTTCAGCCTGATCGCGGTCAACTTTACTCTCAATATCTTCGATAAGCGACAACATGTCGCCCATGCCGAGAATACGTGAAGCAATACGCTCCGGGTAGAAAGCTTCCAGAGCTTCTGTTTTTTCACCCATACCCATAAACTTGATCGGTTTACCGGTAATATGGCGAATAGACAGCGCAGCCCCTCCGCGGGCATCACCATCCACTTTCGTCAGGATAACCCCGGTCAGAGGCAGGGCTTCGTTAAAGGCTTTCGCGGTATTGGCCGCATCCTGACCGGTCATGGCATCGACAACAAACAGGGTTTCTACCGGGTTGATCGCAGCATGAACCTGTTTGATTTCATCCATCATCGCTTCATCGACATGCAAACGACCGGCGGTATCCACCAGCAGCACATCGTAAAACTTCAGTCTGGCTTCATTTAACGCCTGGCTGACAATTTCTACCGGTTTCTGAGAAATATCAGAAGGACAGAAATCCACCCCCACCTGTTCCGCCAGGGTTTCCAATTGTTTGATCGCCGCAGGGCGATAGACGTCGGCAGAGACCACAAGGACTTTCTTCTTGTGTTTCTCTTTCAGGAATTTACCTAATTTCCCGACGCTGGTCGTCTTACCAGCCCCCTGCAAACCTGCCATCAGAACCACGGCCGGTGGCTGTGCAGCAAGGTTCAGAGTGTTGTTCTCGGCCCCCATCGCAGCCACCAGTTCATCACGAACTATCTTGATGAACTCCTGGCCCGGGGTCAGGCTTTTATTAACATCGTGCCCGACGGCACTCTCTTTAACCCTGGAGATAAAATCACGGACTACCGGCAGGGCAACATCTGCCTCCAGTAATGCCATGCGCACTTCACGCAGAGTGTCTTTAATATTGTCTTCTGTCAGCCTTCCGCGGCCGCTGATATTGCGCAGTGTTTGCGACAAACGATCGGTTAAATTATCAAACATTATCTATCACTCAGAATATATAGCGAAGCCGCCTGTGCGACATTTTCCGTGCAGTATAACATGAAGCGTCAGCGATCTCTGCAATTGACCATCAGATCGTTTGGCGCAAGTCGCTGCTAACGCTATACTGCCCTTCTGAACACTCACTGATGGCTAACACGAAACCTTTTATGTCAGTTTTTGCGATTTTGGCGCTATTCGCCTATTCACTGAGTCTCGCATTGATCATACCAAGCCTGCTGACCCGGAGCAGTGGCTGGCGGCGCATGGCTATGCTTTCGGCGGTCATCGCGCTGATCTCTCATGGCGTTGCTATTGAACAGCGGATTTTCCTGCCAGGCTCAGTACAGAACTTCAGTTTACTGAACACAGGTTCACTGGTCAGCCTGATGATTTGTGCGGTGATGACGATTGTCGCGTCACGTAACCGGGGCTGGCTGCTACTGCCATTTGTCTACAGTTTCTCACTGATCAACCTGACCTTTGCCACCTTTGTTCCTAATGCCTTCCTGACGCACCTGGAAGCTACGCCCGGGATACTGGTTCACATCGGCCTGGCGCTTTTCGCCTATGCAACACTGATTATCGCGGCTCTGTATGCCCTGCAACTGGCATGGATTGATTACCAACTGAAAAACAAGAAGCTGGCTTTCAGCCATGATATGCCTCCACTGATGGTGATTGAACGCAAAATGTTCCACATTACTCAGGTCGGTGTGGTGCTTCTGACGCTGGTGCTGTGTAGCGGCCTGTTCTATATGCATGACCTCTTTTCGGAAGATAATATCGATAAAGCCGTACTTTCCATACTCGCCTGGTTTGTCTATATCGTATTGCTATGGGGACATTACCGTGAAGGCTGGCGTGGTCGCCGGGTGGTCTGGTTTAACTGCGGCGGAGCCGTGCTCCTGACGATGGCCTATTTTGGCAGCCGTACGCTTGAATATCTGTTAACCCGCTAATTTATTAAAACAAAAGGAAATTTCTCGTTGGATCAGGTTTCAACCTCTACGCTAATTATCATACTGGTCATCATGATCCTGGTCTCCGCCTGGTTTGCCGGCTCTGAAACCGGGATGATGACGCTGAATCGTTATAAACTGCGTCACAATGCACGCAATGGTGACCGTGCCGCAAAACGGGTCGAGAAACTGTTATCCAAACCTGACCGCCTGATCAGTCTGGTACTGATCGGCAACAACCTGGTAAATATTCTGGCCTCCTCGCTGGCAACGATTGTCGGTATCCGTCTGTACGGAAATACCGGGGTGGCCATTGCCACCGGGATCCTGACCTTCGTCGTGCTGGTCTTTGCAGAGGTTCTGCCGAAGACGATTGCTGCGCTCTACCCGGAAAAAGTGGCCTATCCGAGCAGTTTTTTACTGGCCCCCTTGCAGATCATTATGATGCCCATCGTCTGGTTGCTGAACTCCATCACCCGTGTTCTGATGCGGCTGGTCGGTATTCGTACCAGTGGTGCCGTCAACTCTGCGCTGAGTAAAGAGGAGTTACGCACCATTGTCCACGAATCGCGCTCGCTGATGTCACGACGGAATCAGGATATGCTGCTGTCCGTGCTGGACCTGGAAAAAGTCACCGTCGATGACATTATGGTGCCCCGCAATGAAATCGTCGGGATCAATGTCAATGATGACTGGAAATCCATCATCCGTCAGCTGACCCACTCCCCTCATGGCCGCATTGTTTTATTCCGCGATACACTGGATGACACCGTCGGTATGCTGCGGGTTCGGGAAGCCTGGCGCATGATGACGGAAAAGAAAGAGTTCACCAAAGAAAACCTGCTGCGGGCGGCCGATGAGATTTATTACGTGCCTCAGGGGACGGCATTGAATATGCAACTGGTGAAGTTCCAGAGGAATAAGAAGAAAGCGGGTCTGATCGTCGATGAATATGGTGACATCAAAGGTCTGGTGACTATTGAAGATATTCTGGAAGAGATTGTCGGCGACTTCACCACCTCGATGTCCCCTTCTCTGGCAGAAGAGGTGATGCCGCAGAATGATGGTTCTGTACTGATAGATGGCAGTGCGAATGTCCGGGAAATCAATAAAGCCTTTAACTGGACGCTGCCGGAAGATGGTGCGCGTACCATTAATGGCATGTTACTGGAAGCACTGGAAGAGATCCCTCAGGTCCAGCGAAAAGTACAGATTGGGCACTACGCTGTCGAGATCCTGGATGTTCAGGACAATATGATCAAGCAGACGCGGATCACGCCACATACCACCCTCCAGGAATCTCTGGGATAAATACTCCGGCATCAAAAAAGGCGACGAACCTTCCGGTTCCGTCGCCTTTTTTATCTCAGGAGCCTGATGGCTGCTCCCGATTTGTCTTAAAACTAAATATGTAACTCTTTCAGTGTTTCAGCCGGCAGCGCCAGTTCATCATTGTGGTTCACGCGAACATCATGGCTGATAATGTGACGGGCGATATCCTGAGCTTCTTCCAGAGAGTGCATCTCGTAAGTACCGCACTGGAACTCATTCAGTTCAGGAATTTTGCGCTGGTCAGTCACTTTCAGGACATCTTCCATCGCCGCTTTCCAGGCATCTGCCACACGCTGCTCTTCCGGCGTACCGATCAGGCTCATGTAGAACCCTGTGCGACAGCCCATCGGAGAAATATCGATAATTTCCACGCCCTGACCGTTCAGGTGATTACGCATGAAACCTGCAAACAGGTGTTCAAGAGTGTGGATCCCGCGTTCAGGCATCACTTCTTTGTTAGGGATGCAAAAACGCAGATCGAACACAGTAATAGTGTCGCCATGAGGAGTGTTCATGGTTTTCGCAACACGAACCGCAGGCGCTGCCATACGGGTATGATCAACAGTAAAACTATCCAGCAATGGCATATCGTTACCTCTTTTAAAAAAAATTTTTATCTTTTATGAACTTTTTCACCGGGCGTGCGTCTGAGTATATGAAAGACGCGCATTTGTTATCATCATCCCTGACAACAGAGATGTTTATTTGGCCACAGTGATGTGGCCTTTCTTTTTTCAGCCTTTCCTGCCCGCCAGATACTCTTCGAAACTCAGTGTATCATTCGCTTCAATTTTCTTCTGTGCAAGAACCGATGCTTCAGCCTGGTGACGGAACTGTTCATCCGTAAGCACCTCCAGCGGTTCAGACACTAACATCTGATGGTAGTGTTCTGCCAGTGTGATCCCTGCGCCAGCCAGACCTTGCTGCTGCATATCCCGCAGGATACGCGCAGAATACGTCTGCTCCGGGTCTTCCACCGAGCGTAACAGGTTTTGGCAAACCTGCTGATAGTGGTCACCTTCCTGAGTCGAATCCAGAACCTTCGCGATACGTTCCAGTCCCTCAAACAAACCAAGCCCCGCTTCTTTAAGGGGATAAACGAATTCTCCGCAACCTGAACGTAAGGTCAACCCGGGCTTACGCCCTTCCATCACCACCCGATTCCAGTTACCACGGGTGCATTGGAGTTCGTCTGCACTCATTTCCGGAGCTTCAGCCAGCGCACACCAGATCAGGAACATATCCAGGAAGCGCACCTGCTCATCATTAATACCGATCGGCGTGAACGGGTTCACATCAAGAGAACGAACTTCAATATATTCTATTCCGCCCCGTTTCAGTGCTTCTGAAGGCGCTTCTCCGGAACGGATAACCCGTTTCGGACGGATAGGCGCATAGAGTTCATTCTCAATCTGTAGCACATTCGTATTCAACTGAATACGTTTACCCTCACTGTCCGTCACTCCCAGTTTAGCATACTGTTCTGAAGGGGTTTTGATCGCCTTTTTCAGCGCCGCAACATACCCTTCAAGGGAATTGAAGGTAATGCCCAATGCACTCTGTGATTTATTGGTATATCCGAGGTCACTCAGACGCAGTGACGTTGCATACGGCAGCCACAGCGTACCTTTGCCGTTACCCTCCAGCGGCAGGTCTCCTGCGCCCTGAGGAAGAAAACTCTCACAGATAGCCGGGGATGCGCCAAACAGGTAAGGAATGATCCAGCCAAAACGGTAATAGTTACGAATGAGCTGCAGATAACCGTCAGAGACGTCATCTTTATCCGGAGCGGCATCCTTTTCTGCGAACTTTGCTTTCCAGAAGGCTTCAGGCAGAGAGAAATTGTAATGCAGTCCTGAAATCACCTGCATCAGTGAGCCATAACGATGTTTCAGCCCTTCGCGATAGACCGTTTTCATCCGTCCGATATTCGAGGTGCCGTACTGCGCCAGAGTGATATTTTCAGGATCCCGGATGATACAGGGCATACTGAACGGCCACAGGCGCTCGTTCCCCAGTTCACGGCTCACATGACGGTGGATATCCCGTAAAAAGGCCAGTAAATGAGAAACATCACGATCCACGGGAGTGACAAATTCCAGCAACGATTCGGCAAAATCGGTGATTATCCACTCATGAGTCAGTGCGGACCCCAACGTGCCAGGATGCCCCTGCTGTGATAAATGCCCGTCAGGCTGAACCCTCAGGGATTCACGTTCAATACCACGACCAATGCCGGTTAAGGCTTCAGGATGCTTTTCCAGCCAGCTTAATGCTTCAGATACGTCAGGTATCACTGTCACCTCCCACGGTGATAATAATGTCTTATAGTTCTGTTCACAGTCGCAGTGTAGCAACGAACCAAAAGATACGAAAAACCCAAAGAGTCGGAACTGCGGCCAGGATCGGGCCACTGATGATCACTCTTGCAGACTGTCTGCGGGTAACGCCTGACAGAACTGCGTAAAACTCTCGTTTGCACAGAAAAAAGGACGCTGGTCTGCATAACATCATGCGTCAGTGTGTTCGCACATCAACGGCATCCATTCCTGCCGCCTTTGCCGCACGGAGACCAAAATCAGCGTCTTCAAACACCACACATTTCTCAGGTGTCACGCCCATAAGCCTGGCACATTCCAGGAAGGTCTGCGGGTCCGGTTTATGGTGCTGTACATCATCAGCACCGACCAGCACATCAAAAAGGTGCCGGACACCGTGGTGAGTCAGTAAACGGTCGGCCATGGCATGGCTGCTTCCTGTACCGACAGCCAGCGGCAGACGTCCGTGATACTGTCTGGCCACACTGATTAATGGTAAAAGCGCTGAGTGTGTCAGTAATATTTTATCCAGATACTGCTCTTTTTCTGCTGCTAACTGATACGAATCGAATGTAACGTTATTCGCAATGATAATCTGATGGGCTATTTTCCAGGACGGTGCACCGTTAAGTGCGATCATTTGTTCGAAAGAGAACGTCAGGCGGTACTTTTCTAACACTTGCGTCCATGCCTGTCGGTGTGCCGGCTCACTGTTTACCAGCGTGCCATCCATATCAAAAATAAGCCCGTCATAATGATCGTACATAGTGACTCCAGACTAAACCGATAAGTCGTTACTTTATATTAATGAAGATGAATTGTCGCTGTCCTGAGTAAACCGTAAATGCTAATGCAAAAAAACTGCTAACGAACTGATGTCCAATGGAAATCACTGCACTATTGTTCGTGCTGCTGTTCGTGCCGCGCTCTGACGAAACCGGCTTTTCGTCTGTCAGTGCCGGCGCAGAGATAGCCACAGACGGGCACAGGCTTCCGGCAGAGAGAAACACTAAAGACAGACAGATTCAGAGCACCACTGGCAGACGGCGGCAGGAAACGTGTTTACACGGAATAAAGGATGGGGATGCCGTTCGCGACGCGTTGATCCCGCGGTGGCAGTCGGTGGCTTTCAGTAAGCAGTAAGCAGTAAGCAGTAAGCAGTAAGCAGTAAGCAGTAAGCAGTAAGCAGTAAGCAGTAAGCAGTAAGCAGTAAGCAGTAAGCAGTAAATATACAGAAAAAAACAGGGGGGAAAGCAGAACATTCAGAAATGGTGCATCCGGGAGGATTCGAACCTCCGACCGCCCGGTTCGTAGCCGGGTACTCTATCCAGCTGAGCTACGGATGCATTGGAAAAGCTATATAACGGTGACAACGGGTAATACATAAAATGGTGCATCCGGGAGGATTCGAACCTCCGACCGCTCGGTTCGTAGCCGAGTACTCTATCCAGCTGAGCTACGGATGCATCGGAAAAACTTTATTGATGGACTGTACAACCTGGGATACTACACGAGAATGGTGCATCCGGGAGGATTCGAACCTCCGACCGCTCGGTTCGTAGCCGAGTACTCTATCCAGCTGAGCTACGGATGCATTTTAGAATTCTTGTATAATGCAGAGTGCTGCTATCACATCTTTGTAAATTAACGTTCCAGGTTACGCATGGTGCATCCGGGAGGATTCGAACCTCCGACCGCTCGGTTCGTAGCCGAGTACTCTATCCAGCTGAGCTACGGATGCAGCGTAAATGGCGGTGAGGGAGGGATTCGAACCCTCGATGCAGCTTTTGACCGCATACTCCCTTAGCAGGGGAGCGCCTTCAGCCTCTCGGCCACCTCACCATTGTTACTTCACTTCCCGCCCGACTCAGTGCTTTACATCGCTCTTCGTCGCTGCGTTGGCGCACATATTACTTTCCCCGACTTATAAGTCAAACTTTTTTTCCGGAAGATTGTTTGTTTGAGCGCTTCTTCATCAATCAGGGTATTTAAAAAGCAAAAAGAGTGGTTTTTCAACAGCACAGCACGGGGTAAGAAAGACAGAACAACGAAAACCCGATCGTTAAAAAGAGGCGCGCCTCGTTAAAAAACGAGGCGCTGAATATGTTAGTAGTCAGGCTGCTGGGTTTTTTCTGCCTGAATGCGTTGGTAGATCTCTTCCCGGTGGACAGAAACCTCTTTGGGAGCATTAACGCCTATACGTACCTGATTCCCTTTCACACCTAATACCGTGACCGTCACCTCATCGCCAATCATGAGGGTTTCACCAACTCGACGAGTTAGAATAAGCATTCTTTGCTCCTTGAAAGATTAAAAGAGTCGGGCCTGTTCATGCTCCCGGCAAATCCATCGTATAACGCAACACATATATTGACTATGACTGATACAGAAAATTCAATCAGTTTGCCAATACATTTCGCTAATAGTTAGTTTAGCCGAAATACACCATTACGCCCTGACTTTATCATTACTGGCTGTTCATCGTGTAAAAAGCGCCCGGAGAAACCTCCTGAGCGCCTTTACCGATAGCTCGTTTTAATTCATTACAACTTAGCGCTGACCAGCGCTTCAACCCCTGCCAGAGCTGCCGGTAATGCAGCAGGGTCCGTTCCGCCGGCCTGAGCCATGTCCGGACGACCACCACCTTTACCACCAACCTGACCGGCGATGACGCTAATCAGTTCCCCTGCCTTTACCTTATTCGTTAAATCTTTCGTGACACCAGCAATTAGAGAAACTTTACCTTCATTCGCAGTGCCAAGCACAATAACAGCAGAACCCAGCTGATTTTTCAAATCATCAACCATCGTCCGTAGCAATTTAGGCTCGGCGTTCTTCAGCTCGCTAACCAGCACACGGACGCCCTTAATATCAATGGCCTTCGCTGCCAGGGAACTGCTCTCCTGAGCTGCCTGCTGATCCTGCAACTGCTGTACCTCTTTCTCCAGTGAACGAACCTGCTCCACCAGAGATCGTACTTTTTCATTCAGGTTACTGTTATTGGCTTTCACCTGATGTGCAATTTCATGCAACTGAGCATCCTGAGTGAACACACTCTCCAGCGCCGTCTGACCGGTCACGGCTTCAATACGACGAACACCGGCCGCAGTACCTGACTCTGAGGTGATACGGAACAGACCGATGTCTCCGGTCCGGCTGGCGTGAGTTCCCCCACACAGCTCGACAGAGAAGTCTCCCATCGTCAGGACACGAACTTTCTGATCGTATTTTTCACCAAACAACGCCATTGCGCCGTTTTCCCTGGCCTCGTCCAAATCCATAATACTGGTTTCGACAGGCAGGTTGCGGCGAATTTGCGCGTTCACAATCTCATTAACACGACGTAACTGCTCCGGTTTTACCGCTTCGGTATGAGAAAAATCGAACCGCAGATACTTGTCATTCACCAGTGACCCTTTCTGAGCCACGTGATCACCTAACACTTCACGCAATGCCGCATGCAGTAAGTGCGTGGCTGAGTGATTCAAACGAATCCGGGCACGGCGCTGTTCGTCAACGTTAGCGGCTACGCTATCCCCAACCTTCAACGTCCCTTCGGTCAGCGTCCCCAGATGGCCGTTGGACTGACCATACTTACGGGTATCAGACACCGTGAAGGTGACCCCGTTAGCCGTCAGAGTACCGGTATCACCCACCTGTCCGCCCGACTCCCCGTAGAACGGTGTCTGGTCCAGAATAATAATGGCCTCTTGCCCGGCGTTGAGTTCTTCTGTGGCTTGTCCTTCTACAAAAATCCCAGTGATTTCGGACTGCGCCTGCAGGGCATCGTACCCTGTAAAGGCAGAGTCTTTTTCGAC
This sequence comes from Tatumella sp. UCD-D_suzukii, assembly GCF_000611875.2. NCBI lineage: Bacteria > Pseudomonadati > Pseudomonadota > Gammaproteobacteria > Enterobacterales > Erwiniaceae > Tatumella > Tatumella sp. UCD-D_suzukii. The sequence goes on from NZ_JFJX01000049.1 coordinate 99,663, forward strand.
ACGAATAAGATTGGTGTAGTCCGCGCTGAATCCGCTGGCTTCGCGCGCACGTTGACGCTGCGCTTCCATTGCCTCTTCAAACCCGGCTTCATCAATTTTCAGATTACGTTCACGGCAGACATCCGCCGTTAAATCCGCAGGGAAGCCAAACGTATCATACAGACGGAAAACCGTTTCACCGTCCAGAGTATCTCCGGTCAGTGCTGACAGCTCTTCGTCCAGCAGGGCCAGACCACGTTCCAGCGTTTTTGCAAACTGCTCTTCTTCAGTTTTCAGCACTGCTTCAACATGATCTTTCTGTTTACGAAGCTCTTCACCGGCAATATCCATAACGTCAATCAACGGCTGTACCAGTTTGTAGAAGAAGCTCTCTTTAGCACCGAGCATATTCCCGTGACGAACCGCACGGCGAATAATACGACGCAGGACATAACCCCGGTTTTCATTGGATGGGATCACACCATCAGCAATCAGGAATGCACAGGAACGGATATGGTCAGCAATAACACGCAGCGATTTATTATTAAGATCGGTAGTACCGGTCACCTCTGCTACTGCACGGATCAGGTTACGGAACAGGTCGATTTCATAGTTAGAATTAACGTGTTGTAATACCGCGCTGATACGTTCCAGACCCATACCGGTATCTACAGAAGGTTTGGGTAACGGCAGCATGGCTCCGTCAGGCTGACGGTTAAACTGCATAAAGACGATATTCCAGATCTCTATGTAACGATCGCCATCTTCTTCAGGGCTGCCCGGAGGACCTCCCCAGATATGGTCTCCGTGATCATAGAAAATCTCACTGCATGGGCCACAAGGGCCGGTATCACCCATCTGCCAGAAGTTATCAGAGGCGTAGGCACTCCCTTTATTGTCGCCGATGCGGATAATACGCTCCGGGGGAATACCAATATCATTTGCCCAGATATTATAGGCTTCGTCATCGGTCTCATAGACAGTGACCCATAACCGCTCTTTAGGCAGACTGAACCATTCATCACCGGTCAGTAACTCCCAGGCGTAAGCGATTGCATCAGATTTGAAATAGTCGCCGAAACTGAAGTTACCCAGCATTTCGAAAAAGGTGTGGTGACGCGCGGTGTACCCGACATTTTCCAGGTCATTATGTTTACCGCCCGCACGCACGCAACGCTGTGACGTGGTTGCACGATGATAGCTACGTTTATCCTGACCGAGGAAAACGTCTTTAAACTGGTTCATACCGGCGTTAGTAAACAGCAACGTCGGATCGTTATTCGGTACGAGGGAGCTGCTGGCTACAACCTGATGTCCCTTGCCATGAAAGAAATCGAGAAACGCTTGACGGATCTCAGCAGTACTCTTGCTCATAATTATCCTGGTATCACGCTAACGGATGTTCCTCTCAGTCCGGGCGATTGCTGAAATAACATCTGGCCGTGACGAAGGAACAAAAAGTGGGAATAAGATAAGTTTTCTTCACGGGGAAGTAAAATCCCATTATGGCTCAGTGACCAAAATTTGCTAAAACAGCACGAATATCTGCCATAAGAAAGCCTCTGGAGTACAAAAAACGTTGTGCTTTTGCTTTTTCTTTCAGACAGGCCGGTCCCTGATCTCCATATTTTTTCTGTGCAACGTCACTGGCACACGCCAGCCAGTCAACATCTGCCTCACTCATTGCCCTCTCAATGACGTGTCTGTCCACGCCTTTCTGCGTTAAATCCTGACGTATACGTTGAGGGCCGTAACCACTCCGGCTCCGGCTGACAATAAAGCGTTCGGTAAAGCTGTCATCATTCAGCCAGCCGTTTTCATGGCAGTAAGCGATGACCTGTTCCAGCGCTTCCTCATCCAGGGGCTCTGCACTGCCCTGTCGCAACTCGCTTCGACGCAGTGACAGATGAATTTTCTCCCGCAACTCCTGTTCCGGATGGTCACGCTGGGCAAGCAGCCTCATTGCACGGTCAAGGAGTGCAGTAAATGACGGGCGTCGTTCGTTTTCTGTAAAAAGCATGGTGTTCCTTTCTCTGACCGGTAAAACAGTGAATACCGCCCTACTCTATCAGTGGCGGCGGGTAAAAAAAAACGGGAGCAGCCCTGAGGCTATCTCCCGTTTTTTTAATATCCGTCAGACTTTTTACATTAGAATTCCTGATGATCGTCGCTGGCTGCATCGAGGTGACTTTCGTCCTTCTCTGCTTCCGCGGTTTTCTCATTAGGATTATTCAGCAGCATCTCACGCAGTTTCTTTTCGATCTCTGTGGCAGCCTGCGGATTATCACGCAGGTAATTGCTGGCATTCGCTTTACCCTGACCAATTTTATCGCCATTGTAGCTATACCATGCACCGGCTTTTTCAATCAGCTTATGCTTCACGCCAAGGTCAACCAGCTCACCATAGAAGTTAATACCTTCACCGTACATGATCTGGAATTCAGCCTGTTTGAACGGGGCCGCAATTTTATTCTTAACAACCTTCACCCGCGTCTCGCTGCCGACGACATTATCGCCTTCTTTAATGGCACCGATACGACGAATATCCAGACGTACAGACGCATAAAACTTCAGGGCATTACCCCCGGTGGTCGTTTCCGGGTTACCGAACATCACACCAATTTTCATACGGATCTGGTTGATGAAAATCAGTAAGGTATTGGACTGTTTCAGGTTACCGGCCAGTTTACGCATCGCCTGGCTCATCATACGGGCAGCCAGTCCCATATGTGAATCACCGATTTCGCCTTCAATTTCAGCTTTTGGTGTCAGTGCCGCGACAGAGTCGACGATGATAACGTCTACCGCCCCGGAACGTGCCAGCGCATCACAGATTTCCAGCGCCTGTTCACCGGTATCTGGCTGCGAACACAGCAGGTTGTCGATATCCACACCCAGCTTTTTGGCGTAGACCGGGTCCAGTGCATGCTCTGCATCAATAAAGGCGCAGGTTTTACCCTTACGCTGGGCAGCAGCAATCACCTGTAAGGTCAGTGTCGTTTTACCTGACGATTCCGGGCCATAGATCTCAACAATACGCCCCATCGGCAGGCCGCCGGCACCTAACGCAATATCAAGAGACAGAGAACCGGTCGAAATAGTCTCAACGTCCATGGTGCGGTCTTCACCCAGACGCATAATGGAGCCTTTACCGAATTGCTTTTCAATCTGCCCCAGCGCTGCGGCTAAAGCCTTCTGTTTGTTTTCGTCGATCGCCATTTCCACTCCTGATTATGCCGGATTAGCCAGGCAAATTTGATGATATTCTCTGTCTCTGTGACCACCAATTATACTGTATAGTCATACAGTATCAAGTTTATTTTTCCGCAAATCCTTCACACAATGTTTGCAGTGCAAAAATGACCGCCTGCTTGCGAACTTCATCACGGTCACCCCGGAACAAACGATGAATGGCCACCGTTTCACCGGCTACAGAAGCAAAACCAAACCAGACCGTTCCTACCGGTTTCTCGTCACTGCCCCCACCGGGGCCGGCAATGCCGCTGACGGCAATAGCATAATCAGCGCCCGCCTGCTGCAGCGCACCGTTCGCCATTTCACGGACCGTTGGCTCACTGACTGCTCCGTGGGTTTCAAGCGTATCAGGGCTCACGCCCAGCATCGTTGTTTTAGCTTCGTTGCTGTAGGTCACAAACCCCTGTTCAAACCAGGCCGAACTGCCGCTGATATCGGTAATGACCTTGGCTATCCACCCCCCGGTACAGGATTCCGCCGCCGTTAACGTCGCCCCGCGGGACAACAAAAACTGACCGGCTTTAATGCTCAACTGCTGTAAGTCCCTATCCATCGTCTCTCCTGTCATTTTCCGGCATGAAAAATGTCTGCCACACCTCAGAAGATACTATGGGTTAATCTCTGGTTTTCAAGTGATCTCCGCCGGCTTGCGGGTGATTTGGGAATAAGGCTGAGGGAAAACAGTAAGAAAAGAGGGAAAGTTAATCGCGCGGTGCCCGGCCTCACAACTGTACCGGGCACCACGAAAGAGCAGAACGGAAAGAACGTTAGTTCTTTTTCACGAACTCAGATTTCAGTTTCATCGGACCAAAGCCATCGATACGGCAATCGATATTATGGTCTCCTTCGACCAGACGAATACTTTTCACGCGGGTACCGATTTTTAAGACGGATGAGCTGCCTTTCACTTTCAGATCTTTAATTACTGTCACTGAATCGCCGTCCGCCAACAGATTCCCGTTAGCATCGCGTACCTGAAGCTCAGTTTCCGCAGGCTGGCTTTCATTCACCGGCCAGAGGTGACCACATTCAGGACAATTGTAGTTATCATTATCCTGCCAGGTATACTCTGAATGGCATTGCGGGCAGGGAGGTAATGTTTGCATGGGAATTCCTTCATGTAACGGCAGGCACAAAGGGCGCCCGCAAAGGGCGCCATAGTATATCCACACATTTGATAAGGGAAGGGTTGAATTAAAAAATGCGCCCTTGCCGGGCATTGCGTACCGCCTCGCCCAGCTGCCAGACCGCCATTGCATAGTGTGTGCTGTGGTTATAGCGGGTGATGACATAAAAGTTAGGTAACCCGAACCAGTACTGATAATACTGCCCCATATCCAGGCGAAGCAGACTCACCTCTGTAGAGCCTGACAGCGCCATTTGCGGCTGCAGGCCGTAGGCCGCCAGCTGACTCACGCTATAACGTGTAGTAAAGCCATCTTTGAGGCCGGGGGCTGAACCGTTCGCAGTGACAGCCACTGCCTGACCGGCTTGCCAGCCGTGCTGTTGGAAATAGTGGGCCACGCTACCGATAGCATCGACGGGATCCCACAGATTAATATGCCCGTCGCCGTTGAAATCGACCGCATATTTCTGATACGCCGATGGCATAAACTGCCCGTAGCCCATCGCACCGGCAAACGATCCTCTCAGCCCGAGCGGACTTTCTTTTTCATTACGGGCCATCAGCAGAAAGGTCTCAAGTTCGCTGCTGAAATAGGCTGAACGCCTCGGGTAATCAAACGCCAGCGTTGCCAGCGCATCCAGAATCCGGGTTTTCCCCATCACCCGGCCCCAACGGGTTTCAACCCCGATAATGCCGACAATAATTTCGGGAGGTACACCGTATTTCTGCTGAGCTTGCTGAAGTTCGGTCTGATATTGATCCCAGAAAGCCACTCCGTTTTGGACATTGCCCGGGGTAATGAAATTTTTCCGGTAGCGTAACCATGCACCATTAGGGCCGACGGCCGGTGCCACATTTGGCGCCTGGCGATCCATGAGACGTAGCACATAATCCAGACGACGGGCCTGTCCCAGCCAGGACTCCAGCTGACGGCGATCGAAACCATGTTTTTTCACCATCATCGTGATGAACGCTTCGGTCTGAGGTTGTCCCAGAAAATCGGCGGACAACATCCCCTGCCCGGCCCCGGGAGGACGTAAAAAACCCTCCTGTGGCGAAGACCCGGAAGCCCCTTGCGGTTTACTGCTACAAGCGGCAAGTAAGGCAAATAACGGTAACAACGCAATTTTGTAACGCATCAGGGACCCATCAACCAGAAAACAGAAAGATTTCCATCATAATGCTTTCGCCCGCAGACCCAAAGTGACTCCGGAAAAAAATTCCGAAAATTGCTGATAAAAAGCATTTAAGCCGAAGGATATTCCGGCCATGAGGTCATAAAACCGGGTCCGGCTATCCGGCTTACAAAAATAGCGTATTTTTTCTGTCTCCCCCCGAGCGCGATATAAAAAAAGCATAGCGATAAAATTCCGCCCGATTGGCCGCCCCCATTTTCCGGCTGACGTTACGGTAATGTGCACTGATGGTTTTTTCTGAACGGTTCAGTGCCCGGGATATATCCTGACAGGTCATCCCGCGGCCTATCAGGATCATGACCTGATACTCAGTATCAGATAACTGCCTGTAACCGCTCAATTTTGAAAGGCTGTCTGTCAGGGGGAGTCCCATGCTTGCCGTCGCAATGCTCAGAATTTTTTTTATTTTTAAGGAAAAATCATCGACCGGACATTTCCGGCTGAGAAACGGAATGTGCAACGTCATCACCGGGAAGGCAGCGGACGTCTGTTCCCGGCAGACAGGCAAAACCGGTAACTTCATAGTAATCGCTTCATGACGGAAAATAATGCGGGCACTATTTTGTAACGGGGACGCTTCCGGAGAAGGAAAACGGATGTCAGCAGGGTCCCCGGAGTATTGCTGACAGACAATCGCTTTAATCCCTATCACTTCATAGATATTCGGCTCAAAAAAAAGTATTTCCAATGTCATTCATTACACCTGTTATTTGTTTTTATAAGAAGACAAAAGCCGCCTTTCCATAGGCTAATATGCATATTATCGAACAAGGATACAAACAGGATGATTACACCTGACATGTAATTTTCTTTCAATTAAACAAGAGAAGTGAGGCAGTATATTTAAATTTATTCATCATTACCGCCCTGCATCTTACCGGCACAGATTACAGCATACTATAATAATACAGAAGATGAATATCACCCGCCCGGATTTATAAAAAATAAATTATCTCACACCCAATAAAAAATAAAAAACCACCGTTTTCTCATCATAGTTTAAGACATTGCCTACTTCATGAATAGTTTTCGGCTATCTCTGTCATAATGCCCTTTAAGATAGAGATCCAGCGGCGAGGGATGCCAGTAAATCATCGCTGAGACCTCAACAACTATCGTCACCTGTTGCTGTCTGCTTCGGGAGGATTGTGCTACACGCACAATTAAGGTTTCCGGGATCACCCGGGGCTCAAAACGTAATATCGCCGTCCTGATATCATGTTCAGTCCGGTTGCCGTCTTCCTGATCTGAAAAAAAATGGCGGGGTGGCAGGCCAAAATTCATTGAGGATGAAAGGATGTTCGGATATTTATCACCGTCAATTTCATTTTCTGCATTGGTATGATTTAATAATTCTATAATTTCAGTGATCACCAGCTGACGCATTTTTTCAGCGCTTATCCGGTAATCTCCGTTTTTACATTCCGGACTTTCAGAATAAATAAGCCTTTCCGATAACGCTGGCGGGTAACGCCATCCTGATTTCATATTATTCCCCTCCCCCGGCATTTTCATCCGGGATTAAGTACAAGGTAATACATTCGTTATTTAACATCAGGTAAATCTCTCACCAGATATTCCGGAGCCAGTGCAGAGAAAAGATCCTGTTCATCCTCCCCGAACAGTGTCCGGGAAATCCATTCATCCTGAGACGTTTCGCCAAGTACCCGGTCAATCAGCCGATCGTCACCCAGCAGGTATTCAGTCAGCGTTTTCTGATCTGCTGCGGGATCCGGACCTGAACTTTCCGGCGGGATGATTTTCTCCGGTGAGCCTGCCGTCTCTTTGCGCTGCATCCCCTGCGGGTCACAGAGATAACAGATATACTCATCCCCCAGAACTTTCAGAATATCACGGGCATTCTCTCTCAGCAGACTGTAACCGCTATGCTTATCCGTCGCATAGGTCCCGCCGCTGAACTGGCTATCCACCACAAAGAATTCCCCGGTGATCAGGGACTGCTGATCCGCGGGAAGCTCCGGGCGGTGAGATGCTGAACGCGCTTTCCCGCCCCCCGCGGGCTTCCCACGATTAGCCAATAAAAACATTTCCGGCTCCCGTACAAATAGTCGCACCGCATCCGGTAATATCACTGATTCTGGCTGCCGCAAACCCCTCAATAAAGACGGTTCCTGACCCCGTCACCACCGGGGCCGCACCATGGGAGAGGCTGCAACCGGCCAGACTGACCACTGCAACAGCGGCAGGAAGGCCGTTAATGAAAACCGTCGAAGCCCCGCTAATGATGGCACCGCCATGGGTGGTTGCATCGCCAAGCCTTGCTGCATTAAACATTTTCTACCCCCTGAATTTTCATCACGTCGCTTTAGATCTGCATTCCCGGTAAAACGCCTGTTTTCATCCCACCGGCGGACTCCAGGGTGGCGTTTCGGTTTCCGTCGGTGTCGGCAGCGGTGTGTCCGTCGGAGATTCCGTCGGACTTTCTGTCGGTATCGGCAGGCCGGAAAGCCCCACCATGCCTGTACCGCCAAGAATTCCCGGGATCCCGGGTTTACCGATAATGGCTCCCCCGCCACCACCTCCCCCTCCGCCACAATTCTGGCAATCTCCGGGGTTTATCAACACCTGCCCGCCCTGTAATACCAGTTGCCCGGAGCCGATAATCCGCACCAGCGGCGCGCTGATCACCAGCTCATTGGCGGAGTTAATACAGAAAATCCCCCCCGCGGTCATGGTTGCGGCGCCTCCGGCAGCCATCTGATGTGCACCACCGACCACGACAGAGTGATATCCTCCTACCGCGGTCATAAAGGCTCCTCCGACATTAATCCCTTTCGCTCCTCCGACATTATCGTTCTGCTCTCCTCCCACAGAGATACCTAACGCCCCCCCGACCAGCAAACTGCTTTCACCTGCCACCGACAATGCATCGTTAGCCCCTACCGTTACGGCGCGGGAGCGGCCGATCACCTGTTCCTCATCCCGTTTGGTCAGCCGGCTCATATCTCTTTCGGCCTGCTCCCAGTAATTTTCCAGTCCGGGTTTGTCCTCAAAGCGGATGCCGTTAAAATTTGCACGACCGCCACCAGGGGTTCTGCTGATCCAGCCACTCTGTGTGGCATTTTCAGGGAGTTCCCACGGAGGCATAGTGACATTGTTATACAGACTGCCCATCACCAGCGGCCGGTCAGGATCGCCGTTAATGAAATCGATAATCACTTCATGCCCCACTCTCGGGATGCAGATACCGCCAAAATTATTGCCCGCCCAGGGCTGACTGACACGCAGCCAGCAGGAGTCTGACTCTCTGTTTTTTCCATAACGATCCCACAGGAAACGCACTTTGATCCGGCCATATTCATCCGTCCAGATTTCTTTTCCTGGCGGGCCGACCACAATGGCGGTCTGTGGTCCGTAAGTTCTGCGTCGGGGGACCGATCGCGGATGCCGGTAAATTTTGGTGACAGGCTGCACATGGAAATGGCATTGCAATGAGAAATCGGCTTTCCCGGTTCGCTCCGTGATTTCCCGGAAATCCAGCTCTGTCCCCAGGACAAGGTATTCGCAATTCGCTTTCGCCAGCGGATAATGATCCAGAGTGAAAACACAGCCACACACAATCGTCGGTACCGGGGCGCTCCCCTGACTGCGTGAGCCTGCCGCGCCCTGTTCTTCCATCCGGACCCGTGCAAGATGGTCTCCCGTCGCGGGATCGCCATAGTTCCCCGGCCAGTCAAATATCTCCTGCTGGTTAAAACTGGTCTGTCGGGGTTGACTGTCGAGGGACATAATGTCGGCCCGGGAACGGGTAAAATCATAATCATTGGTGACCCAGCGGCCGGATGTGAGGGTTTGCAGGTGATGAAATTCTGCAATATATTCTTTGCGGTTTTCATGCGTTTGCTGGTCATACCCCACCACATGCGGGCTACCGGCAAAAAAGGGCTTATGTGCCCCGATATTATCGACAATCACTAATTTGTGCTGTTGTCCCTGATGCTCAAAAAACCAGTACAACCCCCACGCTTCCATCAATCGCTGTATAAAAGCGAAATCGGTTTCTCCGTACTGGACCTGATATTCCAGTGGCGGATAGGTCTCTGATATCCGTTTTTCATGCGGGAAATCATAGTCGGCAAGTATTTCTCCGATAATCTCAGTGACCGTTTTATTCTGGAAAATACGAAAATCTGACGTCAGCTCGGCCAGATACAACCAGGGACGCAGGACCATCTGATAAAGAGCACAATTATTCCTGCGACCCAGATACCTGACCTGCTGAACAATACCGGTGATCTCGCGATAAGCTTTCTCTGTTCCGGTATCCGTCCGCCAGTCATTAAGGGCTATCCGGAGAGTCATCTGTTTACCGATCAATGACTTGATGTCGATAGCCGAGGCTGCCTGCCATGAGATATTGCTATTGTCCGGCGTGGTTGCGGTCACCGTATAATTATAGAGTGCCGACAGTGATTCTTCTCCCTGCAGGCGAGTGACCACCAACGCAGGTTCACCAAGCAGGAGAGGCATGGCTGGACTTTCTAAGGTAATAGTTCGGGTCATAAAACCGCCAGGTCTGTTAGTTATCGTTAAAAATGGTGCAGACAGAAAAACCGGGGGTCCTCCGCTCTGCACTTCCGGAGATCACGGACAGGTAAATCGTCTTAACAGGGTCACCAGAGGCTCCCCATGAAAGGCCAGTCCGGCAATCTGCAAGGTGGCTGCGGAGCTGCCGTCACCGGTACCGAAATCAGCAGCAACCTCCCCCGTCAGCGTCACCCGCAATTGCTGAGCGCTATCCAGCCAGCGAAACAGCGCCCAGGGGCCGGTAAACCGGCGGGTGCGGACTTCACCGGTTTTGGCAGAGGTCAGGCTCAGGGTAATTGACGGATCATCACCCGCGGCTGGCCAGTTGATTGCCGTCTGCCTGACCGGGCCGTGGGTATAGGAAAGCCGTTGAGATGCGGTACGTAATTCAAGGCGGCTGAAGTCCGGAGACAGCCAGGGCACTGAGACCTTTAGGGGAAGGGACATCTGCGTAGCCCCGCCCGGGAAAAATGCCTGTCGGATCTGTCGTGCACTGCTGAACATTTGCAGGCTCCGGTTCTCACTGTCTGCCGGAGCACTATCTTTGAAATGCCAGGGGGATCCCGTCATCACCGTTTTCCCGGCAAGATTTTGTTCAAAATACACCCCGGCGCTCTCTTCTCCGGTGAAGAAGCGTACAAAATCTTCCCTGCTGACTTCCCGGGCTGTCTGAACAAAAGGATACCTGCCTGCCAGAACAGTGCGGCAATACGCGGCCGGGCCTGCCGCAATACCCGCCGTCGTCCGGGCCGTTGCCGCCTGACGGTTATCGGCGGCTATCTGTTCCAGCAATGGCCGCACCATATTTCTGACCGGTAACGGCCAGCCAGACGAACGGGCCAGCAGTTCCGCGATAAATTCAGCGATGGCTTCGGGAGACGCTTTGTCGCTCTCTGTCCGCTGAGCACTCAGCAAGACCTGTAACTCTTCCAGTTGTGCTCTGAGCTGACAAAGCGGGGTGTCCGTCTGACAATTCTCCGCGGCCTGCGCGGCCTCCCCGCACAAAGTAACGCAACGGCCTGAAATGATTATCCACCTGCCGCCGGAGGACAGACTGACGATCGGCACGATAAGCTTCCAGTCCCTGCCGGATCCCGGCCACATCGGCGGTTATCGGTTTTTTTTCACTGTCTGCCACCGGATATTCGGCCAGTGTTGTTTCTGCCACACTTCGCTGTAACAGGGTAAATAACGGTGAGTCGATGGCCGCCAGTTGCCCCAGCCGTTCGGCAGCCTGCCGGTATTCAGGCCGCGCCGGATGCCCTGTCAGCGCTGAGCGACGGAGCCGGATTTCAGCCAGATAGTGCTGCCAGGTGCGTGTATATTCCGACAGGTAGCGCTCCATCACCGCGTTATACAGCCTGACGGGGGCCGGCAGCATCCGTTGCGGTGAGGCGTTCCGATTGTTCTTTTCTGATAAATTACCCATGACTACCTTGTCCTCTCCGGCCAGCGTGTTGAGCTGTAGCAGGATTTTTTTTTTGACCTGCTGATAGCCTGCCTGCGTAAAAAGGCCGGGTATTGCAGACACCGGAGCCTCTGCCTGTAGCTCAAACAACGGACGACTGCTGTCTTCTGCCATTTGCCGGAGATCCAGTGGCGGAGGAGCATCAACAGACAATCCGTTTTTCAGCCGTAAATAAATACGTGCCGGCGTATCTTCGCGCGCCAGTAAAGCCCGGGCGCGGCGGATCAATGCCTCATCCGCTGGCTCCCGAAGCTGTGACTGTGGCTGGCTGAAGAGCGTTGTCAGGTGAGGCGTCACGGAAAGATCACCAGGGGTCACAGAAAGCTGCGTTGCCGCGGGCCACAGGCCGGAAAGATCACGGGTCAGGAAAGGTAAATCGGCCGGGATAATGCCATAGACCATCAGATAGCGTCGGAGACTGACATACACGGTTTCCGGGGAGCGCTCAGCCAGCGCCAGCGTTAACTGACGTGTCGCATATTGACGGATAAACGGCAGTAAGGTTTCGTGCAGCATCCACCGGTAAAGGCTCTCAGAAGCCCTGGCTATCCGGGTACCGGTAAAGAGTCCGTAACGCCAGTTTACCCCCGGATCTGTCAGGTCCAGCCCCGGGGAAACCGGCAGGTTCCGGAAACCGGCCAGCAACGGAGGCAGTTCCGGTGGCCGGGCCGTCGGGTCCAGGCGAATAAAACGTTCCTGAGCCTCCCGAAGTGCTACGGTTTTACCGGTGATCGTCTGTAAATAAGCGGCATTATTGTGATAGCTGCGAAATAAGCCATAAGAGAGCATGGCTAGTAACAACAGCAGCATGCTGTGTTTTAGCCAGTGTTGTATAACAGGGCCGGAAACCGTCAATGACCTTTTTGCAGCCAGAGACTGATCCCTGATAATCAGTTCACAAAAGAGCTGGTGTAAAAAAAAGGGATGCCCGGGCTCCTGCTGGCGGATGACCTCTGCCTCCGGCACTGTAACCGGCGCAGTCGGCGGGTTCACATAATCAGCCCACTGGCGGATAACGGTTTTCGGGTTAGTAAACCGGCGGGGGGTCCCGGGATAACAACTGGTAAAATAGACTCCCCGTAATGCAGAGCTGTTACCGGTATCGTCATAGCGGGAGGGGAAAAAAAGTGTCTGCAGGAACTGCTGTAAATTCTGCACCAGAACCGCCAGATCCCCCGGGAAGCCGTACATTCTTTTACGATCCTGCGGGTCATACTCTTTCAGCAAACGGATATTAATGTCTGACTCAATCCGCTGAACCAGTGAGTTCAATTGCTGTTCCGCCTGCTGACTGACCAGCGATTCTCCGGCGCCCGCAGGGAAGCTGATCCCCCAGATGTCCTGTTGCTCCTGCCGGGAAAGCCCGCGAAAATATTCAGAAAATCCGCACAGGTAATCCAGTTGGGTTACCACCAGATAGACCGGGAAAAACTGATCATGGATCCGGCGCAGTTCACTCAGCCGGTGACGTAATGTTGCAGCGAGCCCGTCTCTGGCATCGCTGTCCGTGGCCATCAGTTCCGGCGCGGAAACCATCAGTAAAACGCCGTTAATAGCGACATCGGGCCGGCAGGATTTTAATGCGTTCTGCAGCGCCAGCCATTCTGCCTGGCTGCTTTGTGCGGCACTGATATATTTACCGTCCGTATCAAGATAAACCGCATCATTCGCCAGCCAGCAACGGCACTGCTCCGGGTGACCGGCACTGACTGACAAAGGCTCCAGGGTGCCGGTCAACGGGAAATGCTGGCCACACTGACGGACAGCCGTTGTTTTACCGGCCCCCTTGCTGCCCAGTATCAGATACCATGGAATAGCCTCCTGCTGCTGTATCAGCCCGGTCAGTACCTCCCGGCGGGATACTTTTTTAGGTCTCTGCTGCAACTCCCGGGTGACCTGCCGGAACATCGCGTCCATTCCGGCAGATATCTCTGTCTCCCCGTCAGCGACCGGACGGCGAAAACGCCCCCTGCGCCGTAACCAGAGAACGGCGTAATAAACCAGCCAGGCCACCAGCATCAGGCCGGTGAGTAATAGCCGCGTCGTAACGCCGGTGAGAAAAAATCCTTCGCCAAAAGAGAGGTTCGGTCCCGCCACCCAAAGCAACAGAATGCAGGTCACCAGCACCGTCAGTGACCAGTGCCAGTGGGTAAGGGTTGTAATAAAGAGGAAAATAATGAACAGGATCACCAGTAACCGCGGCAACACGTCGGCCAACGGCCGGGCTTCACCAAATCCTACCTTTGGTCCTGTGAACCAGATAACCGCAATCAACACCCCGGCAATCACAAGGCGCAGCAGCAGAAAAAGATTATTACGCGATACAAGACGACTGAGAAAAGACATATTATATCTCATTAATAAGTAACAAAAAGTTCAACACGCCGGTTAGCGGATCTGCCGGCAGCGGTCGCATTACTGGCGATGGGTTGCCCTGCCGCCATCCCCTGTACCGACACTCTGTCTGCCGGAATTCCGGAAGCTATCAGGACATCCGCAACTGCACGCGCACGGAGGGAAGAAAGCATTGCGTTATCTTTGATAGCCCCCTGACGGACAGGGATAGAATCGGTATGCCCGATAACCCGTACCGAACCGTTTACCTGATTAATTTGTGTCGCAACCCGGCTGATCACCTCTGACATCGCCGGAGATAACCGGGCAGAGCCGGACTCGAACGTATGATCGCTGCTTAACACCACATGGCTCTGCTGATCATCTTCACTCACCGTCAGTAACTGCTGTCGGATTTCCGGTTGCAGTAACAGGCTCAGTCGTAAACGGGGGAAAGGAAATAATTCGGGGGCAGGCACCGGATAAAGCGCCCGGATCGCCGCCAGTAGAGGTTGTCTGGCCACAAATAACCGGTAGCTATCATTCAGCCAGCTGACCGCGAGAATAGCCCCCGAGATAATCAGCGTAGTACGCAACGGGAGATGCCAGCGGCGACGAGACACTGGCGGGTATTCCGGCAGGATCCCCATAATGGCTGGCAATGCCTGCTGCCGCCGATGACTCTGTAACAGAGTCAGCAGCCGCTGGCGTATTTTTATCAGTTGCCGCTCACCGTCGTGCTGAATACTGTAACGTCCTTCAAACCCCAGCCCGAGTATGCGCAGTAAAATCCCGATAACATCAATATACTCAGCAGGACTCATCGCTATCCGGCCAATCAGCAGGAAAAATTTAGTCCCGCCATCGTTATCATTTTCAAAGTAATTCAACAGATTGTTTTGCGACCAGCCGGTTTCCGTTCCCCAGCGCGTACTGTGTGCAGCTTCATCCAGAGCCGTGCAGAGGCAGTAACGAACAATGGCCATTTTTTTCCACGGTATATTCACTTCATCGCAAAGCATCGTGAAATAATTAATTTCACGTTTCAGGATCTCTCTGAGGGAAACCGCATGCCGGAGATCATTCATCTCTCGGGGCATTTCGCTGATAGCCCGTAACAGAGGTTTGGCGGCTTCCAGCAACGGATCGCTGGCAGCTTTTACCGCCGGTATGCGCGAACGGACATGCTCAGGGTCAGTTTCAAATACAGCAGAGATCCGTTCATGCTGAAGCGGTACATACTGGTATTCCGGATGACCGGAAGGGATTTCATCCTCACTCTCCCAGAGATCACTTTTATCCAGCAAAAAATCGCCCCATCCCTCCTCTTCCCCGGAAGCTTGCTGCTGTGGGGGCACTTCCTGTGCATTCTCTGTTTTCATGAGGTTCGTATCCCCCAAAGTTCCATATTCAGGGCAGGAAAATCACCGGCAATATGTAAAGCCATCGATCCGGATTCCGCTATCGCCCGCCAGAAATCACCTTTTCTCTGCAGTTCAAAATAAACATAGTCCGACCGGTAGGGGATCTGGCGCGGGGGCACGGGTAATGCCTGAATCGATAACCCCGGCAGGTGTGATCGCACCAGTTCATGAAGGTGCTGTGGCGCACTGATTTTGACCCGGGAGAAAAACTGATGCTGCAGGATATCCGGAGCCAGGCGGGCATGTACGGCCAGAACTATCCCCTCAAAAGCGTTCAGTTCAGCCGGCAATACGGATGCCACCCAGATACCGTTACCTTTGGCATGTAACGGAATAATTTCTCCCGCCCTGACCAGAATTTGATTGAGCAGGTCATGAACCTGATCCACCAGCGGACGGATCGAAGTGTAAAGACTGGCATGATCATATTCAGGGGCCGGCAGAGGACGACGGACTTTCGTTTTCACAAATGTCGATGCCTCCGCAGCCAGTTGCGCGAGGACCTGATAAAAATCGACCGGCGGGGTTTTCGGGGTATGACGCAGATGCTCCAGGATCACCTGATATTTATTGAATATCTGCAATAGCAGATAATCCATAACACTGGCGTTATCTTCAGGTTTGCCATCACTGGCAATCAGCCGCCCGGCAAGTAACCCGGCACGCATCTTCACTAACCCACTGAGGTGATTGAGCCATTCGCTAAGTAACGCATTCGCCCCGTAGCCGCTGACCGGAGGAATGTAATCATCTGTGTGCAGTAATACGCTGCCGTCCGGGCGAAGCGCTTTGACTTTTGCACATGGCAAACCAATCCAGGAGCCGGTTATTCCGCTTTCGGGGAGTAACTGCAGCCGTAACCGGGCCAGCTGAACCGGTTTCCTCCCTTGCCGGATAGCATTACTGTCCGTCAGCTCAGTATCCACGGCACAAAACCTCGCCAGGGAATCGGGCGTTCCGGTATTGAAGATAGTTTCATCGCTGTTATCCAGCCTGAGCGGCACGGCAAGAAAGATAGTCTTGCCACTGTGTTCCGGCAGGAGCGTCAGGGGCGCAGGGATCCCGGCATGACCGGGCAAATCAAAGGGTGTGCCATCAGGAAAAACACCACTGGCGCTGCGTAATACCAGCTTGCCGTAAGTCAGTGCTTCACTGTCTATCTCATAGCGGGAAAAACCCCAGAAATAGAGACCCGGGGCAGACGCCCGCTGATGGATAAAATACTCCAGATAGCGTTCCTGCTGCTGAAATATCTGGGGACGTAAAAATAATCCCTCACTCCAGACCACTTTATTGGTTTTCATGATTTATTCCGTTCCGGTCAGAGTCAGCCCCTGCCGGTGAACTCTGGCATACAGGGTGTTGTCACGGGTGGTAAAGAGTCTTTTCCACCAGGGAAGAGTACGGGTGTGCGGGAGTGGCTGTACCGATTTCCATTGTGCATGTTCAATATCACGAAATTCACCGGTAACCGCGATCGCCAAAGTCTCCGGCTGCAATGGTAATTTCAGACAGCGTATTTCTCCCGGCTGAAATACCGCGCTGAATATTACTTCGGCCCTTTTATTATTCCGAAAGTCCTGTAATTCTGTCATATCGTTGTTTATTTCCCCCGGCGTATCCATACGATAGATTGAAATATTTACCGGAGCCGGTTCACCATAACGGTTCAGGTTCACATCTCTATCCACCCGAATATCAATAAACTGCAGATGAGGTGCTTTTTCCGGTGATGAATAACTGCAGGCAACAGATAAAAAGACACAAGATAACGACAACAGCCTGAGCTTTTCGGAAAAAGGCTCTCTCTTATTTAATCGTAAAATATTTTTTAACACAGAATGTAAGATAAACGTCTTTATATTCACCTCCTCTGACTCCGGTGATAATTTTACCCCTGTGAAATAAATTCAGGCCAGACTGAATACTCAGCTGGCCTGAAAAAATCAACTACGCTGGTTCGCTTTGATGTCGTAACTGGTGGAAATAATGCCTGATTTATTTCCTTCCGCACTCTGCATTACATAATCCTGAGTAAATCCGGAGAATGAAAAGGAGACAGTTTCACGGGGGCGGACATCCTCACTGCTGCAGCCGGATGCACTTACCTGCGTAATAATGACATCGGTGAATTTAATGCTCAGATATTCCAGGGGATCCCCCCCTGCTTTACGGACAACAAATTTAATCTCTTTAATATGTTTCCCGGAAAGGCAATAACTTAATAAATTTGTACTTGCTTTATCCAGATAATGTTCAAACCTGAAATCACTGACGGTCGCCTTCCCGGCTCCGCCACCCGAACCGGCGTGCATATTGGAATGCTGAAAACTTTCCCAGTTCCAGTTAAGCACTTCTATTTCATTTTTATGAGAAGCATCCAGAGATTCACCTTCGATGCCATCAATTTTAATAAACATATCCTGAGCCATAATAATCCTTATTTATCGCTGTTATTGATACACGTTACCTGACAGGTAACGTAATTACGTCTTCAGACGACGTCCTGATGGATGTTGTCGTCCACGGAACTATTCACACTCTCATTCACCGGATAACGGTAATGATATTTTTTCAGGCAACATCTTTTACTGACGGTAATTTAGCCACCATTCGTAAAGACACTGTCAGTCCTTCAAGCTGAAAATGGGGTCTTAAAAAAAACTTCGCCTGGTAGTAGCCCGGATTCCCTTCAACATCTTCCACCAGCACTTCCGCATCAGCCAGAGGACGGCGTGCTTTGGTTTCTTCTGAGGAGTTTGCCGGATCACCATCCACATAGTTCATAATCCAGTCATTGAGCCACCTTTGCATATCTTCCCGCTCTTTAAAGGCCCCTATTTTGTCGCGGACAATACATTTCAGGTAATGAGCGAAGCGGGAACAGGCAAACAGGTAAGGTAAACGTGCAGAAAGGTTAGCGTTGGCTGTCGCATCAGCATCGTGATATTCGGCAGGCTTCTGCAGTGACTGGGCACCGATAAAGGCGGCATAATCTGTATTTTTACGGTGGATCAGCGGAATAAATCCGTTTTTAGCCAGCTCAGCTTCCCGGCGGTCAGAAATAGCGATTTCTGTGGGGCATTTGATGTCGACACCACCATCATCTGTGGGGAAAGTATGACACGGCAGTTTTTCCACTACGCCGCCACTTTCTACCCCGCGGATCATCGTGCACCAGCCGTAATTTTTAAAAGAACGATTGATGTTTACGGCCATCGAATACGCGGCATTTGCCCAGACATAGCGGCTATGATCCGCTCCCTCGGTATCCTCTTCAAAGCTGAACGCATCGACAGGATTGGTGCGTATCCCATAAGGCAGGCGCGCCAGAAACCGGGGCATGGCCAGACCAATATAACGCGAGTCTTCAGATAACCGCAGGGCATTCCAGGCGGCATATTCCAGATTACGGGTAAATATTTTGGTCAGATCCCGCGGGTTCGCCAGCTCCTGCCAGCTTTCCATTTGTAATACGGAAGGCGAAGCACCGGTAATAAACGGCACATGGGCGGACGCGGCTATCCGGCCAATGGAAGATAACAGATCAACATCCGGCGCTGAGTGGTCAAAATAATAATCCGCCACCAGACACCCGTAAGGTTCTCCTCCCAGTTGCCCATATTCTTCTTCATAAATTTGCTTAAACAGCGGGCTCTGATCCCAGGCGATACCTTTATAGCGTTTGATGTTACGTCTCAACTCCTGTTTTGAGATGTCCATAAAACGCAGTTTAAGCTTCTCGTCCGTTTCGGTATGAGTGACCAGATAATGTAACCCTCGCCATGCACTTTCCAGCGCCTGAAATTCAGGATGGTGAAGGATTAAATTAATCTGTTCTGTCAGTTTCCGATCAATCTCTGCAATCAGAGCTGAGATATTCTTATAAGCATCATCGGCGATGGTCACCGAACTCTGCAAAGCCTGTTCGGCCAGCGTTTTTACGGCATTTTCAACCGCAACCCGCGTCTGGTCTGACCGCGGACGAAACTCTTTTGATAATAATGCATTAAAATCACTTTGCCGGAGGTCAGTTTTTACCGGCTGCGCGCTCTGCTTACGTATATCCATTACTATAATCTCTCATCCCTGATACTTTCATTCATCCCCGGTCGCGGTATCTGTGCATACAGAATCTTCCCGGGGGGCCTTCGCTAACGTATTCAGCAGTGCTTTATCCTGAAGCACTTTCATGACCAGACTCTCTGCACCTGCCTTGCCATCCATATACGTTTGCAGATTCGCCAGTTGCGTCCTGGCTTCCAGCAACTGTGACAGTGCACCGACTTTGCGGGCGATGGCATCGGGCGAGAAATCATCCATAGACTCAAAGGTCATATTGACCATCAATTGTCCGTCGCGGGTTAGTGTGTCCGGCACTGCAAAGGCTACCCCCGGCTGCATTGCCTGCATTCGCTCATCAAAATTATCGATATCAATATCCAGAAACTTACGCTCCGCGACCGGAGGTAAAGGCTCTTTCGTTTTACCGGATAAGTCCGCCATCACTCCCATGACAAACGGCAACTCTATTTTTTTTTCATTCCCGTAGATTTCAACGTCATATTCAATCTGTACCCGCGGGGCGCGGTTCCTTGCAATAAACTTCTGAGAATTATCCTTAGGCATAAGCATATTCACCTTTTATTGAACGTTAATGGACAGAAAAACCATGCCGGTTAACGGCACAAATGCCTGTCCGGTTAATGATAATCGACGGTAATACCGGCAATGGCGTGGACTTTACCCGCCGTTACCGGACCTGAATTATCTGAAAAATAACTGACATAAAACTGATGAGTGACCGGCGTATTGGCAAACCATATTCTGTATTGCTGAGCCGTATTACGGTCATCAATCACTATCTGACTATTATCTTCCTTACGGATCCTGAGCTGTACATTGCGGCTATATCCATTACCGGTCTGATTAAGAAGATTACCGGTGGCACTGTCTGCCGGGGAATAAGCACTACTGAAAAGCAGATTCACGGACGTGAACCCCGGGCATTCTGCCAGGGTCACGGTAAAGCCGGTCTTTCCTCCTTCCCCGCCACTGTTACTGAGAGCTGTGGTGGTGAGTCTCGGCAGCGTCACTGCTTCGTTACTACCACTTCCGTTGATTCTGACCTCACAGGTTTCAGTCACATACTCTCCACTGAAATTCACCGTGATCGGATAATCACCGGCAGACGCCGTGGCCGATAGCAGCAACATCAGCAACATCAACGCGCGGTTTCTTTTATTTGCGGCATTCAGTGTTATGACTTGCATATGACCTCCGCACGGATCACCGAACTGCTGCCTGACCGGGAAATATCTTGCGCCAGAGCGTTGTCTGCAGAAATGGTACAGAGTGAGCTTCCGGTACGAACTGACATCGCTTCAGTCCCTATATTCCAGCCACGAATAAATGCCATACCTGCCTGCCCGACAATGCCGGTCACTTCCCCGGAGGCGCTAGTCAGCTCACTGCCTATCGGCAGGTAATTACCTTGCGGATCCCGGATAATCAGTAACACCGGTTGGCCGGATTGGGTTTTCATCGTCACAGACACTGCGGCCCCCATGCGGGGAATAATGACCTGCTCATTCTGCAAAATATCCACCGTATCCGGCAGCCCTTTACTGTCAACAGACACCGTGTTCTCTCGGTAAGGTGTCAGTGATGGCACAATGGCATATCCCCGACTGTCGATTCTGGACCCGTATCCATTCAGTAACTTAGCCCCTTCCGCCCCGGGCACATTCACTATTGCGAAAGGTGACTCGCCCAGCGCAGGTCCCATTGTCAGGCCGCCACGGTGTGCCACCAGACTTCCGGTAGCCGTTGCAGAGAACTGACGTGACTGGTTGCCAATGGCCAGTGTTGACCCAAACTGCCCCATATCTGAGTAATAGTTCATATTGCCGTTCAGTGAATAACTGGTACCGCCCCCGCGCAGACGCCCGGTGCTGGTGCCCAGACCATAACTTACCGAGGAGCGCTCACCGCGACTGCCGTTCGCATTCGTGATAAGAGACGTATTCCCGGCATTATCCCGACTCATCATCATGCTCATGGAGCTGAATAACGGCTTATCGGTAATGTTATAGCGACGACTTAACGGAATAGTTAACGACAGCGAATAGCTATTAATATTTTTGCCGATAGCGTTATAGGTTCTGCTGATCCCTGCGGACCAGGAAAACAGTCGCTGTGATTTACTGAAATAGAGCGAATACTGGGAAGACGCATTTCGGTTATTCCAGTACTGATAAAAGTTACCCGCCAGCACCAGACGACTGTCGCCGGGTAAGGTCTGAGCAAGATTCACCGAAAGTCGCTGGCGGGTACGGTAGTCAACCAGGTAGTAGTCACGGTTCATACCATAACGTTCTGCGGCGGCATCACGCAGGGAATAAAACCCTTTTGACGAGTAGCGATACGCCGCCATTGAGATATTTGTGCCTGAATACTCCAGGTACTTACTGAACCCGACGTTAAAACTATTGCCTGTTGATACCCGACTATCTTTCAACCGGCTTCTGGCCCGGGTGATATCGACCGAGATCCCCCCAACCCGCGTGTTAAAAGATTGCCCGACCGCCAGAGAGAGATAATTTTCTGAAAACTGCCCGCCGCCATAAAGCGTATAAAAATTGTTCATTCCGTACTGGTAAAAGCCGGTCGCCATCAGCGTTTTTTTCTGCATACTGATTTCATTCATCTCCCCCACAGATACCGAGTAACGGGAGACACCGGCATGCAATAACATCGGAGGGGCAGAATACGGGATCACCTGGGTACGCTGTTTGCCATCGGCCTCGATAATGGTCATCAGTAAATCACCGCCATATCCCATCGCACCGATGCTATTAATCTCAAAGGGACCGGGGGGAACCGTGGTTTCATAGATCAGCTGCCCATGCTGAGTGACCTGAACCCGGGCATTACTTTCCGCGATCCCCTGGATGACCGGGTTATACTGACGTAAGCTTTCCGGCAGCATCCGGTCATCAGAGGCGAGCTGTACGCCACGAATGTTCAGACTATCGAACAGATCTCCGCTGGTGACGGTTTCACCGAGCGTCACCTGGCTTTTAAGCAGCGGAAGATCATGCCGGACGTAGGTATACAGATTTCGGGAACCGGGACTCCCGGTGTCGGAGAAATAATTGCTGCTGCGGTTACGCAACTGCCATCCAAACAGGTTAATGCCGGTCAGTAACCCCAGGTTTGCGCTGATTGCATGGCCGATACCGTTAGAAAAACCTTTGGAAAACTGCTGGGTATAAACATTCGCCGTGTAATCCAGAAACATTGCCGGAACACCACTGTCCCAGGTCGACGGGTCGGTATAACCGGGTAGCTGGCTGACCAGATATAACTGGGGAACAAAGAGTTCAAGTTCAAAATCAGCAGAGTCATAGCGGGTGCTGGCCCCGTCAATCCAGCGTGGTAACGCATTGCATTGCTCACCGTCAGCCGCCCGGTTTTTCATAACCGGTGGCCGGATGCCAAACTGTTCAAGCTGAGCGGCACTGAAACAAGGTTCGGCAATATCACGGCCCGGCACGGCGACAAATAAGACATCATATTTTCCGCGGATCTTACCATTCACCCGTACCCGAACTACCGCCTGGCCCGGGGGCACCGGGTTACCTGTCGAAAACCGGTTCACATCCACGGTACTGCCATGAATAAATGCACTGTTAAAGACGACCGGTGAGGCGCGATCCGGCGCGAAAGGACTGTCAGAGAGTTCTGCAGAGACTGCCGCCGAAACCGGTAATATGAGTAAACTACTGCTGAAAACCAGTATGCCGAATCTCACGGAATACCCGCTATTGTCGCGCAGTCCGGCGCTCAAAGTGATCATTTTCAACTCTCTGACTCCCTTCAGTTATTGTCATCCTGCCGAGCGCATTACGCTATGGGCTCCGCCATCAGGACTCATCTCCGGCTGACTGACTCAGAACCCAGCCTTTGCTTTGCTGATAAACAACTTTTTCAGTCACTGTGCTGCCATAATCATTGAGTACATTAAATTCGATACTACTCAGCCGGGCGGGTAATCCCTGCGAGCCTGCCGTGGCTAACGACGCAGAGGAATACGGTGCCAGCATTTGCGGCACAAGCGGATACGTTTGCTTCCCGTCTTTTGCCGTCACGGACTCGAAAGAAAAGTAATACGGCGTTGGGTTTTCTATTTTCACGGATTTTTTATTAGGTTCCGTGTGCCAGCGTAATGCTGAAATATAATCGGTACTATTTCCTGTTAATGCCGGAGGACGATAAAATATTTTTATCCGGGTGCGAAAAGCTAATTCCAGCCGATCTTTATTTTTATCGTCATCATTAACTGTCGGTATCTCCAGTAAATTGAACCAGTAAACGGATTCACGATCCGTCGGTAATTCCATACCGTTATATATCAGCCTGACACTTTGTCCTTTACCGGGATCGATCCGGTAAACCGGTGGCGTTACAGTAAACGGTACCAACATAGTATTAATATCATTATTCTTACTGCCGTCATCGACCCAGACCTGCACCAGTACGGGAGAGCTTCCTTTATTATTAGTACGGATACTTTTTTCCCGCTCAGCCGCAGGGAAAATAACCCGGGTACCGGCTATTGTCACACCTGCGCTGGCAGGAACAGGCAGCAATAGTAACCCGGCGATAATAACCACAAGGCACGAGATTATTCCCTTATAACATCTCATAGAATAAACCATTAATAATAGTGGATTAACAGGGGCAGCTTTCGCTCCCCCGTGGTATTTAACGACCAATAACGCTATTAAGGATAAGAAAGCGTATATACCACATGCGCCGTGACTTTCCCTGCCGTCGTTACCCCGGTGGCATAATAGCCGCCGGCATAGGTCATACTGGCCTGCCCGCCAACGATATCCACTTCTTTTCCGGAATCACCGGGACGAAGATGTGTATGATCCGAATTAAATAAACGAACCTCGACATTCGCTGCGGCTTCTTTACTTCCGGTGGTGGCCTGATAATCATTTTTCAGGTTCCAGGTACTGTAGTTAATCCCGGAAGAACCGATCGGCTCGAAATGGGCAGCCACTTTCTTAAAGGAACCGGGGCAATCCTTCACTTTAATATCAAAGTTTTTAATGCCGCTCTGGCCTCCGGCACCCTGCATCGACTGGGTCGATACTGTCGGCAAAGTGACGATCAGGTTGTCATTTTCGATAGTACAGGTCTCCCCCACCAGCTCCCCGTCGAACGTTACCATGCCTTGTCCGGGGTTCAGGGTATCTGCGGCTGAAGCAGATAATGCGAAAGACGATGCAAACAGCGCCAGTAAACTGATAGATACTTTATTTTTTTGCATAAAAATCCCTATTTTTGTCACGTAATTACCCTTCAGGTAGAAACTTCCCTCTTTATGTTTTTCACTGAATTTCGTGCTTATCGCTCAACCTCCTTGTTTTCCGGATCATCAACCACCAGTGCTACCCCCTGTTCAGGGATATAGCTCAAAAAAAGGTGTTCTTTTTCAACTCTGTTGTTTTTGGTGCGGGATAACAGATATGTCGCTATCACAGGAAGGATCTCTTTCCCGAGCACATGGATGATCTCCCGGGCACCGGAGGTGACTGTCTGACAGCGATTAATAATAAAACTGACGATGTCATCGCTGTACTTCAGTTCCAGTGATTGCTGTTCATACAAACGGGTAATAATCTTAGAAAGCTGCATCCTGACAATGGCCTCCAGTGACGTTCTGCACAAAGAGAAATAAGGAACAACACTGACGCGGCCCAGAAATGCAGCAGGAAATGTTTTTAGTAATAAAGAGTGGAGCTGCGCTAACAGAGTCTCGTTTTCCGGCAGTGCATACTCATCAGAATGACTTACCGTCAGTAACTCACTCCCGATATTACTGGTGAGCAGGATCAGGGTGTGCCTGAAATCAATACGACGCCCCTCGGCATCTTCCAGAGTTCCTTTATCAAAAATACGGAAGAATAATTCATGAACATCCGGGTGTGCTTTTTCTGCTTCATCCAGTAACACCACACTGTAGGGTTTACGGCGTACCGCTTCCGTGAGAATGCCACCTTCACCGTATCCGACATAGCCCGGCGGTGAGCCCTTCAGCGTCGAAACGGTATGAGCCTCCTGGAATTCGCTCATATTGATAGTGATCAGATTCGACTCCCCCCCGTAAAGTAACTCAGCCAGTGCCAGCGCCGTTTCCGTTTTACCGGTACCGGAAGGCCCGGTAAGGAAGAAAACCCCTGTCGGTCTGTCAGGATCGGATAATCCCGCCCTTGCCGTCCGGACAGACTGGCAAATTTGCCCGATAGCGCGTGGCTGTCCGGTGACCCGGGCGGCCAGCTGTGCCGGGAGTTCCAGTACCGCACTCAAATCATCTTTCATTACCCGCCCGGTCGGGATCCCCGTCCATTGCGCGATAATTTCAGCAATGACCGTTGCATCGACTTCGGCACGGACCAGCGGAGGCTGTTCCCCCTGCTGTTCCAGGGTGTACTGCACATGTTGCAGTTGCTGCTGAAGCTCCTGAACTTCCGGATCCGGCAGGCCGGGTTGCAGCAACTGCTCTCTTAGCGCATAGATCTCCGTCAGCAGTTCGCACTCCTGATGCCAGCGTTTCTCCAGAAGATCTGACTCCTGCAGCACATCTTTGAGGGAGTCCTCAATGTCACTTTTAGACTGCACACTGGCTTTACCAAAACACAGAGATTTATCCAGTAACGCCAGTTCACTGACCGAGGCTCTTGCACTGGCACGAAGCTGCTGTAGCTTAACGGGAGGGGTATACCTGGCAATCGCAACACGGGCACAGGCAGTATCCAGCAAGCTGATCGCTTTGTCGGGTAACTGTCTTGCCGGAATATAGCGGTGAGATAACCGGACCGCAGCCTGCAAAGCCTCATCAAGGATAAGGACCTGATGATGCTGTTCCAGAGAAGGCAGCAGTCCACGTAACATCTGTACCGATAAAGGTTCGGAGGGTTCGTCGATTTGTACAACCTGAAACCGGCGGGTCAGCGCAGGATCTTTTTCAATATGCCGTTTAAATTCACTCCAGGTTGTCGCGCCTATCGTGCGGATCTCCCCTCTGGCCAGCATCGGTTTCATCAGGTTCGCCGCATCACCGGTCCCGGCTTCTCCGCCAGCACCGACCAGCGTATGAAATTCATCGATAAAAAGGATGACGGCAGGAACGGCCCGGGCCGCAGATTCGAGAACGGATTTCAGGCGGGACTCAAATTCGCCTTTCATTCCCGCGCCGGCAGTCAGGGCCACGATATCCAGCGCCAGCAGACGGACATTCACCAGCGAGGGCGGTACGGCACCGTCGGCAATCGCCAGCGCCAGGCCTTCAGCCACCGCCGTTTTCCCTACCCCGG
Source organism: Tatumella sp. UCD-D_suzukii (assembly GCF_000611875.2). Lineage (NCBI taxonomy): Bacteria > Pseudomonadati > Pseudomonadota > Gammaproteobacteria > Enterobacterales > Erwiniaceae > Tatumella > Tatumella sp. UCD-D_suzukii. The sequence continues at coordinate 126,386 of NZ_JFJX01000049.1, forward strand.
CATCCCCGGTGAGTAGCGGGTTGTTCTGGCGACGGCGCAGCAGAATATCAATGATGGTCGTAATTTCACTGTCCCTGCCGGTGACCGGGTCAATTTTCCCCGCCCGGGCTTGTGCCGTCAGGTCGGTGGTATACATCTCCAGCGCATTTCCTGCCGCTGGCCGGAGATCAGAAAACATGTTTCCGTTCTCCGACGCCATCCCTTCCGCCATGATAAGGCTTTCCTGCTCTGCCGAGTCCCGGGTCAGCATTGCCGACATACGGCTGATTTCTTCTGCAGACAGTACGCGAAATTCCGATGATAAGGCGAATAATGCACGACGCAGTTCAGGATGACTCAGCAGTGCAATCACCAGATGAAGACTGCGTATTTTTGTCACCGGCTTTTCCCCCAGGCTTGCTATCACCCAGGCTTTCTCGATCGCCAGCTCAATAAGGTAAGAGAAATCGGTCACTTCTTCCGCCCCGCGCGGCAAATGCGCGGCCTGAGTCATCAGGTCTTCTTCCAGTATCGCCCTGTCTGTCTGGTAGTGGCGAAGAATAAACTGCAGATCACAGCGTTCTTCCTGAAGCAGGGTCATCAGCCAGTGGACCAGTTCCACATAAGGATTCCCCTTGAGACGACAGAGTTCTGTCCCGCTTTCAATACTTCGGGATAATACGTCGTTAAGTTTATCGAATAACGTTCTTCTGACGATCATAATTTTTAGCGCACCCGAGAAAACAACTCATTCAAAGTTAAGAGGATGTGTAACACTGAATATCACCCTGCAGTCATGCCCCGGATAGTAGCCAAAAAAATAATATTTTCACAACGTTGCACCTGACAGTTATATAAAAATAAGAAAACAGCCTGATGCATATTCCTAAAAAAGAAAAACAACGGCGATTAGCTGTTTTATTCCTGGCAGCAATCGATAATATCTCCTGGCGAGGTCAATACGGGCAGCAGAATTAATCATTAAGATGAAAACAGTTTCCCCCGGGTTATGTATCCCTCGTCAATTTTAAAAACTGTGATTAAATTTATTAGTCAGCCCGTTTAAATACACAGATAAATTCACCGGTAATTTATCTGGCGGGTATTTATTCTGACTGTCGGATAAGTAAATCTGACCAAAGTAAAAAGACAGGAAACAGCAAATGTAATGTATTTATCCGTTTCGACTGAGTGCCATCACCTGCGGGTTAGCTCCGCACCACCCTCATTAAAAATAAACGTCATTAATCAGAGAAAAACGTGGAAAATAATTTTCTGGATTATTATAACCGTGAGCTGACATTTATCCGCGAAATGGCCTGTGAGTTTGCGCAAAAGCATCCGGCGATTGCTGCCAGACTGGGGATGCAGGGGATAGAAGTTGCCGATCCTTATGTGGAAAGGCTGATAGAAGCGTTTTGCTTTTTATCCGCCAGAACCCGTATCAAACTGGATGCCGAATTTCCCCGGTTCACTCAACGATTACTGGACACACTGTCACCGAATTACACTTCACCGACGCCTTCGATGGGGGTCGTTCGCCTGTATCCGGACCCCGACACCGGTGATTTAACCCGCGGCTATACTCTCGACCGCGACAGTGCGTTTATCAGCCAGCGCCTGCCGGAAAGTCAGACCCGGTGCGAGTTTCGTAACAGCCAGCCGGTGACGCTCTGGCCGCTGGAAATAGCCGACGCCAGTCTGACCTCGATACCGCCGGATCTTCCCGGGGTGGCAGAGGAAGATTGTGATATTAGCCAGTGTAAAGGTGCCCTACGTTTACGGCTGAAGCTGACCGGAGATGCCACATTTTCGGAGCTGGAGGGACTGGACAGACTACCTGTCTATATCTCCGGCGATGAAACTATCGTGTCACATCTGTTTGAATTGCTGCACTGTCATCATCAGGCAGTGATTATGCCTTCTCCGCATGCAGATACCCCTGCCACCCTCATTACAGAGCCGCCACTGGTTCCGGAAGGCCTGGAACCTCATCAGGGACTGCTGCCGGCCAGCTGGAACATGTTTCATGGGCATACCCTGTTACAGGAGTACGTCTGCTGCCGCCAGCGTTTCTATTTCTTTACTCTGACCCGGCTTGCCGCGGGTCTGAAAAGCAATCACACCCGGGAAGCCGAAATTATTATTTTGCTGGACCGGCTACCGCAGGAGCTGATTGCCCATGTCAATGCTGCCCGTTTCTTATTATTTTGTACCCCGGTGATCAACCTGTTTCCGAAGCGTCTGGACAGGATCACCCTCAACCGCTCGCTGAATCAGTTTCATGCCGTGGTCGATCGTTGTCATCCCCTGGATTATGAAATTTTTTCTGTCAGTCACGTGACCGGGCTACAGGCAGACAACAGTGACGAGGTTGTCTTTAACCCTTTGTATCACACCCGCCATGTGGACCAGGGGAATTACGGACGCTACTTCTCTCTGCAGCGGGAAGTTCGCCAGGTACAACCGGACGATAGCAGCTATCTGACACAACGTGCTTATCCGGGGACGGAGACTTATATTTCGCTGGTGGATCAACATGAAGCCCCTTACAGCGATACTCTGCGTTACCTGCGGGTAGATGCGCTGGTGACTAACCGTCATCTGCCCTGCACACTGGCAGAGCATGCACGCTTCCGGCTGACCCTGCCGGAAGATGTGCCGGTAAGCCAGGCTGAGTTCGTCAGTACCCCGTCGGCCCCGAGAGGATCTTTTGCTGTCGGTGAGGCCGCCTGGCGTCTGATTTCCCAGCTCAGCCTGAATTATCTGCCGGTCGGTGAAATGCCGGAGGCCGGCGGTGCCGGTTTTCTGCGTGATATTTTGCAATTATTTACTACCCGTTCAGACCCGGAGACCGTCACACAGATAGAAAGCCTGGTCGGATGTACGACCGAACCGGTGATCCGACGACTGGGCGGGGAAGGCCTGCTGATTTACGGCCGCGGGATCCGTTGTCGCCTGACCGTCGATGAGACGGGTTTTTCCGGCCTCAGTCCTTATTTATTCGGACTGATTATGGAAAATTATCTGTCCCGTCATGCGGCGATCAATATTTTCACCGAAACCGAACTGTATTCGGTTCAGCGCGGACGGGTCGCCGACTGGCCGGCACGCCCGGGCCGGCGGGGGATCTTATGACCCGGCACTCTCCGCCTGCGACAGGAAATACAGCCCCGTGGTACGAATGCTCAGCGCCCTGGGAAAGTGGTTTTTTCAGTCTGATGAGGGCGGTTGCCGCCCGCCACCCTCACTCTCCGGCACCAGGTACCGCGCGGCTGCCGGGCCAGGAGCCGGTCCGCCTCGGGCAGCAGCCTGGCATGATCTTTCCGCCGCGGGAAATTGCCAGCCTGAATGACGACGACGGGATCCTGAAAATACGTCTGTTCTGGCCGGGGATCTGGGGACCGAACAGCGTCTTTCCGCTACACCTGTCTGAACAGGCCTATTTCTGTACGACCCGCCAGGATTACGGCCTGAGTGATTTCGCGGATATCTTTCACCACCGGGCCTTGTCACTGTTTTACCGTGCATGGTTTTTGTGTCAGGACACGGCAACCCTGGATGACCCGCACAATGAACGTTTTTCTTTTTATGTGGGCTGCCTGACGGGATTTGCACCCACGGCAGACCATTCATCCCCGTTACCGCGCCATGCTCAACTGGCTTCCGCCCCGCATCTGGCCAGGGAGGCCCGCTCCCCCGATGGCCTGACAGGCAGCCTGCAACATTATTTCGATTTGCCCTTCCGTCTTCAGGAGTTTGTTCTGCAATGGATTGAGTTAGCCCGGGAAGATCAAAGCCGTCTCGGGGTAAAAAACGGGGCCAGCCGGTTAGGGGAAGGCGCAATCCTCGGTGATACGGTGCATGACCGCCAGCATAAATTCAGACTCATCGTGGGTCCGCTTACCCTGCAACAGTATCTCTCTTTTATCCCCGGAGGGGAGGATATGCCTGTATTACGTGAATGGGTGAGATGTTTTATCGGGGTGGAATACAGCTGGGATGTGCAGCTCGTACTGGCGGCCGATCAGATCCCGCTGGCACAGCTGAATGGCCGTCATCAGTTAGGGCATGCCGTCTGGCTGGAAAGAGAAAACACAACACAACCACTGGCCGGGATGTGTTTCGAACCGGAGAATTTCGCAGGATACTCAGAGGCAGGAAATTCATGCAACAGACAATAGTTCAGGACACTGCGCCTGAAAATGATGATGCGTCACTACTGACAGAAATCAGTGCCGATGCCCCATGCGGAATAAGTATTGATGACGACCCGCAATTTTTACTGTTACTGGCAGGCCTGCAGCCCAAAGCCGATGCCCAGTATGGTGATTTTTACGAGCCGGCAGTGTCAGTTAACTGGGCAGAAACGGCGGCTTCGGCCCGCCGGCTATTGTGCCGGAGTAAAGATATCCGGTTATTCATTATATTAATGCGCTGCAGGATCCGACTGACCGGGGCTGCGGCTCTGGAAAACGGCCTTTCTCTGTTACTGACCCTGTTAAAAAAATGGCCGGAACCCCTGCATCCGCAGCTTTTTGATGAAGAAGAGTTCACCCCGCAACTCAGAGCCAATGCGTTTGGCGAACTGAATGACAGTCACGGAATACTGGCCGATATCCGGCAGTTACGCTTACCGAAAACGGCGGAGGGGCAGATAAGTGTTCGCGACGTCGAAAAAGCCTGCCGATATCAGCCTGCCGATGCAGCCCTGCTAGCGCAGCGGATCCCCCTTCTGCGCCAGCAATGGGCCTGCAGCGAAGATACAACATATATCGACTTATCAAAGGCTTATCAGACTGCAGAACAGCTGATTTCACTGATACGGGAGGATCTGGGCGAGGAAGCTCCTGATCTTACCGGGTTGCTTTCTCTGCTGAAGCTGTTCAGCCCCGCCCCCCCTCTGCGCGCATCCGTTCAGCCGGTGGCTGAATGCCCGCCGACGGATGTTCCTGCAGCAACAAACCTTCCCGGTAATGCAGAGCCGTCCTCCGCTCCCCTCCTGGTGCCTGCGCTACCGTTTATCAGTGACCGGCAGAGCGCCTGCGCCAGACTGGAGGAGGTGCGTCTCTGGCTCAGAGACGCGGAGCCCGGCAGCCCGGTCATCCCTTTACTGGCCTATGCAGAACGGAGTATTGGCCGAAATTTTGCTGAACTGGTGGCGATGTATCCACCGGAAATCCTCTTATTACTGAAAGATAATTAAGGACGAGAGATATGAGATGGCGAACCCTACTACTGATGCCCCTGTTTTTAGGCGCAGGAAGCGCCCGGGCCCTTTGTGACTGGCAAAGTGGCTACCCGGCAATATTAACTGTGCCGGACCAGGTGATTACGATTGCGGCCGATGCCCCGGCTGACAGCACCACTCCGATAGCCTCCTTTGAGACCCCGCGGTTAGGTCATAATATTTTCTATACTTACTGTCCGGTCGGCACCGAAGTCGGTCGCAGAGTGATCGGACTGGAATCTTACAACGCACAGAACAAGACCTTCAAAACCAATATTCCCGGCATTGTCATTAAGCCGCTCTGGACCAATGGCCTGCCCGAATGGGGCGGATTTCCCACCACGGTTTATATGCCAAAAGTGGATGAGTCCGGGTATGTTTACTTCCGTTTCCCCGATGTTTCCGGCTATAAGGTGGAGTTTTATAAAGTGGCTGACACCCTCCAACTTAATAACCCGGCCGGTGACCTCATTATGCCTCCCGGGCCGATTGGCTATTTTTATCTGATTGTCAGTAATGATCCGAATAACTATCTGAGTAAGCTGGCCCTCAGCGAAATTAAAATTATCAGCACTCCGGTCTGCACGGCTGACAGTGCGAAAACGGTAAATTTCGGCAAGGTCACCGCCAAAATGCTTGAGTCCGGCGTGTCAGAAAAACTGGATTTTGCTATCAACTGTAAAACGGACTATGGCAACTACTCTGCCACGGCTTACATCACCACCGATACCCCGTCTTATGATGCCGCCAGTATTATGGTGAAGGATGCAGGAGGAAGCAGTGGCCGTCTGAGGATCACTATCAAAGACAGCCAGAACCGGGCACTGAAAGTGAACGGTAAAGACGGAGAACAAATCACCAGTACGCTCAGTCAGAACAGTGCGGAATTTCACTGGACGGCAGAACTTTCTGCCGCAGGCTGGCTTCAGCCTTCGGCCGGGGCATTTTCGGCCAAAGCTGAGATTATCTTTGATATCACCTGACTGATGATACTCCGGGAGAAACATATGCCACCCCAGCCAGATATTTTTGTCAGTATCGCCAGCTACCGTGACCCGGAACTGATCCCGACACTGAAAGATATGACAGCTAATGCTTCATCACCGCAACACTTGCACATTGCGGTGTGCTGGCAGGACGAGGGAGATTTTTCGGTATTCAGCGATGCCGGTTTGACGGTATCCCGTCAGTCAGAGACTCAGGATACCCGTTTTTTTTGCTATAACGGCGCTTCTGTCACCGTAATTTACCGCCATTATCTGACCAGTGAAGGTGCCTGCTGGGCTCGTCATCTGTCAGAAACCTGCTATCAGGATGAACCTTACTTCCTGCAGATCGATTCCCATTGCCGGTTTATTGAAGGATGGGATCAGCAGATGATCTCTTTACTGGAGTCGCTTAAGAAGATCAGTGCGTTACCGGTACTTTCTGCCTACCCGCCCGGCTATCAGCCGGGTGATGATGAACAAAAAAGTAAACAGACATCGGTGAGCCGGATGATTTTCAGGGAATTTACCCGGGAAGGCATACCGATGGTGGGAAGCCATGTCCTGACTGCCTCCCGTCCTGTGCGGGGCAGTTATCTGGCCGGGGGCTTTATTTTTGCCCCGGGCCGCTTTGTGCGGGATGTCCCGAATGACCCGCAGATCTTCTTTGCCGGGGAAGAGATCGGTATGTCGGTGAGGGCATTTACTCAGGGCTATGATGTCTATCATCCCCATATCCCCCTGCTGTGGCATTACTACAAGCGCGCAGAATGTTCGAAGATCTGGCAGGATCATAACGATGACGCCAGGAAACAGGGAGCGGTTAGCCGGGCATGGTGGGAGCGGGACCGGGTATCAAAGCAACGACTCGCAACCCTCCTCGGGCTAAACAATGACGCACAGGAGATAGCCCCCCCTTACGGCCAGGGTGATCAGAGAACGCTCAGACAGTTTGAATATCAGACCGGTTTGCATTTACGCCTGAGGGCGGTTCAGCCTGCCGTTAGCGGTGATGAAAAACAGGCTTTTTTTGCTGTCCCGCCCGCCAGTGATACCGAATGGCTGGAGGCATTTACTCTGTGGCATCACAGAACAATAACGCTTTCCCCCGCCGAAATCGCCGGTCCCGGGGCCGGCTATGAATTTATCCGGCTGAGTGTTTATGACAGGGATAACCGGTTGCTGTTCACCTGCCGCCAGCCTCCTGCCAGCCTGACATCTCAGGACGAACAATCCGCGGTCTCACTGTCGATCCGCTTTTCCACCCTCCCCTGTTGTTACCCGCACCGGATACGGACCTGTGGCTGGCAGTCCGGGGTCGGCTGGGGTGAACTGACGGAGACCCCCTGGTGACTCACGAAACCTGTTTTGATGAGCTGGCGGCTTACGGCATATTGATCGGTGCCGGGGCGGTCATTCCCTCGCTTTCAGCCCTCCGGCAACGACTGGCAAGCCGTATAACGGCGTTCAGTCAGAGCCTGACGGAAGAACATCACGACGCAGAACAAAGCCACTCACTTTGCTGCCTGCTGCGTTACTTCCTTGACCTGCAGCTTCAGCAGCACCAGCAACACTGTTCGGTCAGAAAGACGCGCTCCGGAGGCGAACCGCAGGCTCCTGCCGGTACAGACTCGCGGGCAGACATTTCTGTGGTCCTGCAGGCCTTGCTGGTGTGCGGTGATAACACGCTGTTTCGCTACGGCTATCGCCTGCTCTGTCTGCTGTCAGTCACGGAAAACGACGACAGAGCGGTGACTGACGCTTTTCTTGCCGAATACCGGAAACGCTATTTTTCGTTACCGGGAATGACACCTCAGCCTGTCGCCCGTACGCCCGGGGACTCGCCGGAGGCCGGGAAGCCGCAGATCTGCCTGATCACCGGCCCTTGTGCCGCACAGGGATTCAGCCAGTACGATACAACAGGCAGTCGCGATCTGTCCTGCCACCGGGTCGTCGTGACCGATCCACAGGTATTAATGGAACGTATCCGTTATTTTTCTGAAAAACACCCGCAGGTCGCTATTCAGTGCCTGATCCCTCTGACGGGAGACACTTTCGCGAGTGACGCTCTGCTGGCTGCCGCCTTCGTACACTGGCGGCACAGTCTGCTCAGCGCCGTAAAACTTCCGCGGGTCCGCTGCCAGCTGATAGTGTATGCCCGGCTGAGCCACCGGCATCCGCCCGGAGCCCCCCGGGATGCAGCCTGGGTCCGGACGCCTCCCGGTACCGGCTCAGATTCATTTTCTCAGTGGCTGACACGGCTGCATCAGCAACTGCAGAATGCGGCGCGCTGCGGCGACAGTTATGCCACCGCGCGTGCCTGCGCCGCAAAACCGTTGTCAGAATGGCTGGCAGGGGGTGAACTGAACTCTGCCCTGGGCGGGTTATTCACCGATACTCCGCTGCAGTTAACGGAGTTACTGCTGGCTGATATCCGTCAGGGCTTTCCCCGCCACGGCGGCTGGTCACACTGGCTGGCTGAACGCTATTTACTGTATCCGGCCCTGTCGCAGTCGGCACCTTGCCTGCCGCTGCCGCCTCTTTTACCGGTTGCCTCCGAACCACCGGGTGAGCCATTCACAGCATCGGTCAGCCCTCGCAAACGACAGCGGTTCGTCGTTCCGGGACTGCTGTTATGTCTGTCACTGAGTGCAGCCCTGTTGCTTTCCGGTTCCCGGCCACCACTCACCGGGCCACCATTAATGCCTTCGGCGGTCATCGCACCGCTGTCGCTGCCTGACGACGGCACCGGATGGTTCGATCCCGGCAGCAGCACGATCACCGGCACACGTTATCAGACGCTGGCAGCGCTGTTACCGGCGCTGCGCCGTACGTCACAGTATCCGGTTCTGATCGTGGGTTACACCGATAATACCGGTACAGCCGCGGGAAACCGTTACCTCTCCTTACGCCGGGCAGAGTCCGTCCGCGACTGGCTGGTAGCGAACAGTGAATTTCCGTCCAGCCATTTTATTGTTGATGGTGCCGGTGAAACCCGTCCGATAACCACCAATGACAGTCAGCAGGGACGGGCCGGTAACCGGCGCATCGAAATCATTCCCCTCTACCCTCATTTATTCCAGGTAAATAAAGACTATGACTAACAAACCCGTGACTTACCCGTTGCCGGAAGGCACATTTCTGACACTGCTCCCGGACGCGGATTACTCAGTGAATATCCTGAAGTATACCGATGAAGAGAACAGAGCCTACGAAGTGATCATCAACCGCGCTCAGCTGGCAGCCGACCAGACCATGGAAGATTTCTATGAGATGCAGCAGCAACGGATGCGGCAATTTACGCCCGGCTACACGCCGGAAGGCGAGATCCTCAGTCATGAGCTCGGGCCGTCAAAGCTTCCTGTATTACAGGCCGCCAACCGGTTTCTGAATAATGGTGAATGGACGAAACAGATCCTGTCAGTGATCCGCCTGCCTTATGAGGGTTCACTCAATCCTTCGCAGAATAATCTTCTTATTTTTACCCTTGCCACGACGGGAGAGTTTACTGACAGCCAGCGTAAGCACTACGTCAGGATCATGAACAGTTTTACTGCCGCAGAAACACCGCTGTCGATGAGCGGCACGGTGGAGTAAGCCAGAGGGCCTCCCCGTATCGGAGGCCCGTTATGCTTTATGTCAGCCTGGTTAGTATTTCACTGGCGACAGGCTCCGCGCCAGTTTTTTCGCGGTTAACGCCTCCCGGGGTGCCCGTTCCCCGGTCCCGGGTTGTTGCGGAATTCATCCCGGGCTTCTTCACCCGATGAGGTAATTTCGGAAAGATGTGTTTCCCTCTACGGATACGGGATGACCTGATCAAGCTTCGCCATAGGTCGGGTGACAGACGCGCTCCCCTGACCGCCGGAAATCAGGCATAATTTCCCGGCGGGTTAGTTAATATCTTTTACTTTTAATTTTCCGTTATCTTTCCACACGGAAAAAGTCACACTATAACTATTGCCATTTTCGATAGTGTGATTTTCTTTTATCCGTATTGCATTAACAGAGAATATATATGATTTACCGGGGGCAAAAGTAAAGCCGGCATCTGAAATGCATTTATCTGAAAATAACACGGGTGCATTATCAATAGTGAATGTTCTGGCAATCATATTTCCACTATTCCCGATCTCATTAATACTTAATGAGGTGATCCTTTCGCCCTGAGCCCCCGGTGCAGTAATACAAACCCTGCCACCGGCTACACTGACCTTAGCCCGATGATTTTCCGGGCGAGGATCATTTATGTGGCAGGATGTTAAAAAAACAATAGAAATAAACAGGATTATGAATTTCATCATATCGCACTTTTATCACATTGATGCCAGGAATAGGTTGTTATATAGCGAAAGAGTATTATTACCTTAAAAATCATTAAAACCTGCCTGACGACCAGTTTCATATTTCAGACGAATGCTCCTATAATATTTAAAGCAATAATATCCAGAAATAATCTGATTCCCGGACATGGTAAGCGGGAAGATCCTCTGTATCAATACGGTACGACACAGATCGTACTGCGTGCAATAAGATATAGTACGTATGTGAGCCTTTTCACGTAAATGACAAAAGGTTAAGTCGTTTGCGAAAGAAACCGATGGTTGCCGGAGGTACTGCGGCGAAAGAAGTCCGCAGAAAGTGCCCCTTTGAACCCGGGCTGGTTTTCCGTCAGGCGTCTCGTGTCGCGGCAGAAAAACCTTACTCCGGGTTAAACCGCCGCAGGGAGCTGATGCACCGATTTTCTCCGGAATCCGCTGCATCGCTATCGCCAAATGTCATTCTTTCGGACGCCGCCGAAAAAAGTCGCTTTCCCGCGTGTTTTCCTGCCTGACAGACTCCGTTATCATACTCACCACGTACTCGTGAAAGAAAATGTGGGTTGTGGCGCCTGAAGCTGCATTTTTTCCCTCTGCCGTCTGGCAAGCTACTCGTCAGCCTGCCGTTAACGCCAGGATTTCATGAGATCCCATGAGACAACGTGAGTAAAAATGATAATCATAAAATCACTTAACTCTCTAATTTTTATGATAATGGACATCTCAACACTATGAGTACAATCGAAAATTTAGACTCTCATACCCCGATGATGCAGCAGTACCTGCGTCTGAAAGCGGAGCATCCGGACATTCTGCTGTTCTACCGGATGGGCGATTTTTACGAGCTGTTCTTTGATGATGCACGGAAAGCCTCGCAATTACTGGATATCTCTCTGACCAAACGCGGGGCCTCCGCCGGGCAACCTATCCCGATGGCGGGCGTGCCTTATCATGCGGTGGAAGGTTATCTGGCAAAACTGGTTCAGATGGGGGAGTCCGTCGCTCTCTGTGAACAGGTGGGCGACCCTGCACTGAGTAAGGGCCCGGTCGAACGTAAAGTGGTCCGTATTGTCACTCCCGGGACGATCAGTGATGAAGCCCTGCTGAATGAGCGTCAGGATAATCTGCTGGCTGCCGTGTATGAAAGCCCGAAAGGTACGGGGTTCGGGTATGCGACGCTGGATATCAGCTCCGGACGCTTTCTGCTGAGCGAGCCGGAAAACGCGGAAGCGCTGGCGGCTGAGCTGCAGCGGACCCATCCGTCCGAGCTGCTCTATCCGGAAGACTTTGCTGCGATGGCATTAATTGATGGCCGCCGCGGTTTGCGCCGCCGCCCGATCTGGGAATTTGAACTCAGTACCGCACGCCAGCAGCTGAATATGCAATTCGGGACCCGCGATCTGCGCGGGTTCGGTGTTGAACAGGCGCTGCTGGCCCTGCCTGCCGCAGGCTGTTTGTTACAGTATGCCCGTGACACTCAGCGCTCCGCCCTGCCGCACATCCGCTCGCTGAGTATGATACGCCAGCAGGACACCATTATTATGGATGCCGCGACACGGCGTAATCTTGAAATTACCCTGAATATGGCAGGGGGCACCGATAATACCCTGGCGGCAGTGATCGATAAAACGGTCACCCCGATGGGAAGCAGGATGCTGAAACGCTGGCTGCATATGCCCCTGCGTGATGCCGGGGTGATCCGGGAGCGCCAGAGCTGCATTGCCGAGCTTCAGGACCTGAATGAGCAGTTGCAACCGCTGTTACACCAGGTGGGCGACCTGGAGCGTATTCTGGCTCGTCTGGCACTGCGGACCGCCAGACCGCGTGACCTCGCCAGAATGCGCCACGCATTCCGTCAGTTACCGGAATTGCAGGAAGTTTTAGCCGAAGCTTCCAGCCCGCGTCTGAAAACACTGGCTCAACAAAGCGGTTTGTTTACCGATCTGCGGGAATTACTTGAGCGTGCCATTATCGAAACCCCGCCGGTGCTGGTGAGAGACGGCGGCGTTATCGCACCGGGATACAATGAAGAACTGGACGAATGGCGGGCGCTGGCTGACGGTGCGACCGATTATCTGGATAAACTCGAAATCCGGGAGAGAGAGTCACTGGGGCTGGATACCCTGAAAGTCGGGTTTAACGCGGTGCACGGCTACTATATTCAGGTCAGCCGGGGTCAGAGCCATCTGGTACCGATGCATTACGTGCGCCGCCAGACGCTGAAAAATGCCGAGCGTTACATTATTCCTGAGCTGAAAGAGTATGAAGATAAGGTCCTGACCTCGAAAGGCAAAGCCTTGTCGCTGGAAAAAGCGCTGTATGACGCACTCTTTGATCAGTTATTGCCTTTCCTTGAACCGTTGCAGCAAAGTGCCAGTGCATTATCAGAACTTGATGTATTAACAAACCTGTCAGAACGCGCAATGACACTTAATTATTGCTGTCCGGTTTTACAGGACGCTGCCGGGATCAATATCCGGGAAGGACGTCATCCGGTCGTTGAACAGGTGCTGAAAGACCCCTTTATCGCTAACCCGTTAGCGCTCTCGCCACAGCGGCGGATGCTGATTGTCACCGGGCCAAATATGGGGGGTAAAAGTACCTATATGCGCCAGACGGCGCTGATTGCTCTGTTAGCCTGGACCGGCAGTTACGTGCCGGCAGAAGCAGTGACTCTGGGCCCGATAGATCGTATTTTTACCCGGGTCGGTGCCGCCGATGACCTGGCTTCCGGACGTTCCACCTTTATGGTAGAGATGACCGAAACGGCCAATATCCTGCACAATGCCACCGCAAACAGCCTGGTACTGATGGACGAGATTGGCCGCGGTACCTCAACCTATGACGGATTATCACTGGCATGGGCCTGTGCCGAGAACCTGGCGAACCGCATTAAGGCCCTGACCTTGTTCGCAACCCATTACTTTGAACTTACCGCCTTACCGGAAACATTGGAAGGGGTGGTCAATGTTCACCTGAATGCGATGGAGCATGGCGAGACTATTGCCTTTATGCACAGTGTTCAGGAAGGCCCGGCCAGTAAAAGTTACGGGCTGGCCGTCGCGGCACTGGCAGGTGTCCCGAAAGAAGTCATTAAACGTGCACGCCAGAAGCTGCGTGAACTGGAGATGATTTCAGCAAAAGATACACCGTCCCGTAGCGGGGGGCCACAGTTGCCACTGCTGGAAGCCGAGGTTTCGCCGGCAGTTGAAGCCCTGGAAGCGTTGGATCCTGACACTATGTCACCGCGTCAGGCACTGGAATGGTTGTACCGGTTAAAAGACCTGGTCTGACCCCGGAAAAAAGCATAAAGAAAGCAGCCTGTCGTGACAGGCTGCTCTCAGTTCATCCCTGAAAATGGTCCGTTACGCGAAAACGTCCTGTTACTCGCGAAACAACGCTTCAATGCTAAGACCCTGTCCCTGTAAGATTTCCCGTAACCGACGTAAACCTTCCACCTGAATCTGGCGGACACGTTCACGGGTCAGAGAAATTTCCTGCCCGACATCTTCCAGAGTCGCGGCTTCATAGCCCAGCAGCCCAAAGCGGCGGGCCAGAACTTCACGTTGTTTTGGATTCAGCTCGTACAGCCATTTAACAATGCTCTGTTTCATATCATTGTTCTGGGTACGATCTTCAGGACCGCTGTCATTATCGTCAGACAAAATATCAAGCAGCGCCTTATCCGACTCTCCCCCTAACGGGGTATCAACAGACGTTATACGTTCGTTAAGTTTCAGCATCCTGCTGACATCTTCAACCGGTTTATCCAGTTCTCCGGCAATTTCTTCTGCACTTGGCTCATGGTCAAGGACATGAGCCAGTTCTCTGGCGGTCCGCAGATAGACATTAAGCTCTTTCACAATATGAATAGGCAGACGGATAGTCCGTGTCTGATTCATAATTGCACGCTCAATCGTCTGGCGGATCCACCAGGTCGCATAAGTTGAGAAACGGAATCCACGTTCAGGATCAAATTTCTCAACCGCGCGGATCAGGCCGAGATTCCCTTCTTCAATCAGGTCAAGCAGTGCCAGACCACGATTGTTGTAACGCCGCGATATTTTCACTACCAGACGCAGGTTACTTTCGATCATACGGCGACGTGCTGCCACGTCACCGCGTAAAGCCCGACGGGCAAAGAAAACTTCTTCTTCGGCGGTCAGTAACGGAGAAAATCCAATTTCCCCAAGGTAGAGTTGAGTGGCATCCAGAACACGCTGAGACGTCGCCTGAGTCAGCGGATCATCTTCTGTTACGTCATCATCTTTAGAGTCATTTGCTACTAATGCATTCTCATCAAAGGCTTCGTTGCCATTGTCATCAAACGCATCTTCCTGTAACTCACTAACTTTAAGTGTATTTCGGTTCATCAATGGCTCCTCCCCTTATCCCGGACAGAGCCATCTCAGCCCTGCCTGTTATCGTTGCGGCAAATAGCGCAACGGATTGACGGATTTCCCCTTGTAACGAATTTCAAAATGCAGTCTGACTGAGCTTGTTCCTGTGCTCCCCATCGTTGCAATTTTTTGTCCTGCGCTGACTTCCTGTTGTTCGCGGACCAGCATCGTGTCGTTATGCGCATACGCACTCAGGTAATCGTCATTGTGTTTAATGATGATCAGGTTTCCATATCCCCTGAGCGCATTACCGGCATAAACCACACGACCCGCAGCAGTAGCAACCACTGGTTGTCCCCGGGAGCCGGCAATATCGATCCCTTTATTGCCGCCTTCGGAGGCTGAGAAGCTATCAATAATTTTTCCTTCTGTCGGCCAGCGCCAGGTAGTGATAGGCGCGGAGCTGACTGAAGTACTGCTTGCCGTCGGTGGATTGACCGGTGCCGAGATAGGTGCTGAAGCACTGCCCACAACCGGTGATCTCGACGGTAATAGCTTACTGCCACTATTAACGGTGCTGTTTGTTTCGTCACCCGAATCATCAGAATACGTAATAACTGGTTGCTGCGCAACCGGCCTTACAGAAGGAATAGCCGATGGATTTGTGGAAGGTTGAGAGGAATCAGCGATTGAAATTGCATTACCACCGGTGATTGGCTGCCCGGAACTGTTACCTACCTGCAGCACCTGTCCTACATGGAGAGAGTAAGGGGCGGCAACATTATTACGCTGCGCCAAATCACGGAAATCGTTACCGGTGATCCAGGCAATATAGAACAAGGTATCACCGCGTCTTACGGTATAGGTCGGTCCGTTGTAACTGCCTTTCGGAATGTTCCCATACGTACGATCATAAACAATATGTCCGTTTTCTGTACGTACCGGTGCCTGAACCGGTTCAGCCGTACGCTGTACCGGACGGTAGGTCATGCTGCTACCCGGGCCGGAGGGAACGGTTCCGTTAATGACCGGCGCTGTCGGAACACGTCCGTAAGAGGCCGGTGCATCACTGGTGTGACCGCCGGCACTGCCGTTGATGGCAGAGATAGGAGCTTGAGTATTATCATCAGAGCTACATCCCGCCAGTGCGACTGCCGCAAAGGTTAAAAACGCCAGTCGGCGTAATGGAAATAATTGAAAAGTTGTGCTTCCCGTGCTCATCGTTCCCCCGGATAACAAAAGGAAGAGATATGACACCCTGCCGGCTGCAAGCCGTTAAGATCTGTGCGTCCCGGCAAGGGTCACTATAAAGGCGGGTGACGCTGACTGTCCTGTCAGCGACACGCTGCGCGACCTGTTTTCGTTTAATTCACCAGCCTGTCAGGCTAAGTCCCCCTGGATAAGAGGGACAAAACGCACAGGCTCGATCACATCATCAATATAATCATCACCTGAACGTTGTATACGTCGTAATACCTGATGTTCATCGCCTACCGGCAATACCATCACTCCCTGTTCACTCAGCTGACCGCATAAAGCCGCTGGGATTTCCGGGGGTGCCGCGGTGACTATAATAGCATCAAATGGCCCCCGGGAAGGCCAGCCCAGCCAGCCATCGCCATGGCGGGTAGAGATATTATGCAAATCCAGCAGCTTCAGTCGCCGTTTCGCCTGCCACTGTAGCCCCTTAATCCGTTCTACAGAATAAACATGATCAACAAGGTGAGCCAGGATGGCGGTCTGATAACCGGAGCCGGTACCGATTTCCAGCACCCTGGAATGCGGTGTCACCCCGAGCAGCTCAGTCATCCGGGCCACCATGTAAGGCTGGGAGATAGTCTGCCCGTAGCCAATCGGTAACGCATTATTATCCCATGCCTTGTGTTCAAACGCTTCATCAATGAAATGCTCACGAGGGACATCGGCGATGGCACGTAAAATATGTTCATCACCGATCCCCTGTCGGCGCAGTTGCGCCAGTAACATTTCAATGCGTTTGTTCAGCATGGCAGCGCGACCTCTGCATGCTCCAGCCAGTCTGCCAGCGTTTCCTGAGCAGGATGAGCGGTCAGATCGGCGTCCAGAGCGGTAATTGAGATATACCCCTGTTCAACCGCCGCAAAGTCGGTACCGGGACCGGCATCCAGCGTGCCTCCCAGCGGACCTATCCAGTAAATTGTCTCACCACGAGGATCCTGTTGGGTGATCACCTGGTCGGCAGGATGCCGGCGTCCGCAACGGGTCACCCGGTAGCCTTTAATTTCTGACAACGGCACATCCGGCACATTGATATTCAGTACCCGTCCGGTCCGTAATGGCACACGCTGCAACGCCTGCAGGATAGCGCAGGTGGCGGCGGCAGCCGTTTCATAATGACGTTGCCCGTGTAAGGAGATAGCCAGCGCCGGCAGCCCCAGATGGCGACCTTCCATCGCCGCGGCAACCGTTCCGGAGTAAATCACGTCGTCCCCCAGATTCGGGCCGGCGTTGATGCCGGAAACGACAATATCCGGCTTCGGGTGCATCAGGGTGTTAACGCCCAGAAAAACACAATCGGTCGGTGTGCCCATCAATACGGCAATATCACCGTTACTGTGGGTAAACGTGCGCAGCGGTGATTCCAGCGTCAGGGCATTTGAGGCCCCGCTCCGGTTACGATCCGGAGCGACCACTTGTACATCAGCCATTGAACGTAATGCACTGGCCAGTACCTGGATGCCCGGTGCGAAAACACCATCATCATTACTCAGCAATATCCTCAAACACACCTCCCTGGAATAACAGTTCACGGACAACACTGGTCGCGAAACTGCCGGCCGGAAGCCAGAAATCCAGTTTCAGCGTGGCATCATCCAGCCACTGCCAGTGCATATTTTTCGGGACCACCAGCATTGCTCTGCGGGCCGCATCGGTTTTTTCTTTGCACAACAAAGTACAGAGTTCCGGATTCTGGTCCAGGATCTGCTGTTCAAACAACTTTGCCTCTTCCTGCGGGCCGGCCTCACCACGACCGGCCAGCGGTGCGGTCAGGCGAAGTTCATGACGCTGCACACGCCCCCGCACGTCCTCCAGTTCATCGTCTTTCACGACAAACCAGCTACCGCGACCGGTAAGCTGCACACAATCGCCCCGCATCAGTGTCTGCAGATCACCCTGCGCCGCCAGCCGTGCGCTGGTCACCTGATTAAACATAGCACTTCGCGCTACCGAGAGCAGTAAACTGCGCTTATTCCGATCACGGACCGTGATTTCACCACAGGCCCACTGGGTTACCATGGTCAGGTTATGACCATCACGACCGAATCGCTGCTCACCGAAGTAGTTAACCGCCCCGGCTTCAGCAATCAGGGCGAGTCGCTGTTCGGCCGCATCACGATCACTGATGTTACGCAGGATCAGGCTAAAAGCGTTGCCGGCCAGTGCCCCGGTACGGATTTTTCGTTTATGCCGCGAAACATGTAAAATTTCACAGCCTTCCAAAGCAAAGCCACCCATATCGGGCATTTCTTTACCCGGCAGCCGTAAGCAGAATGTCTGCTCGGTCACCGCATGGCGGTCTTTCATGCCGGCAAAACTGACTTCACGGGCCGGTATTTTCAGATAACGGGCCAGAGCATCGGCCACAAACCGCGTGTTGCATCCGGTTTTACGCAAACGCACCAGCAGCTGTTCCCCTTCGCCATCCGGCTGATATCCAAGGTCTTCTGTCACCCGGAAATCATCGGCCGTGGCACGCATGACGCCGGAAACCGTAGGCTTACCGTGCAGATACAGCAGTTCACTCATTTTCATCGGGCTGCCGCCGTCAGAAGTGCCACCGCTTCACAGGCAATGCCTTCACCGCGGCCGGTAAAGCCCAGCTTTTCTGTCGTCGTGGCTTTCACATTGACCTGGTCCATATGGCAGCCAAGGTCTTCAGCAATGTTAATACGCATCTGAGCGATATGGGGCAGCATCTTAGGTGCCTGTGCAATCAACGTGATGTCGACATTCCCGATGTCATACCCTTTCTGGCGAATGCGGGACCAGGCTTCACGCAACAGCCCGCGGCTGTCGGCGCCTTTAAACGCCGGGTCCGTGTCCGGGAACAATTTACCGATGTCTCCCATCGCGACTGCACCTAATAAAGCATCCGTCAGGGCATGTAAGGCAACATCGCCGTCGGAATGGGCAATAAACCCTTGCTCAAAAGGAATTCTGACACCGCCAATGACCAGCGGGCCTTCTCCGCCAAAGGCGTGAACATCAAAACCATGGCCGATACGCATCATGCGTTCTCCTCTTTCTGCCTGCGGGTTAAAAAGAAATCTGCCAGCGCCAAATCTTCAGGACGGGTCACTTTGATATTATCACTGCGCCCCTGGATAAGCCGGGGATGGTACCCGCAATACTCCAGTGCCGAAGCTTCATCTGTGATGGTGGCTCCGTCATTCATCGCCTGACGCAGGCACTGCTTTAAGAGTGCTAACGGAAATAACTGGGGGGTCAGCGCATGCCAGAGCGCCTCGCGGTCGACCGTATGTTCAATATCGCAGCCCCCCGGGATGGCACGTTTCATCGTGTCAGAGACCGGTGAGGCCAGAATGCCCCCGACCTCACTGACTGCCCTCAGCGCCAGTAAACGGTGCAGGTCATCCGGATGCAGGCAGGGACGCGCAGCATCATGCACCAGTACCCATTCTGCCCCGCCTGCCGCCTGCAGTCCGGCATAGACCGAATCTGCCCGCGAGCTTCCCCCGGTGACAGTCATAATGCGCGGGTCAGATGCCAGCGGTAATCGATGAAACTGGTCATCGTCGGGATGCAGAACTACCACGACGTTACTGACAGCAGGGTGAGTAAATAAAGAAGTGATACTGTATTCGAGCAGAGTACGCTGACCGAGAGTCATGTACTGTTTCGGACGATCGGACTGCATCCGGCTGCCGATACCGGCCGCCGGAACTACAGCAATCACATCCGGAAAGGATACGGTGCTAGTCATTGTTGTCGTTTTTATCGTTGTTGGTTTGACACCACAGATTGTGTAGTGCGTTTATTTTGCTCTGTTACCAGACGATAGAAAGTTTCACCGGGACGAATCATACCCAGTTCATTACGTGCCCGTTCTTCGATAGCTTCCGAACCTTCGTTCAGATCGTCTATCTCCGCGAACAACTGATCATTTCGCGTTTTAAGTTTGGCATTGATTGCCTGCTGAGCCACGACTTCCTGATTAACCGTAGTGTAATCATGAATACCGTTTTTACCCAGCCACAGCGAGTATTGCAGCCAGCCAAGTAAAATCAGTAACAATATTGTCAGTTTTCCCATCCCCGCCCCCTGAAAAACCGCTCAATCATCCCATAACTTTCGGCAGGACTCCACTGTGGCAACCAAAATGTCGTATTTTTCATGAAAATTCTGTAATAAAAATGCGGTACCGACCGTAATAACATGGCTGTTTTTCAGAAAAGATCCTCAGGACAGGCCCTAATTCCAGCCGGCAAGGAAGGAAAATAACACCCAGAAAAAAGAAATCACAATCAGAAGCGTAAATAGCAGGGTCAGGAACAAACGGCGGTTAAGCCAGATAGAAAACGCAATCCCCACAATGACGGACACCGGCAGTAATGCCAGAAAGAACGGCCAGGTATACATAAAGAAGAACAATACGCTGGCACCAAAGTAGAAAAATGGCGTTGCCAGCGCAAATAAATACGCAAAAAAACCAATAACCCCGCCGGAAAGAGAGGCACCGCTGCCCTCTTCCGGCGGAATTGATTGTCTGGCAAGCAATGAAGTGACGTTCAGCATATCGATCCTGTGATTACGTTACAGGGGCAGAAATTCGCCCTGTAATCTCAAAGATCGATAATATCTTTCCTGCGTAACAGATCGATGATTTCGTCACTCAGTTTTGTAACGAATTGTTCGCCATCAAGATGCAGTTCTGGCTGCTCAGGAGCCTCATAAACCGCATCAATACCGGTGAAATTGGTCAGTTCTCCGGCACGGGCTTTACGGTACAGCCCTTTCGGATCACGCGCTTCACAGACCTGCAGCGGGGTATCCACAAAGACCTCAATAAACTGTTCCGCCGGCAGCAATTCCCTGACCATCTGTCGCTCACTACGATGCGGGGAAATAAAGGCCGTCAGCACCAGTAAACCGGCATCTGCCATCAGTTTTGCTACCTCACCGACCCGGCGAATATTTTCTTTGCGGTCGGCATCGCTGAACCCCAGATCGCGACATAATCCGTGGCGGACATTATCGCCATCCAGCAGGAAGGTATTGACCCCCTGCTGAAATAATCGCTGTTCGACCGCATCCGCCAGGGTCGACTTTCCCGACCCTGAAAGCCCGGTAAACCAGACAACAGCACCACGATGCCCCTGTCGCTGCCGGCGATCTTCCCGGGTAATACTGTGCGGATGCCAGACCACATTTTCATCATGCTCAGCCATTAACGGCCTCCGGAGAGATCACGGGCACCCCAGTGAGGGAAATGCTTACGAACCAGTGCATTCAGCTCACGTTCAAATTCGCTGTACTGATGGCCCGTGGTATCTTCAGCCTCATCACGCAAGGCAGAGATCATCCCGGCACCGACAGTCACATTGCTGAGACGATCGATAAAAATCAGTCCGCCAGTGACCGGGTTGTCAGTATAAGGGTCAATCACCAGTGGCTCATCAAAGGTCAGGACAACTTTACCGATACCGTTCAGGGGTAATTCGTCAACCGCCGCCGTCTCCAGGGTGTTAATATTGACCTGATGAACAATATGGTCAACGGTGGCCCGGGCCTGCTTACCGGCGACTTTGATACCATAGGTTTTTCCGGCCGTCAGCGGGGCTTCCGCCATCCAGACCACATCCGCTTCGGCAGATTGGACCGGCTTCAGGGTTTCCTCTGCATCGACCAGCAAATCACCCCGGCTGATATCCACTTCGTCCCTCAGTACCAGCGTAATGGCTTCCCCGACGGAGGCTTCCTGCAGGTCGCCATCAAAGGTGACAATCCGCGCGATGGTGGAACGGACCCCGGAAGGCAGAACCTTGACGGCCTGTCCGGTACGGACGGTGCCTGAGGCCAGTGTGCCGGCATACCCGCGGAAATCCAGATTCGGGCGGTTCACATACTGCACCGGGAAACGCATGGGTTGCTCAACGGTCGGCGGAACAATTTCTACCGTTTCCAGAATCTGTAACAGAGAAGGCCCGGTGTACCACGGCATATGCTCACTGCTGCTGGCAACATTATCTCCGGTCAGTGCGGAAAGGGGCACAAAACGGATATCCAGGTCATCCGGCAGCTGGCTTGCAAAATCCAGGTAATCCTGACGGATATCATTAAAGACCTGCTCACTGAAATCCACCAGGTCCATCTTATTCACCGCCACCACCAGGTGTTTGATCCCCAGCAGGGTTGAGATATAGCTGTGACGGCGGGTCTGATCCAGTACCCCTTTACGGGCATCAATCAGCAAAATTGAGAGGTCACAGGTCGAGGCTCCGGTCGCCATATTCCGGGTGTATTGCTCATGGCCCGGGGTATCCGCAATAATAAACTTACGTTTTTCGGTAGAAAAATAGCGGTAAGCCACATCAATGGTAATGCCCTGCTCACGTTCTGCCTGCAGCCCGTCCACCAGCAATGCCAGATCCAGCTTTTCACCCTGGGTTCCGTGACGTTTGCTGTCATTTTGCAGTGATGAGAGCTGATCTTCATAAATCTGGCGGGTATCATGCAGTAACCGGCCGATCAGCGTACTCTTGCCGTCATCGACGCTGCCGCAGGTCAGAAACCGGAGCAGACTTTTATGTTGTTGTGCGGTCAGCCAGGCTTCCACTCCGCCCTGAGCCGCAATTTCCTGTGCTAATACTTCATTCATGGCAGTTTCCTCAGAAATATCCCTGGCGTTTTTTGAGCTCCATAGACCCGGACTGATCACGGTCAATCACACGGCCCTGGCGTTCACTGGTCGTGGAAACCAGCATTTCCTCAATAATCTCCGGCAGTGTTTCCGCCTGCGATTCGACGGCCCCGGTCAGTGGCCAGCACCCGAGAGTACGGAAACGCACCATGCGGTTTTTAATCTCCTCTCCGGGTTTGAGATCGATACGGTCATCATCAATCATCATCAGCATACCGTCACGCTCCAGTACCGGACGTTCAGCGGCCAGGTAAAGCGGTACGATTTCGATATTTTCAAGGAAGATGTATTGCCAGATATCCAGTTCCGTCCAGTTAGACAGCGGGAACACACGGATACTTTCACCTTTGTTAATCTGCCCGTTGTAGTTATGCCACAGCTCCGGACGCTGGTTTTTCGGGTCCCAGCGGTGAAAGCGGTCACGGAAAGAATAGATACGTTCTTTGGCACGGGATTTCTCTTCGTCACGGCGTGCGCCACCGAACGCTGCATCAAAACCGTACTTATTCAGCGCCTGTTTCAGGCCTTCGGTCTTCATGATGTCCGTGTGCTTAGCACTGCCGTGAACGAACGGGTTAATCCCCATCGCTACCCCTTCCGGGTTACGGTGAACCAGTAACTCAGCACCGATCGCTTTAACTGTGCGGTCACGGAACTCGTACATTTCCCGGAATTTCCAGCCGGTATCCACATGCAGCAACGGGAAAGGCAATGTCCCCGGATAGAAGGCCTTACGGGCCAGATGCAACATCACTGAGGAATCTTTACCAATGGAGTACATCATCACCGGGTTGCTGAACTCAGCAGCCACCTCACGGATGATATGAATACTCTCTGCCTCAAGCTGACGCAGATGAGTCAATCGTTTCTGATCCATACAACTTTTCCTCAAACAGAAGGGTTCAGCCGCGGGTCGTCGTCGACCTGCGATGATGAAGTTTGAAACCAGGCAAGCTGATCCTGTAAAAGAACCACCTCACCAATAACCAGTAACGCCGGAGACGGTGCCTGCTGTGCAAGTTCGCCCAGTCCGGCCAGGGTACCTTTACTCACCTGCTGATCCGCACGGGTGCCGCGGCTGATAATCGCCACCGGCGTGTGTGGTTCCCGCCCGTGGGCAATAAGCTCGCGGCTGATGGTTTCTGCATTCATCGCGCCCATATAGATAGCCAGCGTCTGGCGCGCACGGGCCAGAGAAGGCCAGTCAAGCTCGCTGCCTGGCTGGCAATGTCCGGTAATAAAAAGCACACTCTGCGAGTGGTCACGGTGTGTCAGCGGGATCCCCGCATACGCCGTGGCTCCGGAGGCGGCCGTGATCCCCGGGATCACCTGGAAAGGGATACCGGCCTCCGCTGCGACCTGCAATTCTTCGCCACCACGACCAAAAATAAACGGGTCACCGCCTTTCAGACGAACCACCCGCTTACCTTCCTGCGCCAGGCGGACCAGTAAACGGTTGGTCTCTTCCTGGATAACCAGGTGCGCACCTGCCCGCTTACCGACACAAATACGCTCAGCATCCCGTCGGGTTAAGTCCAGAATCTCGTCACTGACCAGATAGTCATACAGCACGACATCGGCCAGTTGCAGAACCTGTAATCCGCGCAGGGTCAGCAGCCCCGGGTCTCCCGGACCGGCCCCCACCAGATAAATTTCCCCTTTCGGGGTGCTGTGCTGATGCAGTTCCTGCTCTGCTATTTTTTCGGCTTCCTGCTGACGGCCAGCCGCGACCAGTGCCGTAAAACGGCCGCCGAACAGGCGTTCCCAGTAATAGCGACGCTGGGTGACATCCGGCAAATGTTGCTTCACCCGGTCACGCCATTCGCCGGCAATCCTGGCCACCTCTCCGAGACTGGCCGGCAGCAGAGACTCCAGCTTTTCGCGCCAGAATCTGGCCAGTACCGGTGCTTTTCCCCCGGAAGAGATCGCCACCACCAGCGGTGAGCGGTCCACAATCGAGGGAAAGATAAAACTGCAACGCGCCTGATCATCTACCACGTTGACCAGCTTCTGCCGTTGTTCCGCCGCGTTATACACCCGCTGATTCAGCGCATTATCATTTGTTGCCGCAATCACCAGAAACACCGCATCCAGCTGCGACTCTTCAAATTCTGTCGCCAGCCAGATCAATTGCTGCTGCTGGTGCAGAGTTGCCAGCTCTTCACAAAGCTTCCGCGCGACCACATAGACCTTCGCGCCGGCGCGATGCAGTAAACTAATTTTTCGTGCAGCAATATCTCCGCCGCCCACCACTAAAACGGGCCGGTTCCGGAGCTCTGCAAATAGGGGAAGGTAATCCACGGTCACCTGGTTGTTATTAACTTAGAATAATAATGACTATACGACTGACAGGGCCGGTTTGAAATGTCGATTTGGAATGAGCTGTAACTTAATGGAATATGCAAAGCTTATGCGTATTCTGAATAAGTCATCTTATCCCCCGTGATAGCACGGTATTCAGCACAGGCAGGGCAGGAGAAAAGGGAAAATAACTATTTTCCGGGCACCTGAAAATATTTCATCTATAAATCAGTAAATTAATGGCGACGTTCAGGAACGCATTCAGAAAGGGAGACAGTACGAAAACGCTGCACGATACCGGGAGCATCGTGCAGCGACAGATTAACCTTCGTGCAGGCCGCACTCACGTTTCAGACCAAAAAATCGTGTTTCTTCTTCGGCCATACCGGGTTCCCATTTCCGCGTAGTATGGGTATCTCCCACTGACAGATAGCCCTGGTCCCATAACGGATGGTACGACAGCCCGTGTTGTTTCAGGTACTGGTACACCTGGCGGTTATCCCAGTCAATGATCGGCAGGATCTTAAATATGCCGCGCTGAACAGAAAGTACCGGCAGTCCGGCACGGCTCTGCGATTGTTCCCGGCGAAGTCCGGCAAACCATGACGATGCCTGCAGGGTTTCCAGGGCACGGTTCATCGGCTCGACTTTATTGAGGGTATTATATTTTTCGATACCCTCAACCCCCTGCTCCCAGAGTTTCCCGTAGCGGGCTTCCTGCCATGCCGGTGATTCGCTGGCACGGAATACCTGCAGGTTCAGTTGTAACTGATCCGTCAGCCGGTCAATAAACTGATAGGTTTCCGGAAACAGATACCCCGTATCGGTCAGGATCACCGGGATATCCGGTCGCTGGCGGGTCACCAGGTGCAGACAGACTGCGGCCTGGATCCCGAAGCTGGAACTGAGTACCACGTTACCGGGCAGATTCTCCAGTGCCCATGCCACCCGCTGTTCTGCGGTCAGTGCTTCCAGTTGCTGATTCACTTCACTCAGCGCCTGCTGTTGCTCTGTTTTATCCAGTGCATTCAGTTCGGATAACCTGAGAGACATAGCTACCTCCGTTATTCCCAGAAATCACGGGCAGGATCGAGTACCGGCCGGATAATGCCCGCCCGGATCACATAATCGCCGAAACCTTCGTCCGTCTGACGTTCACAGGCCCAGCGGCCAATCAGTTCATCCAGTACCGACAGGATTTCCTGCTGACTGATATTTTCACGGTACATCCGCGGGATACGCGTACCGATGCGGTTGCCTCCGAGATGAAGATTATAGCGGCCGGGGGCTTTCCCCACTAATCCAATCTCTGCCAGCAGTGCACGGCCACAGCCGTTCGGACACCCGGTCACCCGCAGGACAATATGTTCATCGCCCACCCCGTGACGGGACAAAATGGTTTCTACCTCATCCACAAACGCCGGCAGGAAGCGTTCTGCTTCGGCCATCGCCAGCGGGCAGGTCGGGAATGCCACACAAGCCATGGAATTTTCACGCTGAACACTGACGGATTCCATCAGGCCATGTTCACGGGCCAGGTCTTCGATGATCTGCTTTTGCGATCCCGCTACCCCGGCGACGATCAGGTTCTGGTTAGCCGTCAGACGGAAGTCGCCCTGATGGATTTTGGCAATTTCCGCAATCCCGGTTTTCAGATAACGGCCCGGATAGTCCAGCAAACGACCGTTTTCAATAAACAGAGTCAGGTGCCATTGATTATCGATGCCTTTGATCCAGCCAAAACGGTCGCCGCGGGTGGTAAATTCATACGGACGGACGGGTTCAAAAGTGATCCCGGCCCGTTTTTCGACTTCGGCTTTAAAGACGTCCACCCCGACCCGTTCCAGGGTGTATTTGGTCTTGGCATTTTTACGATCGGTCCGGTTCCCCCAGTCACGCTGGGTAGTCACCACTGCGGTGGCGACATCGAGCGTTTTATCCAGCGGCAGGAAGCCGATTTCGGTCGCGGTACGGGCATAGGTCGCTTTATTACCGTGGTCAATGGATAATCCGCCCCCCAGCAACAGGTTGAACCCCGCCAGTTTGCCGTTTTCAGCCACTGCCACAAAGTTCATGTCATTCGCATGCAAATCAACATCATTGTTCGGCGGAATGACCACCGTGGTCTTGAATTTACGCGGCAGATACGTCTCGCCGAGGATCGGCTCTTCATCGGTGGTCGCCACTTTTTCCTGGTCCCACCAGATTTCCGCGTACGCACGGGTCCGGGGTAGCAGGTGCTCAGAAAGGCGTTTCGCCCATTCGTAGGCTTCCTGATGTAATTCAGATTCCACCGGGTTCGACGTACAGAGCACATTGCGGTTCACGTCGTTTGCCGTCGCCAGGGCATCGAGCCCCGCTTCATGCAGCATCTGATGGGCCGGTTTCACGTTTTTCTTCAGGATCCCGTGGAACTGGAAGGTCTGACGGTTAGTCAGACGGATGCTGCCATAAAGGGTTTTATCGGTGGCAAAGCGGTCAATCGCCAGCCACTGCTGCGGCGTAATAATCCCGCCAGGCAGACGGCAACGCAGCATCATGGCATGACGCGGCTCCAGTTTCTGCGCTGCGCGGCTGGCACGGATATCACGATCATCCTGCTGATACATGCCGTGAAAGCGGATCAGCAAAAAGTTATCGCCGCGGAATCCGCCGGTCAGGCCGTCGGACAAATCATCGGTGATCGTGCCGCGCAGAAAGTGGCTCTCTTTTTTCAGGCGCTCGGCATCCGTCAGTTTGCCTTCGACCACTAACGGGCCGGGATTTTTATCACTCATTAGTACACATCTCGCTGGTAACGGCGCGCCACGCGCAGCTCACTCAAATATTCGTCGGCAGCTTCGCTATCCATCTGCCCCTGTTCGGCAATGATCTCAATCAGGGCCTGTTCAACATCTTTTGCCATACGGCTGGCATCGCCACAGACATAAAGATGTGCACCTTCCTCAATCCAGCGCCAGACTTCCGCCCCTTGCTCACGGAGTTTGTCCTGCACATAAATTTTTTCCTGCTGGTCACGGGACCAGGCCAGATCGATACGGGTCAGCAGGCCGTCTTTCACATATTTCTGCCATTCGACCTGATAGAGAAAGTCCTCGGTGAAGTGCGGGTTACCGAAGAACAGCCAGTTTTTACCCTCAGCACCGTCATTGTCTCTCTGCTGAATAAACGCACGGAAAGGGGCGATCCCGGTGCCGGGGCCAATCATGATCACCGGGGTCTGCGGGTTTTCCGGCAAACGGAAATTATCGTTATGTTCGATAAACACCCGCACCTCGCCGTCTTCTTCCAGCCGGTCAGCCAGGAAGCCGGAGGCTCCGCCGCTGCGTTCGCGGCCTTCAATATCATAACGGACCACACCGACCGTAATATGCACTTCATCTTCGGCTTCGGCCTGAGAGGAGGCAATCGAATAAAGACGCGGCGTCAGCGGCCGTAACAGGTCTGTTAACTGCTCTGCCCGCAATTCGACCGGTGCATGGCGAACCATATCGACAATCGGCCACCGTTGCGCATAAGCCTGCAGCGCAGCCTTATCTCCGGCCATCGACAACAGTTCACTGTGCCCGGACAGGTGTGCATACTTTTCCACAATCTGCGGGGTATTGACCGTCAGTTCAAAATGCTGTTGTAACGCGGTTGCCAGAGGCAATGACTGGCCGGCAACACTGACCTCCTGCTTTCCGTCCAGCCACAATAATCCCAGCAGCTCTTCCACCAGTTGCGGGTCATTGTCAAACCAGACGCCCAGCGCATCCCCTGGCTGATAGCGCAGACCGGAATTGCCCAGATCTATCTCCAGATGACGGATATCTTTCTGCGAGTCATTGCCGGTAATTTTCTGATTTACGGCCAGCGACGCGACCAGGGGTTGTTCTTTGGTATACGGAGTACTGTCAATTTCGTCACTGGCACCGGAGGCAGCCTGTGATACCGCCGCATCGGAGACCGCCGGTAACCGCTGCTGCAGTAACGCCACAATCTCCTGGCGCCACTGATCGGCTGTCGCCTGATAATCCACATCTGCATCACCGCGGGTCAGCAGTCGCTCTGCACCGAGATCCGCCAGACGCTGGTCGAAGTCTTTACCGGCCTGACAGAAAAACTCATAGGAACTGTCGCCCAGGCCAAAGACCGCAAATGCCGTCGACTTCATTTCCGGCGCTTTTTTCGACATCAGGTATTTATGTAAGGCCACAGCCTCTTCCGGCGGTTCACCTTCCCCCTGGGTCGATGTCACCACCAGCAACCATTTTTCCTGAGCGATTTGCTTAAATTTGTAATCGCCGGCATTCACCAGAGAAACCACCACTCCGGTGGCCAGTAAATCGTCCCGTAGCTGCTCAGCCAGCCGTCTGGCGTTGCCGGTCTGTGATGCGGAAAGAATAGTGACGGTCGGTGCCGGGGCGGCCTGCGGGCTTGTGCCTGCGGACGAAGCGGTGGTCGCGGCAACCGGCGTATCGCCGCTTAACCGTCCCCAGAAATAGCCGGAGAGCCAGGCCATCTGGGTCACAGAAAAATCCTGCGTCGCAGCCTGTAATTGGGCGAGTTGTTCTGCCGAAAGCGGAAGCTGTGGGGCCTTATTGGTCATTGCGTTTCGTAGTCCAGTATCAGCGGCGAAAAATAGAATCAGTAAATGTAAGGTTAACGGAGAGAGTATGCCGGTAAAAGACAGCTTATGCATATCACATAACCAAATTGCCTAACGGGTTTTATCACTAATATTAACCAGTAAAAGTGGTAAGCGATAAACTTCTGCCATCTGTCGGAGACTGGTATCGGTTACAAAGGGAATATCAGGGAAAAGTGTGAGAAATGCCAGGTTTTGCGGTAGAATCTGCGGCTTTTACACTCGGGAAGAATTATGTCAGTTACTACACTCTTTAAAGAATTTCAGTTCGAAGCGGCTCACTATTTACCCCATGTCCCGGACGGGCATAAATGCGGACGCCTGCATGGGCATTCTTTCCTTGTTCGTCTGGAAATTACAGGTGAAGTGGACCCGCACACCGGCTGGGTGATGGACTTTGCTGAACTGAAGGCACGCTTTAAGCCTCTCTATGAACAGCTGGACCATCATTACCTGAATGAGATTGACGGACTGGAAAACCCGACCAGCGAAGTTCTGGCGGCCTGGATCTGGCAGAAAATGAAACCTGAATTGCCGTTACTGAGCGCAGTCATGATCAAAGAAACCTGTACCGCTGGCTGTGTCTATCGCGGACAGGCATAACGCAGAAAAAAACAGACTTACCGATTGCCGGCCATCCTCAGACCGCCGGCACCGGTTCAGGCAATATTCAGATACTTATGGGTCTGCATTGATAGCCGCCAGTTGCGGGCAATACACGCAGAGATACAAAGCTCCGTGGCTTCTTTCTTACAGCTAATAGGCTGCAGAGCAATAATACGTGACTTATCGTCCTGTACCTGCGCCAGTAACTGCTCCAGAGCTTCAATGTCCCGCTCACGGGCCACCGGATGTTTGATTTCATCCGCACGGATCAGCGCCGGAGTCAGTACATCATAGCCGCCACGCATATTCACTTTCGGTGAGACCGTGACCCAGGTGTTATCTGAACACTGAATCGGGTGCGTGCCGCTGGTTTCAATCTGACAACTGTAGCCAAAAGCTTCCAGTGCCGTGGTAAGCGGACGCAGATCATAAATTGCCGGCTCGCCGCCGGTGATCACCACGTGGCGTGCCGTCCATTGCTGCTCACTGATAATTTTCAGCAGCGTTAACGGTTCAGCATTGCCCCACTGCTCGCTTTCAACCGTTTTAATCAGAATATCCCCGACAGGGACCTCGTTATCGGCGAATTTTTCCCAGGTATGTTTGGTGTCACACCAGCTGCACCCGACAGGACACCCCTGTAAACGGATAAAAATGGCCGGTACACCGGTATAAAAGCCTTCGCCCTGAAGGGTTTGAAACATTTCGTTAATCGGGTACAGCATCACTTGCTCAATCATTACAAAAGATAATCGACCATTATTACAGATCTTCCGCCGCAGATCATGCCTGATCCGGCGGCGAAAGCATTCTGTGATCGTTTCTTACCGGATTAATTCACCGCCAGATGACCGGTTTCATCACTGATGATCCCTTTAATCAGTTTGATCAGGGCATCACTCTGGGTCGCGGTTTTTGCCCGGCCACTGCCGGTACAATAATCCGACCAGTATTTCACCCGACTGGCCGCATTCGTGGTAGAGACATAGTAAAATTCAACTTTACTGGTATTCGTCTGCGGACGGGCAAGCAGACCTTCTTCAATTTTACGGCACAGATCATAGGTTTTCAGATACTTGTCGGTCACTTTATGCGGATGGGTATTGTCATTACCGTCCGAGATCATAATAAAGACCTTACGCCGGTTTTGCCCTTCCATCATCACCGGCACCGAGCGTACGAGGGCTGATGACAAATGTGTCCAGCCATAAGGCTCCATGGACTGAAACTCATGCAACTGATCCGCATCTCCGGTCAGAGGAATAAGCCAGGCTTTCGGTGAACGATTTACCAGATTATTCGTGCTTTTATTCCACCACCCTGCCTGGCGGCACATCTCGTTATATCCCCAGGCATAGGTCCCGTCCAGCGGGGTCAGTGGCATGGGCAGGGTAATGATGGCTTCATCGGAGAACATTTTATTCAGCGTCGCCGGATAATCGATGGCGTCATCATGCTCTATGGTAAACGTTGTCACTTGCCTGGACTGTATCTTCGCAGCCCGGAGAAATTCGCGCTGAATAATCGCCTGAGATTTGGCTGAAAAAATATCATCATCCGGGTCACGCGGATCAGAGCAACTGTACTGATACCTTCCCGCTTTCTGACCGTAAGTACTGTTCGTCCGGCACCAGGAAGCCTTCATATTGGCCTCACTGATTGCCGGGGGAGAGGCCGCCACATACCTGTGGTAATAATTGTAACGAGCCTCATCCATCAGATAGGTTTGCCTGTTCAGGGCCTGATAGGCAGAAGTCGTTGCCGTGCGTTTATCGGCCCAGAAGGCATAATCAATATTCCAGTCGTCTTTGGGTACAAAAAGCACACTGCACCCGAGCATAGCGCCCCCCCGCTGGTTTTTACCGGGTAATTTCACCACCACACCGGTGCTGAACGGCACGATAGCAATACGGGATTCCGGGCTGGCGCCGACCACATAATCAGTGATTTCAGCAAAGACACTTTTCAGCATCTTCATCCGCGAGCCAATCTGGGAAGTCGAGAAATCAACGATAAAGACATAGTCTGCCGGTTTTGAAATGTATTTTTTGACATGCCCCTCACTGGCATTGAGCGTGTAATTATGGCTATTGCCGGTCAGCGTCCGGTGGCGGAACAGGTAAGGCAGGTCCAGGGAAATCGCCACATTGTAATAGGTATAGCGAATATCGGAGGAAGACTGATTTTGATCCTGAACAACGGTGAAATCTACCTGCGGTGTGCCTTGCATCGCCGGGAAGTAATATTTCATCCATGCGGCGACCATCGCTTTTCCGGCCGCGATTTCTTCTTTCCCCGCGGCCGTCTGAGTGTCATTCGCGAGGGAGGATGCCGATACCGCCAGCGATGCTTCAGACGCCGCATCGGCCATTCTGGCTTTACTGGCCAGCCCCGCCGCACTGTTAATGCCCAAAGCCATTAACACAATCAGTATCGGTAACAGGATGGCAAAAGGGACTATCAGTACCCCCCGTTCACTGGCCAGACGGGAGGTCAACGCTCTCAGTTTTTCTATAAACATTTCCGTATGTCTTCCGCAGTAGTCAGATGATAGAAATGACGGGATTTCCCCTGAAGGCAAAACAAGGCGGGTAATGAAAGAGGCCGGTATTTTGCGACCCAGATACCGGAAGTATCTCTCAGGTATCTGGCGGCACCGGACAACGCCGGCCCGCCGGGAGAGATATCGATCAGCGTGACATCCAGTTGACGTGACAGCGTACGGCTGAAATAGAGTTGCCGGTTAATTTCCCGGGCCAACTGGTTCTCTTTCCCCTGCTGCGTGTTGAGGAAAATAATGGCCTGTTTTTTCTGTCCGCCGCTGCTCTGAGCGGCGTCACTGCCGGACGGGAAGACACACGCCAGCAGTAACAGCGTACCGGGTATCACCGGTAATCGCGTAATAAATTTCATGTCGCTCCCTGCTTATCGTGCCAGCACGATATTACTGACCGTGATGGTCTCGGGTAAGGCTCCGCTACTACGTAACAATGCAGACAGGCTACCCCGTGGTGCCGGAACACTGAGAGAGACCTGATAGAGTGGTACCCAGCGTCCGCGAATGCTTAGCGGAGAGAGCTGCAGATTTTCCGTCAGTGCCGGTGCATTGACCTCACATTTAGATTTACCTGCGCTGGTTTTCTGGTATTTATCGACCTGACGGGTCGTGGTCTCTTTGAAGCTGACGCTTTCTAACCGTACACACAGAGAGGACACCGTACTGTCCTGTGCCAGGAATTTTGCCAATGACGCCAGTTCCGTGACCTCATTGCTGCCGGGTGTCTCCTGCCCGTTGTATAACGTGCTGCGCTCACGGATAACAGCCGCCAGCGAGTAATTAATCCGTTCTGCTTTACTGCGGGCCATCAGCCAGAATCCGTAATCCATGGCGGCCACGGTGAGTACTGACAGAAAGACAAAAATAAATGCTGCCTCCACGACCACTGACCCCTGCGGGTTACGGAGAAATGCCCCTATGCGCTGTCTGTAATCCATATCATTCATTCCCTGATTCATATTCCTGGACATACAACAATTGCCGGGAGAGGTAATTATCCAGTGAATTAAACAGATTATTAACAGCGCTATTTCCGGCGAAAGTAAATAATAGCGGACGATAACGATAACGGACCGAATAAAGGGCCAGCGGAAAATTTCGTCCGTCCGTACTGTTACAGTTACCGTTCACCGCCGCGCTGACAGAATTGCAATAACGCACCGTCAGGGTGAAATTACTGGCATCAATAAACATATCCCAGAAACTGCTTTGCTGGCGGATATTGCTGGCAAAAACCTCTGTGTAATTACTGTCACTGCTTTCTGTGCGGGACGTTATCCTGGCAGCCTCTGATAAGGTGAGATCAATACTCGCGGAAACATAGACAAAACGGTTGACCTCAAAAAAGAGGAAGATAAAAAAGATAAAAATAATAAAGATAAAGGAGAACTCAATGGTGATCACTCCCTGCTCCGGTCTGACCCGCCGCCACAATGCCCTGATGCTTTTTTTCATCGTCCATCCTTTGACTGCGTCTGACAATAAAGTGAATCAAAAACTCTGGACCCGGAACAGATCCGCCACCAGCATGTCCGGGTTCTTCGCATAGTTGCCGCGTTTGATAATCTCTTTGGCGTAACGTAAATCCCCTGTTTTCGCCAGAGCAAAGGCCAGATTATGTTCCAGTTGCGGGTTATGGTAGCCCCGCAGATACACCGGCAGCAGCATCTGTACGGCCTCGTGGTAACGTTTCTGGACGATATAGACCATCGCGATATTGTTAACGACTGATTCTTCCTGAAAATAGGCGTTTCGCGCAGCATCAAAGCTCACCAGAGCACTTTTAAGGTCACCGTTTTCAGCCTGAATAACTCCCCGCAGGTTCAGCGCCTCCCCGCTGTGATTATCTTTATTCAGCGCCATGCCAACGAAATTCAGCGCTTCTTTATATTTTTTTAAGGAACTGAGATTTTTACTCTGCAGCAGATAGACTTTTGTCGCTGTATTTTTGCCCATCAGTTTATTCAGATGGTACAGCGAGGATTTATAATCCCCGGATAAATAATAATATTCTGCCAGTTGATAGCGGACCTCCGGCGAGTCATTGGTTTTCAGCGCTTGTTGCTTCAGACTGATAAGCCCCGAGTAATTTCGGGCTTTCAGCAGCAATTGTTCGTCACTCGAGCCTTCAGGCAGTGAGAAACGCTGCCCCCCGATGGTGGCTGATGGTTCACTGCATCCACTGACAAAACTCACCGCAATGGCGAAAAATACTGTTGTTATCCTTAACTTACCCATTGGACATCACCCTCATTACACCCGGCGCAGCGACAATCACCACGACAGGAAACATAAAAAACAGGATCAGCGGCACACTCATTTTGGCCCCGAGCTGACCGATTTTTTCTTCGGTCCCCAGCAGCTGAACTTCCCTGATCTCGCGCGCCAGTTCGATTAATTGCTCGTACATGGACGAACCGTAACGAATACTTTGCTGTAACATGGCACAAAACATCCGCGTTTCGGCGGAAGGTAATTCGCGGTAAAAATGGTCCAGAGCCACGCTCAGACCGCTGACCTCAGTACGCCTTACCAGCCTTGTCAGAAACGGGACAAAGTCAGGGTTAATCCCGTCCATTTTATCCGCCAGAAAACTGAAGGCCTGTTCGATGGTCATTCCGCACTGTACACTCACGGCCAGTAACTCGATCATCCACGGTAATTCTGCGCTAAGTGTTTTCAGCCGCCGTTTTACAAACATGGCGCGGGCCATACCGGGCAGAATAATGGTGGCAACCAGACTAAAAACGCCAGCCATCAGCCAGGATTCACGACTCAGTTCACTGCCACTGGCCCGGAAAACCACGACGATGATGCCAAAGGCCAGCACAGCCAGCAGAACTTTGCTCAGGATACTGCCATCCAGCCGGCGATAGAGATTGAGTAGCGGGTTATTCTGCTCAAGGACGGCTTCCGTATGATGATGCTCTTTAAGCTGCTGTATTTTCAGTCGGTGCGTCCCGGCATCCACCACCGTCATGGCTTTCTGCAGTTTATTCGAGCGATACTTCCGTTCACCGTAAACAGCGGCTACCAGAGCAATACCAGTAACAGCAATAAGTAATAACGGGCTTATCATCAGAGCTTCCTCATCAGAAATTTAATGACCATCAGTCCGAACAGTTCACTGCCAATCAGGTAATAGAGCAGTACTTTTCCCCGTTCATCGTGCAGCACAAACTCAAAATTTTCCGGACTGATAAATTTCAGCAGGATCAGAAAAATAAAGGGGATGGCCCCGGTGATCCGCGCGGACATCCGCATTTCTGAGGTCATGGACAGCATTTTCTTTTCCATAGCAATGCCGCTGCCAATTGAGCGCTGAAGTTTTGCCAGAACCTCTCTCAGACGGCCGCCACTGTTGATATTCAGCAGAATAGCGACAATGAAAAAATAATATTCCCGGTACGGATAGTGCTGCCAGGACTCCATAAATACCGTTTCCGCCGGTTCCCCAAGATTGAGCCGTCGTGAAAGTGTGCGAAACTCTCCTGCCAGAGCGTTATCGCGACTCTGGCTGTAATCGCTCATCGCCTGCAGAAATGTGCGCCCCGAGGAGATTGCCCCGTTAATGGTGGTCAGTGCTTCGCTAAAGTCAGCAGAAAACTGTTTCCTGCGCCGCTTTTTCAGCATGCCGTAGAACACGACAAAACACCCCACTCCGGCAACACCCGCGACCCAACTGCCAGGGAAACCAATATAGAGTCCGTTCAGTGTGGTGATCCCTGCCGCGGCCCCGGTCGGAAATGCCAGATGCTTCATCAGCATCACCGGACTTCCCGCATAAAATACCCGGTAAATCCCGGCAAGCTTTGTCAGCATAATGTGCTGTAGTCGGGACAGCAGGGACGCCTGCGTATTTTCGCTGTCTTTCTGGTTGATCAGGGATTGCAGTACCTGCCGTCTCTGTACCGAACGGGTTAACGCTTTTCGGGTTGACTGATTTCGCTGCAACACCAGCCATAACACCAGTACGGCGATAATCAGTGAGGCTAAAAACAGAACACTCATCGCTTACCCAAAAACTGTTTTCAGTAAAGTATCCAGCCCGTGTTCCCGTGCCCGGATCACAACACTGGAGCGTCCGGACAGGCCCGGCGTGGTAAAATGGCCCATCACTTTTCCCTGAACGCTGTCATCCACTTCAAAACTGAAAATGTCCTGCAGCACGATGGTGTCGCCTTCCAGCCCCATAATTTCGCTGATTTGAGTGATCTTTCTGGAACCGTCATGCAGACGGTTGGCCTGGATTATCAGGTTCACTGCGGAAGTAATATTGCGACGAATGGCTTCAATAGGCAGGCTAAGGTTGGCCATCATCACCATGTTTTCCAGACGGGCCACCGCATCACGCGGAGAGTTCGCATGCAGTGTTGTCATCGAACCGTCATGGCCGGTGTTCATCGCCTGCAGCATTTCAAAGGTTTCCCCCCCGCGACACTCCCCGACGATGATCCGATCCGGACGCATACGCAGGGTATTAATCATCAGATCCCGCATAGAGATTTGGCCGCTGTTCTCCGCCCCCGCCATGCGTGTTTCCAGGCGGACAACATGCTGCTGCTGCAACCGTAGCTCCGCGGCATCTTCCAGGGTAATAATGCGTTCATCACTATTAATATGCTGCGACAGGGCATTGAGTAAGGTCGTTTTACCGGAGCCGGTCCCCCCGGAGATGACTATATTGCTCTGGCAACGCACCGCGATAGAGAGGAAGTTAGCCATCTGTTCATTCATCGCGCCCCAGCTCACCAGATCCCTCAATGTGCGTGATACCTGGCTGAACTTACGTATGGAGATCGACGTCCCGTCCAGCGCAATGGGATTGATCACCACATTCAGCCTGCTGCCATCACTCATCCTGGCATCCACCAGCGGCTGGGATTCATCAACACGGCGGCCGACGCGACTGACCAGGCGCTTGGCAATCTCGGTCAGCTGCTGGTTATCAACAAACTTTTTACCGGTAAAGACCAGCTTCCCGCCCCGCTCCACAAAAATCTTATCCGGCCCGTTAACCAGAATGTCGCTCACCGATTCGTCTTCCATCAACTCGCGCAGGGGTCCGACCCCGAGAATTTCATCGGCCACGGCGGAGGCCAGCTCACGCGTCTCTTCCGCCGGCAGATACTGGTTCAGCTCAACACTCATCCGATGGACTGCCTGAGAGATCTCACGGATCAGTGCCGTACGATCGTCCATCAGCTTATCTATCTGATCCAGATCCAGCCGGGGCAGCACACTGCTTCGCAGACGGCGGGCCAGCGCTTCATATTTAGGGTTCATGATTAATCAGACTTCCTTGTCAGACGCTGTTTCAGCACGGATAACAGAGAGGGTTGAGTGATTTCTTTTTTCTTGCCCAGTAACAGATAGGTCATGCTTTCCAGTATCGGACGGAATTTGCCATTAACCTCCAGACTCAAAGAGGGATCACCGGCTTTCAGCATATAAGGGATAATAATGTCGGCTTGCTGACCGACAAGATCCCCCATTTCCCGGGCAATCACTTCGCCGTTAATCTTCGGATGATGCTGATTAAAACAGAGGTAAAGACGTTTAATACCGTTATTACTGTTCTGCAGGTGCGCATTCGCTTCGATAATCTTTTTGGCGATGCGGATAGAGGACAGATCCCGGTCGCAGATCAGCAGGACGCTGTCAGAATGAGTCAGTATATTTTCGATATTTTCATCAGAGGCGTTATACGCACTGAAATCAAAAACCACACACTGATGCCGGTCGTATAACGGATTATTAAAAAACCAGGCATGATTCGGTTCTTCGTACATGGCGAAGAAATTATTCTGCAGCAGCGTCACCTCATTACTGATGGCTACCCGGGAGATCAAATCCAGATTGCGGCTGCCACCGCAGCCCTGTACCAGTAAGGTCGGTGATTGTCTGATCCGCGCGATATTCTCTGCAATATGATAGCTCAGCCGCGAGGTACCAATCCCCCCTTTACAGCCGAGGATGGAGAAACGAATAGCGCTGTTTTGATCGCGAAATGGCTGTTTACCGGAGGCCAGTAATGTACCTATCGCATTAAGTTGAGACGGATAATGGCAATAACTGATCCCATGCTGCATAAAGCTGTCGGCCCGGGTCAGGGAGTCCTGTTTACCAATAGCAATCTGAATCGCACTACGGGAAATATGCAGTTCCAGCAAACCGGCGATCACTTCGACATCATCCTGTTCACTGACTTCAAAAATCACCACATCCACGTTGCCGGATTCTGTATATTTCTCAAGTTGTGAAACCGTCCCGGTGAACTGTCGTACCTCTCCGGTATTACGGATAGCCAATTGCTCGCAGACGCTATCCATCACCTCCGCATGGTCGGCTATCACCAGTACCCGATCAGCAGACTGAGCTGCCTGCTTTTCTGTATCCGAAAATAACAACATCAGACCTCCCTGTCGCTCAGTGACTACCTGCTGAATTTATTTCAGAGATACGGCGATTATTTTCAACCGCACAGCCCATGCGGGAGTCACTGTCGAAACGAAAATTACTTTCCTGCAACTGACACAGCGTATCACGCTCCCCCGGGCGGAGAAGTACGGTCACTATCCCCGGAGTGGTTCTGTTTTCACGGGCAGGTATTTTCTCTGACCGTATACTGTTTTCCGGCACGCCGGCCGTGATAAGACGTTGTTTCAGCTGGCCGACAATATCGTCGGCATCGTTCAGATACCATTGCAGAGAAATCGTACCCGACACGTAACGATGAAATGAGACGACTTCTGAGACCAGTATTTCCTGGTCAATATCACTGCGGCCCTGTAACGTAAAGCGATATCCCTCGCTCGCCATTACCCCGCAACTCCATAACGCGATTAACAGCAGGATCCCTTGCCGCATAACTGCCTCACTAGTAAATAAAACCACCCTGTTCAAGGAAACTGACAACATTTTTGCCGCCATTGTCACCGGAAAAACTATGAATATTGAAATACCGCTCCAGTAAGGTACTGCGTTGCCATGCCGGTAAGGTCACCTGAGAGGAAGACACCGGACGTACCAGATTGACCGTGGCCACCACCACTAATTCTGTTTTTTCGCGATGTGCCGAAGTCGAACGGAAAAATGCTCCCAGCACCGGAATGTCGCCGATAAAAGGTACCTTTTTCAGCACTTCCTGTTCGGATTCACTCAGCAGGCCAGCCAGTACAAAACTCTCACCATCCGCCAGTTCAATGGTGGTTCTGGCCTTACGGGATTTCAGTGTGGGCAAATAGTAGGATTCAGAGGTTGTAGTATTCTGGCTGTCAACATTGCTGACTTCCTGATAAATCATCAACCGGACTTTCTGACTGTTTTCCACCTTCGCGCCCAGCGTCATGCGAACACCAATTTCTTTATATTCGACACTGCTGCCATTTGAAGAACTGGTCACCACAGGAATTTCACCGCCGACCAGAAAATCTGCCGTCTCTCCTGACAGCACCGACAAATTAGGTTCGGCCAGTACCCTGGCGACCGATTCATTACCCAGTGCATGGATCATAGACGTCAGTTCAGAGGCATTAAATTTCAGCTTATTGAGTACAAAATTTCCGACACTGCTGGCTTGCCCCCACTCAATGCCGAGGCTATCACTGTAACTTTTATTGAGTTCGACCACGGATATTTTGACATTCACCTGATTGGCCTGAGGCAGACGCATCCGGTTCTGCAATTTCTTGTAGCTGACACGATTAAGTAGTGCGACATTGACACTCCCCAGGCTGTCCGTACTCATCTGTGTGGTGCCGGTGTCACTTTCCATACCCAGGGCCTCACCGACTATCTGATAAATAGCGTCGCGGCTTTCTTCATCCACAGCCACGCCTGACAATACGTAGCTTTCGCCGACTTTACGGAGTTCTATCGTGGATCCCGGGAACTGATCCTGGATCTGTGAGGCGAGTTTACCGACTAAAGGATCAACCACCACTTTGATCTTACGGGTGGCATCATTCTGGACTAACAGGATCTCACCGACACCATTCTGGATACCGTAAATCACGACTTCACGATCGCTTATCAGGTTGTAGTCCACGACTTCCGGGTCGGTGGTAAATACCGTGTCTATCACTGTATTCACTTTCAGCGTCCTGGCTCCGCCTTTTGAAAGATAAAGAGTTTCCGCAGTGACACTGAGCGGAAATAACAGGCAAAACATCAGTAAGCATTTCAACCACACTTTTCCGGCAATACCTGCGGAAAATCTGCTGTCGGGGCGTTTCATTGTGCTTTTCCTTGCATTTTACCGGGGGTGACCTTGGGTTGCTCTTCCTTAACAACCGGGAACAGCACCAGCTCATAATTATTCGTAACCAGAAATAACCGTTTCAGATCAGCCTGGCTGAGTTCGAGATCGACACTCAGTGAGCCTTTCCCCGTCGATTTATCATCAACCTCAATCAGCGACTGACGGGCCAGCAAAGAAGCACTGGCTTTTTCAGGCCGGCTGATCACCCGTCGTGCTTTAAAAATACGAAACATATTCAGCCCGGACTCACCGTTGAGCAGCGACTGACGGTGAGTACGCTGACTTCCCGGACGCTGAGCATCAAAACGGAGATACACATCCACCCTGTCTCCAGGCCGGAGATGCTGGATAGCGCCGGTATAGCGCTCGTAGATCAGCGCGCTGTAGCGGATCATATGTTTTCCGGGCTGCTGATTTATCGGGTCGATCAGGGTAATTTCCCCGGCAGAAAGACGTTCACCTGCCGCTTTATCCACCTGCAGAAAATATCCTACTGGCGAGTCCGGCATCTCTGTCTGGCCTGCCTCTGCCGTTATGCCAGCCTCTGCCGGCGGGCTTTTATGACGGGTAATATCATCGTCTGTCAGACGACTACCGGCACTCAGCGCCCGGGTGGTAACGAAATACGTTACCTGTTTCTGTGTTTCCTCAGTGTCAGCCGACGGTGAGCTGTCTCCGCTCATAAGCAAACCACTGACGCCAACCACAAGTAACAGAACCGCGATAATAACTAACAGTCTTTGATTCACTGTTCATCCTGTTTATCCCAAAAGGTGAAATAAATATCCGCAACTAATTGCAACCCCATAGGGTAATGTTATTTTATGACGACTCCCTGTCATCTTATGGAGCAATACTGTTACCAGGATCAACGGCAAACCCGACAGTGTGATGAGAAAAATGAATGCCGGGATGTCTGCACCGGGTAAAGACAGGCTCAGTGCGGCAATCAGTTTAATATCACCGGCCCCGATAATATTTGCCAGTACCAGTAATACACCTGTGACGAATATCATTAATGTCCAGATCAGATTAACCGGTTCAGGATGCGTTAATGTCGAAATAAAAGACAACAGTGCAATAATAATGACTGTCCTGTTTTTTATTTCCCTGAACATAATATCGGTATAACAGACACTGATCAGTAACAGCAGTATCATGGTCAGACACAGAGTATTTATCATCTGTTTTATTCACAGGATAAGGAGGGCAGAC
Source organism: Tatumella sp. UCD-D_suzukii (assembly GCF_000611875.2). NCBI lineage: Bacteria > Pseudomonadati > Pseudomonadota > Gammaproteobacteria > Enterobacterales > Erwiniaceae > Tatumella > Tatumella sp. UCD-D_suzukii. The sequence goes on from NZ_JFJX01000049.1 coordinate 168,730, forward strand.
CTTCCCTCCTTATAATTAAAATTCAGTCGTTACTTGATAGTGCCATTAATATTATTGGATAGCGTATTAAATTTATCGGTTATCGCCTTGACGAAAGAACCATCGTCACTTCCGAAAACAGTCAATAACATCGCACTTACTGCAACGGCGATGACAGCATATTCTATGGCTGTTACGCCGTTCTCTTTACGCATCGCCTGGCAGATACGACGTCCGCCCTCACTGAGGGCCATCTGGACTTTCAGAGATAATGAAGTCAGTTGTTCAGTCATTAGTCATCATCCTTAACTTTGAAATATAAAAAACAATTAACATTTATTGTCGATATGACAATGCGGTTTTCAGCACTGTACGATGATAATACGTTGACAAAAATAATATTCAAGCGACAGGGAGTATTAATAAAAATGACAGTGTACCGATATTATCTGCAAACTGACACACAGCCTGATTTTCAGGCCTGACCGACAAAAACACCCATTTCATGTCGTGTATTTTTCTTATTTACCCCGTTCAGAAACGATACCAATGTAAATGTTTTAGCTGTTATCTTTACATGAAGTGATAATTATTCCTTTAGATATTCACCAATATATTTAACAAAGCAACAATAAAGAGTCCGAAAGCATCTCATCACGTTTAATTTATGTTGCGACAATTTATAATGTTATGCTATGAATGTCAGAATTAATCTCTTAATTCAGTACCATTCATAGGGAACATGTATCGATGCTGACTAAACAGACAATAAAACAACAGATGATTGATGACATCAGTCAGATGATAATTATTGGCACATTAAAAAAAGGAGATTTCCTGCCTTCTATTCGTACCATGGGCACCCGGTACAAAGTTTCGCGAGGCACTGTATTACTGGTCTATAAGACGCTGGAATCTCTGGGCTATATCCAGGGGCATGAACGCAGCGGCTATCTGGTGACTGGCGGGTTCCTGCCTGCGGCTTCAGAGTCTAAGCCGGTCAGAACTCCCTCAGTAGCTACGGAAAAATATCCGGAAGAAAAAAAAAAGACACTGGAATTTTCTCAGTGGTTGGGATGCAGCAACCGCGTGCAGTTACCCAAACACTTTATCCGTCGCTGGTTTGAAGAGAGCGGGACGCTTTCACACCCCACGAACGGTGAATTGTCAGATAAAAATGATCAGTCGCTGAAAAAAAATCTCTGCCGGTTTATACGAATTTCCCGCGGAGTCACCCTGCAGCCGGAGCATCTTTTTCTGCTACCGGGGCTACAGGAAGCCTTGTTACTGATAGCGAAAAGTATCGCGGTAATTCGCCAGCAACCGGTACTGCTGATTGAAGACCCCTGCCCGCCAAATATTCGTGAATTATTCGAGTGTTTAGATTTCACCGTCATTCCCATTGGCGTCGATAGTGAGGGCATTCGGGTGGAAGACTTTCCGGATAGCGGCGCTGATCTTATCTTTACCTCACCGGCACACCAGTTTCCGATGGCTATCCCTTTGGGTGAGTCCCGACGTAAAATGCTCAATGAATGGGCCTCCCGTCATGACTCTCTGATCATCGAAAATGACAGTTTTGCCATGCTGGGGTTCGGTCAGTCAGTGATCCCGACACTCAGTCATCGTTATCCGAATCCGCGGATTATTTATCTTACCCAGCTTTCGGAACTGACCGGCAGCGGAATGAATGTCAGCTGTATTGTTGCCCCTCAGCCATTGATGCAGCCCCTCCGGACGCTGGCTCCATTGCTGGTCAGTGATATCCATCCTCTGACCCGGTCGTTACTCAGCGCATTTCTGGAATCCAGCCGTTTTATGAAATATCTGACCAGTAGTATGCAGTCCCGCCGCCAGAAGGCTGCGCTGGCTCTGGGCGGGTTACAGTATCTGCCGGAACCTTGCTGTCACGGACAGGAAAATGCCAGTTTCTACACCTTTCACGCTGATATCAATGAACTGCCTGAAGGACTTCTCGATCGCTATTTTTTTCCGGTGAATCTGTTCCGTCATCCGTCAAGAGCAGGTATGTACAGCAATAACACTCTGGTTTATCCGTTTGGTTTACTGAGCTGTAATGAAATAGAAAAAATCAATTATCAGCTACGCCTGTCGCAGCAACGTTCAGTCACTGCCGGATAACGAGGCATTCCCTGTTTGCAGGTATAAAAAAAGCCCCTCCGGTCTGCCGGAGGGGCTATTCAACGAAGATAAGGAAAAGGCTTATGCCTGACCTTTGATCTCTTTACGGCCGTTAAACTGCGCTTTATGGCCCAGAGCTTCTTCGATACGGATCAGCTGGTTGTATTTCGCAACACGGTCAGAACGGCTCATTGAACCGGTTTTGATTTGACCAGCCGCAGTCCCTACCGCCAGGTCAGCAATAGTCGCATCTTCAGTTTCACCGGAACGGTGTGAAATGACCGCGGTGTAGCCGGCATCTTTTGCCATCTTAATGGCAGCCAGCGTTTCGGTCAGTGAACCAATCTGGTTGAATTTAATCAGGATGGAGTTAGCGATACCTTTTTCGATACCTTCCTTCAGGATTTTGGTGTTGGTCACGAACAGGTCATCACCCACCAGTTGCAGCTTATCGCCCAGAACTTTAGTCTGGTAAGCAAAACCATCCCAGTCAGATTCGTTCAGACCATCTTCGATGGAAACGATAGGATACTGCTGAGTCAGTTCTTCCAGGTAATGGGTGAATTCCTGAGAGGTAAAGGTTTTACCTTCGCCTTTCAGTTCATAGTTACCGGTTTCTTTGTTATAAAACTCAGAAGCCGCACAGTCCATCGCCAGAGTGACGTCTTTACCTAACTCATAACCTGCCGCTTTAACCGCTTCAGCGATAACCGCCAGCGCTTCAGCATTGGATGCCAGGTTAGGGGCATAACCGCCTTCGTCACCGACTGCAGTATTCAGGCCTTTCGCCTTGAGTACTTTCGCCAGGTGATGGAAAACTTCAGAACCGATGCGGATAGCTTCTTTGATGCTGGAAGCGCCTACCGGCTGGATCATGAATTCCTGAATATCGACGTTATTGTCCGCGTGCTCACCACCGTTGATGATGTTCATCATAGGCAGTGGCATAGAAAACTTGCCGGCAGTACCGTTCAGTTCAGCAATGTGAGCGTAAAGAGGCAGGCCTTTAGACGCTGCAGCCGCTTTTGCCGCTGCCAGAGAAACGGCCAGAATCGCGTTAGCACCGAATTTAGATTTATTTTCGGTACCGTCCAGATCGATCATGATTTTATCGATATTGGCCTGGTCTTTCGCATCTTTACCTGTGACTGCTTCAGCAATGGGTCCGTTAACAGCCGCAACTGCTTTCGTGACACCTTTGCCCAGGAAACGAGATTTATCGCCATCACGCAGTTCCAGTGCTTCACGGGACCCCGTAGAAGCGCCTGACGGTGCAGCTGCCAGTCCAACGAAACCACCTTCCAGATGTACTTCTGCTTCAACAGTCGGGTTACCACGTGAGTCGATAATTTCGCGACCGATGACTTTTACGATTTTGGACATTCGTTTTTCCTCAGTACAAGTTAAGCTAAAACTTCTTAATCCTAAGACAAGCAACGCGCGAAAAGTTCGCGCGTTGCAGTGATAAGCTTACTTCGCCAGACTTTTCTGATGCTCAACCGATGCTTTGACAAATCCTGAGAACAACGGGTGACCATCACGCGGGGTCGAGGTAAATTCAGGATGGAACTGGCAGGCCACAAACCACGGATGGTTAGGGTTTTCAATAATTTCTACCAGCTGGTCATCTCCGGAACGACCCGCAATCCGCAAACCTGCCGCCTCGATAGGCTTCAGTAACAGATTATTCACTTCATAGCGATGACGATGACGTTCAACAATCGTTGATGTCCCATACATCTGACGCACCAGACTGTCATCAGACAACTGGCAGGCCTGGCTTCCCAGACGCATGGTGCCGCCAAGATCGCTCTTTTCATCACGCACTTCAACACGACCTTCTTCATCGCGCCATTCAGTGATCAATGCAACCACCGGCGATTTACAGTTCGGGTCAAATTCCGTTGAGCTTGCCCCGGTCATACCGGCAACATTACGCGCAAACTCAATTAACGCAATCTGCATACCGAGGCAAATCCCCAGATAAGGGATTTTATTCTCACGGGCATACTGAGCTGCAAGAATTTTGCCTTCGATACCCCGGGTACCAAAACCGCCAGGGATCAGGATAGCATCCAGTCCGTTGAGTAACTCAACACCACGGGTTTCGATATCCTGAGAATCAATCAGTTTGATATTCACTGTGACGCGGTTTTTCAGACCCGCGTGTTTCAATGCTTCAATCACTGATTTGTAAGCATCCGGCAGTTCTACATATTTACCGACCATACCGATAGTGACTTCGCCACCCGGATTGGCTTCTTCATAAATGACCTGTTCCCATTCGGAAAGGTCAGCCTGCGGTGCATTCAGATTAAAACGCTTACAGATAAAGTCGTCCAGGCCCTGAGACTTCAGCAGTCCCGGGATTTTATAAATAGAATCGACATCTTTCAGTGAGATAACCGCTTTCTCTGCCACGTTACAGAACAGCGCAATCTTAGCGCGTTCGTTGGCTGGGACGGCACGATCTGAACGACAAATCAGTACGTCCGGCTGAATACCAATCGACAGCAGTTCTTTTACGGAGTGCTGAGTCGGTTTGGTTTTCACTTCACCGGCCGCCGCCATATAAGGAACCAGCGTCAGGTGCATGTACAGGGTATGTTCACGACCCACATCGACCGCCATCTGACGAATGGCTTCCAGGAATGGCAGTGATTCAATATCACCGACGGTTCCGCCGATTTCAACCAGTACCACATCATGGCCTTCGCCGCCTTCAATAATGCGCTCTTTGATGGCATTAGTGATGTGCGGGATCACCTGAATGGTCGCCCCCAGGTAGTCACCGCGACGTTCTTTACGCAGAACTTCAGAGTAAATACGTCCGGTAGTAAAGTTATTACGGCGTGACATACGGGTACGGATAAAACGCTCGTAATGCCCTAAGTCAAGATCCGTTTCTGCACCATCATCAGTGACAAATACTTCACCATGCTGAGTCGGGCTCATGGTGCCTGGATCGACGTTAATATAAGGGTCGAGCTTCATAATGGTCACTTTCAGACCACGAGCTTCAAGAATAGCTGCCAGGGAGGCTGCAGCAATGCCTTTACCCAGAGAGGATACGACCCCGCCGGTCACAAAAATATAGTTCGTTGTCATGCTGAACCTGAGAGTTAAGGTTTAAAGACGGTGGAATCACCAGGACGGGAAAACAGTATACCCGAAAGCCGCATCCGCCACAATTGATGATTCATTGACTCTTCACTCTGCGTAACCGACACTTTACGGCAAACTCTCGCCGCTATACTTGATTTTCATCACAATTTTGTGGGTTTTTCGCAAAAAGCTGAAACGAGTTAGCCTGCTGAATAAAAGTTATTTATCACTTTCTGATGGCGGATTGATGACGGACGGAGTAAAAACTGCGCGACTTAACACCGCAGGCTGAAGCAACCGCTCTGCCGGAAGGTTATCCACGCGGAACCGGGCCGGCCGCCGGGATCACAGAAAGCCCGCTCACCGGATAGCGCATCTTCTGGCCACGGAAAAGTCAGCCGGGAAAATCAGAGGCGTTGTGCAGAGGGTTGCCTGTTAAATAGTCTCAGGATTTTTCCTGCTGTTTTACCTGCTGCCAGGCCGCTTCCATCTGCTCCAGGGTTGCCCCCGGCATCGTCAGTCCTTGTGCTGCAATAATGCTTTCGACCTGACGAAACCGTTTTTCGAATTTATCATTCGCTTTTTGTAACGCCGTCTCGGCTTTACTGCCAAGATGACGGGAAAGGTTAACCGTGGCGAACAGCAGGTCCCCTATTTCCTCCTCCAGCCGCTGCGGGTTAATCTCATCGCGGCTGGCCTCTTCCATCACCTCAGCAATTTCTTCATGCACTTTGTCCAGTACCGGCCCGGTTTCATTCCAGTCAAAACCGACATTGCTGCAACGTTTCTGGATTTTATAGGCCCGCATCAGGGCTGGCATTGCCCGGGGAATATCATCCAGCGCGGAATGCTGCGACTTATCCTGTCGCTCCTGCTGTTTCAGCGCTTCCCAGTGCTGATTGATATCTTTCACCTGTTTATCCTGCGGTGAGGCAAAGATATGCGGGTGCCTGCGTTCCAGTTTACTGCTGATGCTCTGACAGATATCGCTGAAATCAAACAGATTCTGTTCCTGAGCTATTTGTGCATAGAACACGACCTGGAACAGCAAATCGCCCAGTTCTTCCCGCAGTTCAGTGAAGTCCCCACGCTGAATCGCATCAATCACTTCATACGTTTCTTCTAAGGTATACGGGGCAATGGAGGCAAACGTCTGCTGTTTATCCCACGGACAACCGTGTTGCGGGTCACGTAATTGCTGCATAAGGCTCAGCAAATGCTGTAATGAGGATTCTGATGTGTTCATGGCATTCTCAACGAAGGAGGGCAAAACCATCCCCGGTCAGCCAGAGGCTGACCGGGGATCGGAGGCCGGTTAATGACGGCGTTTGGCATCGATAATGTCAGGCACCTGATTCAGACGGGCAATAATACGGCCCAATACCTGCTGATTATAAATTTCGATATCCATGTCGATGGTGGCGAGCTGTTTTTTCGTATCGCTGTGGCTGGAAACCCCCAGTACATTCACCTTTTCATTGGCCAGAATGGTCGTAATATCACGCAGCAGACCGCTGCGATCATTGGCAATGACCCTCACCACCAGTGAATATCCGCTGGAATAGCTCTCACCCCAGACGGCATCGACAATACGTTCCGGCGCATGATTCGTCAGCTCCGCCAGCTGATCACAATCGGCCCGGTGGATAGAGATCCCCCGCCCCTGGGTAATGAAGCCGACGATATCGTCCCCCGGGATAGGCTGACAGCAACGGGCAATATGGTGCATCAGATTACCGACGCCCTCGACCACCACGCGGCCACTCTCTTTTCCGGCATTGTGATTACTGTGTGATTTCTGAGTCAACTGACGTAGGGCTTCCCTGTCTTCTTCCTCGGCTGTCGGTTTATTCAGCTTGCCCTGCAGATAGTTCACCATCTGGTTAAGCCGGATGTCACCGCCACCAATGGCCGCCAGGATTTCATCCATAGAGGTCATGTTGTAACGCGGCAACAGCAACTTTTCCGCCTCTTTCAGGCTGATATCCAGATGGCTCAGTTCACTGTCCAGAATCTGCCGTCCGGCCAGGATATTTTTATCGCGATCCTGTTTACGGAACCAGGCATGCACTTTGGCACGACCACGGCTGGTAGTAATATACCCGAGGTTCGGATTCAGCCAGTCCCTGCTTGGGTTCGGCTGTTTCTGGGTAATCACTTCAACCTGATCACCCATCTGTAACTGATAGGTGAAAGGCACAATCCGTCCGCTGATTTTGGCACCGATACAGCGATGTCCGATATCACTGTGGATATGGTAGGCAAAGTCCAGCGGTGTCGAGCCGGCAGGCAGGTCGATGACATCCCCTTTCGGCGTAAACACATACACCCGGTCGTCAAACACCTGACTGCGGACTTCCTCGAGCATTTCACCGCTGTCAGCCATTTCTTCCTGCCAGGCGATCAGTTTACGCAACCAGGCAATACGCTCTTCGTGACCCGCCGCACCACGGGTATTGCTGATGCCCGGACCTTCTTTATATTTCCAATGCGCAGCGACCCCCAGTTCAGCATCTTCATGCATCTGCCGGGTACGGATTTGTATTTCGACCGTTTGCCCGCGAGGCCCCAGGACCACGGTGTGGATAGACTGGTAGCCGTTAGGTTTAGGGTTGGCGACATAGTCGTCAAACTCACTGGGCAGGTGCCGGTAAAGAGTATGCACGATACCCAATGCGCCATAACAGTCCTGCAGGCGGTCAGCCACTATCCGCACGGCACGTACATCAAACAACTCATCAAAAGACAGGGCTTTCTTTTGCATCTTGCGCCAGATGCTATAGATATGTTTCGGCCGCCCATAGACTTCAGCCCTGACGCCTTCCCGGGCCATTTCCTGACGCAGATTATCGACGAAATTTTCGATATATTGTTCGCGATCGACCCGCCGCTCATGCAGCAATTTAGCGATACGCTTATATTCTTCCGGGTGCAGATAGCGGAAACAGTAATCTTCCAGTTCCCATTTTAACTGACCGATCCCCAGGCGGTTTGCCAGCGGCGCATAGATATTGGTGCTCTCTTTCGCCGCCAGAACTCGTTCATCTTCCGGCGCATCTTTCATTTCGCGCAGATGGGCGACCCGCTCTGCCAGCTTGATCACCACACAACGGAAGTCTTCAACCATCGCCAGCAACATGCGGCGGACATTATCCACCTGCTCAGAGGCCATTGAATCGTTATGGGTCGCTTTCAACTGGCGGATGGCATCCATATCCCGGACACCATGCACCAGCGAAACAATTTCCCTGCCAAACCGCTCTTCCAGTTGCTCTTCGGTGACCACCTCTTCGTTAGCCAGCGGGAACAGCAACGCAGCGCGCAGTGTATCGTTGTCCATACTGAGTTCGGTCAGTATTTCGACCATCTCGATACCACGCCACAGTAACATCGGCTGAAGAGGATGGTGACGGGTCCCGGTTTCGCAATAACGCCAGCAGTCCGCCAGTCGCTGACAGGATTGCTCATTGGCGATCCCCAGACTGGCAATCCACTGTTCGAGGGCAAATTCCCCTGCCGTATTCATATGCGCACTTCTTACCGCAACCATAACTTCTCCTGCATGACGGCCTGCCTGGCCGTTTAGGTTCTGCTGAACAGCACCATGGATTCCAGATGACTGGTATGAGGGAACATATCCAGCATCGTCACCCGTTCCGCAATATAGCCTGCTGCCATCAACGGCTCACTGTCACGAGCCAGAGTGGCGGGATTACAGGACACATACACTATACGTTGTGGTGCCAGCGCAATGATATGCGCCATTATTCCGGCGGCACCGGCCCTTGCCGGATCGAGCAAAACTTTGGTGAACCCCTGCGATGCCCAGGGTTGTCCTGTCACATCCTGTTCCAGATCGTGCCGGTAGAACGTGACATTATGTAAATCATTATCCTGCGCATTATACGCAGCCTGCTGAACTAATGTTGCTACCCCTTCAACACCGACAACATTCTCAACATACTGCCCGACAGGCAGGGTGAAGTTCCCCATTCCGCAAAACAGGTCCAGCACCCGGTCGCCGGGCTGCAATGCCAGCCAGTCGATGGCCGTAGTCACCATTTGCTGATTCACCTTGTCATTGACCTGGATGAAATCCTGCGGACTGAAAGAAAGCTTCAGGTTATGCGACTGATAATAAGGCATTTCTCCGCAAATGTGTTGCAGTGTGTTGTTGTCCGGTGCAAGGAACAACATTAACTGATGGCTTTGCGAAAATCGTTCCAGTTTTTCTTTATCTGCCACAGAAAAGGGTTTCAGATGGCGTAAAACCAGCACCACACCATTATCTGCCTGTACCAGCTCGGCATGTCCGAGATCCCGCGCACCCTGTAATCCGCTTAAACACTGTCTCAGTTCGGGCAGCAAACGCTCAAGGGGTTGCACCATAACAGGGCATTGACGGATATTCACAATCTCGCTGCTGCCACTTTTACGAAACCCCATCTCCAGCCGCTGCTGTTTATTATCCCAGCGCAGGCTCAGCCGGGCACGTCGCCGGTAATGCCAGCTGTCTCCGCGGATCACCTGTTCCACGTTCAACGGTTGCGAACTGTTGTGATTCAGCATTCTTTCCAGTGCATTCTTTTTACTTTGCTGCTGGAGTGCCTCACTGACGTGCTGCTGCTGGCAGCCCCCACATTCACCATAATGAGGACAACGTGCAACCACCCGGTCAGGACTTTGCGTGAGGAGTCGGGTTGCTTTACCGCGGGAATAGTGACGTTTATCTTCCTGCACTATCACCTGCACTTTTTCTCCGGGCAGTGCACCGCTGACAAACAGGGCTTTTCCCTGATAACGCGCCACGCCCTGACCAAACGGGTCAAGCTCATCAATCGTTACCGTGAGTTCTTTGCGGGGCTTCGCGCGCCTGGCAGCGGAATAAAATTGCACCATCAGTAATGTGTTCTCTTAATATGGCAGATTATCAGAGGCATGCCGGGGATCCCGGCAACAGAATGTATTTTACCCGTTCCGTAAAATTCTGCAGATAATGATACGGAAAAACAGGCGAAATGTAGCGTAAAAAAGACAAATACATTAACAAATCTTTCCACTTGTCGTCAGCCCTGCCTGCCGGGAAAAGGTCATATTACCAGGGATAATCATGAAAAGCTGAGTATTGCCGGTCTCTGAAACCGCCGGCATGGCAGATTGCCTGAAATGCATCGGTGGCTGACAGAAACAGCGTCGTCACCGGAAAGAGTGGCAGAAAAGAGCTCTTTCTGCCTTGCGGGAGGTCGGGCGCATAAACGCGGGCAGGAAAGGCTCTCCTGCCCGCGTTTATGCAGACTACAATAAGGTTATCCAGTGTTCTACCCAGGGTAATGCCACCTCTTCGGGTACCGGGTGCTCCTGCGCATCAATCAGCAGGATCTCACCAATACGCTGTGCCTGGTGCTCCTGCAACAACTGTTCAAAAGCCTGACCGGCCCCGCAATACTCCTGATAACTGCTGTCCCCCAATGCAATCAGCCCGTAACGTACTGTTGGCTGGTAACCGCACTGGTCTTTCATATCGCTATAGAGCCTGGCGATAGTGTCCGGAAAATCGCCCTGCCCGGTCGTGGAGGTAATAATTAACCGGATTTGCAGGCTTTCATCCAGCCACTGACTGAGTTCAGGTTCTTCATACAGGTGAACCTGGTGTCCGGCGGCTTCCAGCAATGGCAGAGCTTCTTCGGCTATAAGCTGTGAATTGCCATACACGGTGCCGATAAAAATTCCGATACTGGCCATTACTGCTCCTCCGTCGCTGGCGGGTCTGTCAACAGGGCGGACCGGGGTAAGTCCGGTAACTGCGCCTGCCAGTCAAAATGCTCAAAGGCCGTTTGCCAGACCGTATCCAGACTTGCATGCAGGCGTAATGGCTCCCCGGTCACCGGGTGCGTTAGCATCAGCCGGGAGGCGTGTAACATCAGTCGCTGACATCCGAAATGTTCGGCGGCACCGCGATTCTGACGTAAATCCCCGTGATTAGTATCACCGATAATAGGATGCCGCAGGTGCGACATATGGCGACGCAATTGGTGCTTACGACCGGTTTGCGGAGTGAGTTCCACCAGAGTGTAACGACAGGTGGAATAGCGCCCGATAGGCACCGGCATTTCAACCTGTGCCAGTGGCTGATAACGAGTCAGAGCAGACTGAGGTTCGGTAGGTGCGGCAGAATGTTTATCTGCAATCTTATCCCGCTCTTCCATCAACGGATAGTCCAGTACCCCTGCCTCTGTCAGCCAGCCACGCACGATGGCATGATAGGTTTTTTCCAGCTGATGCTGTTCGAACTGTTGTGATAACAGCCGTGCAACCTCGGAAGATAATGCGAAGATCAACACCCCGGACGTCGGGCGGTCGAGACGATGGACAGTAAAAACATGCTGGCCTATCTGGTCGCGCAATGTCTGCATGACGAAAGTGGTTTCATGCCGATCCAGCCAGCTGCGGTGGACAAGCATACCTGCGGGCTTGTTGACGGCAACCAGCCACTGATCCTGATAAATAATTTCAAGCATTAAGGTGTTTCTTGTTCAAAAAGACCATCAAGTTGCCTTAAGGTCAGTAACAATACCGGACGTACGCTGAGCTGAGGCTCCAGCGCCATTTCAAAATAAGGGGCGATGGCCAGTTTTTCAGGTAACCCGGCTCCGGCATCGATAATCGCCGTCATACGGGGAATGAAAATCCACTGTAACCATTCCAGAGGATGCAGGGTATCCAGGCTGAAGGGCTGGTCGCTTTGCAACGCGCTCTCTGCTGGCGCCGTTTCCTGCCATAGCTCATGGTCCCGTAAGATCTGTTCAAGTTGCGACAGTCGCTGCAGGACAATATATTGCTCAGCCACCGGTATTCTCCTATTCCTGATAAAAACCGCGCCAGCATATCATTACACAGGGGAAAAGTGATGAGCATAAAAAAGGGAGTACTGTAAAAATACAGTACTCCCAGTCTGTTCGCAGCAATCCGGCTACAATCGTGCTCCCTGCGTTCATTGAGCTTTATCAGTATCCGCCTGGTCATCCTGACCGGACTTTCTGGCTCAATGCGTCACTGTCTATCCCCGACAGTAACTTCCCTCCTGCGGAGGGGGGTTTAGCTCAGGCAGAGCAGGTTACTTCATCCTGAAACAACCTTACGGTATCTGACATCCATAACAGATACCACCATCCCTGGGTTGCTTTCATCCTGAAAACAAGTAACTTCCCCGGCCTCCTGCCAGTAGGTGCCATTCTGTCAGAGTCACCATTTTCCGCAACGAGATTTTTACAGTAAAAATCTTAATTAGCGTTATAATTCAATATCCTTTAAAGTAACCTTATGAAATAGGAAGGCTTTATATAAAGAGTCATACCAGGTTAAAAACACTATTTATTGATCTGAATCAAGTTAACAATTGCCTTCTATTACACAAATATCAGGATTACCGGTTATTTCGTAACAATACCTTCGGATTTATTAATAAAATCAGCCAGTGACGGTGCCAGTGTTTCACGTTTTTTGGTTCCAAGTGATTCCAGGATAACTTCACCGCTCAGGTTACAGACCGAAATAATTTCGGTGTCGTGATCGGTAGCGGCAATAAACAGCGTCGGACTCTGCTTCAGCCGACGTTTCATCACCAGGTGTCCGATTAAATTCTCCTGCACCCGACTAAAATCCTCTTCATTCCAGACCTGTAATAACGTCATCACACGCCCCTGCCAAACGGCCTGCATATCCGCCGCGAACTGAGCGGTATACCAGGCGACAACGGCAGGCTGGATCACAATATCCAGCGCACGCTCTACCGCTTCCAGCGTCGCCGGTAACGTAAACGGCCGGGGTTGCCAGAACACTCCCTGCTCGTCACTGTACTCAACACAGGGAGAATCGATTCCCGCGAGTGCTTCACTCAGCGGAAAATGGCCGGTTTGCTGCTGCCAGTTCTCACAATAGCGGCGGGTAAAGGCGTGTAAAGCATCTAAGGTTTGCTGCATCATTCATTTTCTCACTTCTGATCGGGTACACTGAGCACAACGTTTACTTTATCCGTGGTACTTTCATGACTCATTATGACCAACATCAGGCCCTGGAAGGTCTGACCCTGGGGAAAAAAACTTCCTACACTGAACACTATGCTCCGGAGTTATTACAACCGGTCCCGCGAAGCCTCAACCGTGACGGGTTGGGTTTACAGGAAGGTAACCTGCCCTTTCATGGCGAAGACCTCTGGACATTGTACGAACTCTCCTGGCTGAATGACCAGGGCGTTCCGCGCGTTGCTATCGGCTACGTGGCTCTCTGCGCCACCAGCCGTAATCTGATTGAATCGAAAAGTTTTAAACTCTATCTGAATAGTTTCAATCAGACAAAATTTGCAGATACTGAAACCGTCAGAGCCACGCTTGAAAAAGATCTCAGCGCTTGTGCCGGCGGAAAAGTCACAGTGACACTCTCCAGCCTCAGTGAGGCGGAAGGACAGCCGGTCGGCCATTTCGCCGGAGAGTGCATCGACGACCTGCCGATCACTGTCGATAATTACAGCTTTGATAATAATCTGCTGCAAGACGCCACCACGTCCGACATCGTCGAAGAGACGCTGGTCAGCCATCTTCTGAAATCCAACTGTCTGATCACTCAACAGCCTGACTGGGGCTCTGTGATGATCCGCTATCGCGGTCCACGGATAGAGCGTGAAGCACTGCTACGTTACCTGCTCTCTTTCCGCCAGCATAATGAATTCCACGAACAGTGTGTTGAGCGCATTTTCAATGACCTGATGCAGTTTTGCCAGCCGGAACAACTGACCGTCTATGCCCGTTACACACGCAGAGGTGGCCTGGACATTAATCCGTGGCGCAGTAACGTGGCATTCGAAGCCCCTGTCGCCCGGCTGGCCCGTCAGTAAACTCCGTAACCCCCCGTAATCATCACAGGAAATAACTACTTATCACTTGTGAAAATCCGTACGCCAGCGATACTCTGAAGCACCGGCCAGATAAAAACAGGGCCGGACAGGGAGCCGGCGTCACGGTAAATGATTTTACAGCCGCTGTGTGATGCAGCAGTTCCCCGCGGGGAGTAAGGAGTTCTCTTGATTACACATATCAGCCCTCTTGGGGCTATGGATCTGCTTTCACAACTGGAAGTAGATATGCTGAAAAGAACCGCCAGCAGTGACCTGTATCAGTTATTCCGCAACTGCTCACTGGCGGTGCTCAATTCCGGCAGCCTGACGGATAATAGTCAGCAACTGCTGTCACAGTTTGCAGACTTCGATATTAACGTCTTGCGTCGCGAGCGCGGCGTAAAGCTGGAGCTGATTAATCCGCCGGAAAATGCCTTTGTCGACGGTCAGATCATCCGCTCCCTGCAGGCGAACTTATTTGCCGTGTTACGGGATATCCTGTTCGTCACCGGTCAGCTGAATCATTCGGCACGTTTTCGTGAACCTAACCCGAAAGATTCGGCCTACATCACCAATATGGTGTTTTCAATTTTGCGTAATGCCCGTGCTCTGCATGTGGGTGAGTTACCGAATACGGTGGTGTGCTGGGGAGGGCATTCAGTAAACCCTGTGGAATACCAGTATTGCCGGGATGTCGGAACGCAGTTAGGTCTGCGTGAACTTAATATTTGTACCGGCTGTGGCCCGGGCGTGATGGAAGCGCCGATGAAAGGAGCCGCTGTCGGCCACGCACAGCAGCGCTACCGTGAAGGACGTTTTATCGGCATGACCGAACCGTCGATTATCGCTGCTGAACCACCGAACCCGCTGGTTAATGAACTGATTATCATGCCGGATATCGAAAAACGGCTGGAAGCCTTCGTCCGTATCGCGCACGGGATCATTATCTTCCCGGGAGGCGTCGGGACGGCCGAAGAACTACTCTATCTGCTGGGCATTATGATGCATCCGCACAACCAGCAGCAGGTTCTGCCGCTGATACTGACCGGGCCGAAAGAAAGTGAAGACTATTTCCGTGTGCTGGATGATTTTATTATCAATACCCTGGGCGAGGCGGCCACCCGTCATTACCGGATTATTATTGATGATGCCCATGCGGTGGCAAAAACCATGAAGCAGGCGATGCCCGCCGTGAAAGAGTACCGCCGTCAGACCGGCGATGCGTACAGTTTTAACTGGTCACTGCGTATCGAACCGGAACTGCAACTGCCGTTCCAGCCGACCCATGCCAATATGTCAGCCCTTAACCTGAACCAGGATCAGCCGAAAGAGAAACTGGCCGCAGATTTGCGCCGGATGTTCTCAGGGATCGTGGCAGGAAATGTGAAAGACATCGGGATCCGCGAAATCCGGGCCCACGGACCGTTTAAAATTCATGGTGATGCCGATATCATGCACCGCATGGATGAAATGTTACAGGGGTTCGTCGCTCAACACCGGATGAAACTTCCGGGCAGTGCGTATGTCCCTTGCTACGAAATCATCAGGTAGCCTCTCTGTTTACCGGCCAGCCGCCGGTAAGCAGCTTCTGTTTTTACTTTACGCAGTTTTCAGCGTTTATATTCTCCGGCAATTATGACTTATCATCTACTGATCATCGATGCACTGAACCTCATTCGCCGAATCCATGCGGTTCAGGGTAATCAGTGTCTGACCGGCACCCGTGCCGCCCTGCGCCAGTTACTGCAACACACCCAGCCCACCCATGTGGTCGGCGTATTTGATAACCCGCATCAGCGTGAAGGCTGGCGACACCAGGTACTGAGTGAATATAAAGCCGGTCGTCCGGAGATGCCGGAAGAGTTGCGCCTGCTGATGCCTGCCCTGCATCAGGTATTTGCTGAAAGCGGTATTCATTGCTGGCATGCCACCGACGATGAGGCCGATGACCTGGCCGCTACCCTGGCCTGTAAAATGGCGCAGGCTGGCCAGCAAACCACCATTGTGTCGACAGACAAAGGTTACTGCCAGTTGCTGGTGCCCGAAATTCGCTTACGTGACTACTTTCAGAAACGCTGGCTGGATGTGCCTTTTATCCGGCAGCAATACGGTGTCTCCCCCGGACAATTGCCGGATTACTGGGGGCTTTGCGGTATCGCAGGGAGCAAAATTCCCGGTGTGGCTGGGATAGGGCCAAAGAGTGCGGCAGAGCTTATCCGCCGTTTTGATAATCTGGAGACGCTTTTTCAGCAACTGGATCAGGTAGAAGAAAAGTGGCGTAAGAAATTACAGGGCGCGCAGGAAATTGCGCTGATCTCCAGACAGGTTGCCCGACTGGCAACCTGTCTGGATTTACAGGGAAACCTGAAAAGCCTGCGTTATCTGCCCGCGACGGGCAGGTAACGCAGTTTATTCGCGTTCGTCACGACGTCCTGGCGCGGCTCCCCAGATACGACGAACATGGACGGTGATCTCTTCGCGATCGTGGTAGAGGTGACGCGCCTGGATCTGTGCATTGATCCCCCCGGCCTGCAGCGATTCCGCGATCATTTGCAGGTTCTGAGTGACTTCTTCATAGCGTTTTTTCATCGGCAGTTTCAGGTTAAAAATGGCTTCCCTGCACCAGCCATTGATCAGCCATTCTGTCATCAGTGCCGCGACTCTGACCGGTTTTTCCACCATATCGCAGACAAGCCAGGTCACATTCGATTTTGCCGGACGGAATTTAAAGCCATCCTCGCGGCAATGGATCACCTGTCCGGTATCCATCAGCGCAGGGGCCATTGGTCCGTTATCGACCGCATACACCATCATACTGCGTTTCACCAGCTGATACGTCCAGCCGCCCGGACAGGCTCCCAGATCCACCGCATACATTCCGCTCCCCAGACGCTCGTCCCATTCATCTGCCGGCACAAAAACATGGAATGCTTCTTCCAGTTTTAACGTTGAACGGCTCGGGGCATCGGACGGAAACTTCAGCCGCGGGATCCCCATAAACAACGGAGAGTTGTTTTCCGGGTAAGAGTAACCGACATAGCAGGTACCGGAGGCAATAAAGAAAACATGCACGACCGGACGCTTTGCCGATTCATAATTCAGCAGAATACCGTTCTGACGTAATGCAGCCCGTAGTGGCACCGTGAATTTTCGGCAGAATTTAAGCAGTTCTTTGGCTTCATTAGTATCGGGGACTTCAACACGCAGTTCTCCCCCCTTTTCAACGGCCCCCGTCAGCATGCCACACACCGGAGTGATACGATCGTCCGGCGGTAAATCCCGTAATAATTCACCGACCACTATCATCTGTCGGGCAAAGATCAGTGATGCAAACGGGATCTGACGGATCAATTTATCGGCATCTTCATACTGATAACATTCAAAAATCACGTAGCCCGAATTATCCTTCACCCGCGCAAAACCAAACACTTCCAGTGCTGTGGCACGGGCGGTGATTTCTGCCGCACATTCTTTTTCAAACCCGGAACGACAATAGAGTAAAACCTTATTCATGGCTGCCTGCCTTTCGTTTCAGACGCAGAGCGCCAATCAACATCAAAAACCATCCGGCCAGGAAGCAAAGGCCTCCGACCGGCGTCACAAAAACTAAAAACATCAGATGAGACAGTGCCAGGCAGTAAAGACTGCCGCTGAAGAGAACTGTCCCTAACGCAAGGAGTGCTGCACTCCAGTAAAACCAGATATTCGCCCTGCGCAGCATTGCCGATGCCAGGCCAAGAATAGCCAGCGTATGGTACGCCTGATATTCAAGGCCGGTATGGATCCAGGCCATCTCATTGCTGCTCAGGGTTTTACTTAACACATGGGCGCCGAAAGCACCGAAAGCCACCAGTAAAAAACCGCTGATGGCGGCAAAAATAAACATCGTGCGGCTGGACATGTCCTGTTCCTCATCGGGTACGTTGGCTGCGTCCTGTTTTGCTAATCATAGCGAAAACGAAACTTTTCCTGTTCACTGGCGGCACGCGCCAGAATCCATTGCCGGAAAGCCGCTATTTTACCCAGATCTGCCTGACTGTCATGACAAACCAGATAAAAAGCGTTCTGACTGGCCAAAACATCGTTAAACGGACACACCAGACGGCCACTTTCCAGTTCACTTTGCACCATCACGTTATTCGCCAGTGCAATCCCCTGCCCGTGGATGGCGGCCTGTAATACCATTGCGGTGTGGCTGAAGATGGGCCCCTGCTGGACATTGACATGGTTCAGTCCCAGTTGCCGGGTATAGCTTTGCCAGTCACGGCGCGATGCGTCATGCAATAAGGTGAAATGAGCCAGGTCGGCCGGGCTCTTCAGTGAAAACTCACCGGTCAGCAGCGCCGGTGAACAAACCGGCAGCAGATATTCAGCATACAGTTTTTCCACCCGCAAGCCCGGCCAGTTCCCCCGGCCATAGAAGATAGCCACGTCCACATCGTCAGAGAGTTTATCCTCTTCACGGTCAACCGCCTGGATACGGACATCGATGCCCGGACAGTCCTGGTTGAAGCTGGATAGCCTCGGGACCAGCCACTGGATCGCAAAACTGGGTAACAGACTGACCGTCAGTGCACCTTTCGCACTCCGGGCCTGCAGTTTACGGGTAGCATCATTCAGTGCGGAAAATATTTCTTTAATATCCAGCGAATAGCTTTGACCTTCTTCGGTCAGTAACAGCGAGCGATTACGACGGCGGAACAGTTTCAGGCCGAGGAAGTCTTCCAGCGATTTAATCTGGTGGCTGACAGCGGCCTGGGTCACAAACAGTTCTTCGGCCGCCCGGGTAAAACTCAGGTGCCGTGCGGCCGCATCGAAGACTTTCAGGGCATTAAGAGGAGGCAGTCGTTTTGACATAACAGTCTTCAGATTCAGGGCTAATAGGATGCCGGAGCCGGAACGCACTCAGGCATTAGTTTTTTTTATCCGAAGCATTATAAATTGTCCCTTGAGGAAGCACCAGCAAATACCTATAGTTCACGCACTTCCTGAGCCGGAACGAAAAGTTTTCTGAACCAGTCATTTCAGACTCTTTTGGCTTTAGGTGGTGATGTTGTGTTTGCATTTGGTCTGTTTTTCAGACCTGATTTATTTCCTGTGATATACCCTGTCTGTCCATAGTTTATATTTTTACAGCACCGCTTTATGCGGTGTTTTTTTTTGTCTTTCGTATTCAATCCCGCCGATGATGCCATCTCCCCCCGTAAAAACGCTGCAAGCCGCAATAACTCAGCTTATGCGAAAAGCTAAACGTTTGCGCAGATATTTGCATAAATCCGGATTATGCATAAACCTGACAGAAGAACGGCATAATTAATCATTTCAGTAAAAAAATGGCAGGGGCCGGGGGGGGGGGGGGGGAAGGAGAGAAGATAAAGCAGCCGCCACCGGCGACTGCAATCAATACGATACCCTTACTGACCGAGCTGAGTCATTTCTTTCACATCAGAACGGTTGATTTGCTGCTTAATACCACTGCTGTCTTTATAGACGATCATACCGGTATCGTCATCAACGCTGGGTTTACCTTGTGCTACGATGGTACGGCCATCGTTGGTATGCATGACATAGTTAGACGAACAACCAGCCAGGGTGAAGACGAGCGCGGATACCGCGAATACTGCTGCGAGTTGCTTTTTCATTTATTATCTCCTTACAGATAAGAATACCTTAAACTGTCAGCGATTCTGTCAATATGCAGTCCATGTTTTCGTCCGTAGCGACGGATAACTAACATTAAGCAATAAATATGCTTACAGTCTGCTAATAAATCATATGACATATTTACAACTTTACCAGTGGGTGAGGTTTTTTCAGTCTTATCTTAAATTTACCGGACACGAGTACGTTATGAATGGTTTTGATGCCGCCCGTTTTCGCCAGCAGTTTCCTGCACTTAGCGGGGATGACATCTATCTGGACAGTGCGGCCACCGCCCTGAAACCTCAGGCGATGATTGATGCCAGCACAGCATGTTACCGCGCGGCGGGAACGGTGCACCGCAGTCAGCACTCGCAGGCGAGAAAACTGACCGCTGCTTATGAGCATACCCGCCAGCAGGTCGCTGAGTTACTCAACGCGCAGAGCGCGTCACAGATAATCTGGACCCGGGGCACGACCGAATCCATCAATCTGGTCGCACACAGCTGGCTGTCACATCAGTTACAAGCGGGTGATGAAATCCTGGTCAGTGAGATGGAGCATCACGCTAACCTGATCCCCTGGCTGATGATTGCTGCCGAAAAAGGGGCCCGCGTGGTGAAATGGCCGGTGACCGCTGAAGGGCTGCCGCGCAACGATCTGCTGCCGCAGCTATTGACCGGTAAAACCCGTTTGCTGGCGATAAGCCAGATGTCAAACGTGACCGGGGCACTCCCGGCATTGTCCGACATTATTGCTACAGCGCATGCCGCAGGCGTCAGAGTACTGGTCGACGGTGCCCAGGGGATCGTTCATCAGCCCGCCGATGTCACCGCCCTTCAGGCTGACTTTTATGCTTTTTCCGGCCATAAACTCTACGGCCCGACCGGTGTCGGGGTACTCTATGCCAGTACCGAATGTCTGGCGGAGATGAAACCCTGGATGGGAGGCGGAAAAATGGTCGACCAGGTCAGTTTCGATGGGTTCAGTGCAATGGCCCCCCCCCATGGTCTGGAAGCCGGTACACCGAATATTGCCGGCGTCTGTGCCTTTGGCGCCACTCTGGACTTTTTAGCCACCGTGGACCACCGGGCTGCAGCACTGTGGAGTGAATCTCTGGCCACTGACGCAGAACAGCAACTGGCTGAACTGCCCGGTTTTCGCAGTTTCCGGCAGCATAATGCCCCGCTGTTATCTTTCAGTATCGGGGGCATCCATCCGTCCGATATGGTGACCCTGCTGGCAGAACAAAATATAGCGATACGTGCGGGACAACATTGTGCCCAGCCGCTGATGAAGGCGCTGGACATTCAGGGCTGCCTGCGCGCGTCATTTGCCCCTTATAATAATCAACAGGATGTTGACGCTTTTGTCCGGGCAGTCCGGATGGCCCATGATCTGTTAAGTGAGTAATGTTATGACGTCTTTAATCGCACCACATCCGTTTGGTCACGACATCACCGATGCCGGGTTAACTGAGCAGTTCGGCCAGTTCCGCCACTGGGAGGAACGTTACCGCCAGTTGATCCTGCTGAGCCGGAAATTACCGGCCCTGCCGGAAACACTGAAAACACCGGAGAATGAAATCAGCGGATGCGAAAACCGTGTCTGGCTGGGAAGTCAGCGGCTGGATGATGGCACTTTCCATTTTTACGGTGACAGCGAAGGACGCATCGTTAAAGGGTTACTGGCAGTGATGCTGACGGTATGTGAAGGGAAAACAGCCAGCGAATTATCCGGTGTCGATCCGCTGGCCATTTTTGACAGACTGGGGTTAAAAGAACAGCTCAGTGCCAGTCGCAGTAGTGGTCTGGAAGCTCTGGCCGCAGCCATTCATCGTATTGCCCGCAGCGCCTGAACCGCAGAGCATCAGGTGGCATCAGCCGCCTGACGTTCTTTTCTGGCGATAAACTTTTTCAGCGCGTGAGAAACGGCAATAAATCCGAAACTGGCCGTGACCATCGTGGCTGCACCGAATCCTGCGGCACAATCCATACGCTTCGGGCCTTCAGCCGTACTGCGGGAAGCACAGACAGTACCGTCCGGTTGCGGATAGACCAGGGCTTCGGTAGAGAACACACAGTCGATGCCCAGTTTGCCTTTACTGTTTTTAACGATAGAAAAATCGGATTTCAGTCGCTCACGCAATTTTGCCGCCAGTGGATCCTGAATCGTTTTCGCCAGATCCGTCACCGCAATCTGCGTCGGATCGATTTGCCCGCCCGCGCCGCCGGTAGTGATCAACGGGATCTTGTTACGGCGACAGTAAGCCAGCAAGGCCGCTTTGGGTCTGACACTGTCGATGGCATCGATGACGTAATCAAACCGGTTATCCAGCAGGGTAGCCACATTATCCGGCGTCACAAAATCATCAATACAGACAACATCACATTCCGGGTTAATCTGCCGCAGGCGTTCAGCCATGACTTCGGTTTTTGCCTGCCCCACGTTACCGCGAAGTGCATGGATCTGCCGGTTAGTATTGGTGATGCAGACATCATCCATATCAATTAACGTGATATGGCCGATGCCGGTTCTGGCCAATGCTTCTGCGGCCCAGGAGCCAACGCCGCCAATGCCAACCACACAAAAGCGTGCATCTGCAAACCAGTGCAGAGCCTGCTGACCATATAAACGACCTGTACCGCCAAAACGCTGGCGCCAGGTATCAGTCACTTCCGGCATAGATCCTCTTTCTTTTCATTATTCTTTATTACCGCATTCTTTATTACCGCAGGCGGAAGAGTGGCTATGTTTGCCCTCTTCCGCCGGATGCTTAGCGGGTCAGTAATCCTGTTCCCGGCGCGGATTTTAACACCCAGACGCGTCCGTAGTGATTATAAAAACCGGCCAGATGGGCCGCTTCAGGGCCAATCCCCTGATAAATATCGAAATGTTGTCCCTTAATTGCCCCGCCGACATCCAAAGCGACCATCAGCCTCATCCGGTACGTGCCATTAAACTTCCCTTTCTCATCCAGTTGTGGCACTTCGGCCAGCAATACGGTTCCGGGCGGGATCAGCGAGCGGTCGGCAGCAACGGAGGCTTTAGCCACCAGCGGCACGGCACTGGCCCCACGGACCGGAGTGTAGGATTCCGGATGGAAGAAGACAAAGGAAGGGTTTGTTTCCAGCAAGGCCCGGACCTCTGCATAAGAGTGGTTATTTGCCCACTCACGAATGGCCTGCATTGACATATCTTCCCGCTTCACTTCCCCGCGATCGATAAGCTCTTTACCGATGCTGTGGTACGCCCAGCCATTCTTGCCTCCGTAACCAAAGAAGGTCAACGGCCGGCCATCACCGTAATCCACATAACCGCTGCCCTGGACATCCATCATAAAGTTGTCAATTAATGAGTTACTCCAGGCAATCACATACCGGGAGCTTAGTGCACCGTTATAAATTTCTGCGCGGCTCGGCAATTTATGCCCGCGGCGGTGTGGTGGCATACGATAAATAGGGTACTGAAACTCCCCCTGACGGGTATAGCGGGCCTGGATCACCGGGGTGTAGTAGCCGGTGAACTGGACGTTCCCATAATCATCGGTCCCCTCCATCTGCCAGGCATTGAGGCCAAACTGACGCAGCTCGCGGGTATTCCCCCCGGCGACCAGCCAGCTTTCAATGGCAGTATAGGTACTGCTGTTACGATTAAAGAGTGCGCCGGAAGCCCCCTGGATCTGCCGGACCTGTTCGGCAAAGTCTCGTGCGTTTACCGGGCTCCCTTTCGCATTCGGCTGGTTAACCAGCGCAAAGGGCTGATCCAGTTTTCCGTCTTTATATTGCTGACCGCGGTCGGTAGGCCGGGAAGAACATCCGGCCAGTAACGCCAGAAATGCCCCGGTCAGTGCAAGCTTTACCCATTTTCCTTTCATTACGCTGCCTTCGCTGAATTATCTGAAGCGAAGATAGCAGAGGCAGGGTGATAATAAAATCTTCCGCATTAACAGCCCTTGTGATTTACATAAAAAAAGAAAAGTGCCGTAAAATTCAGCAGATGACGGTTTTTTTTACGTTTTTTATCATAAATGGGTTGCATCAAAGGCTGTGGAGAGTATAGTGCGCATCCACGGACGCGGGGTGGAGCAGCCTGGTAGCTCGTCGGGCTCATAACCCGAAGGTCGTCGGTTCAAATCCGGCCCCCGCAACCAATTCACATTATGTAGTGGCAGTAACCAGTAGTATCGCGGACGCGGGGTGGAGCAGCCTGGTAGCTCGTCGGGCTCATAACCCGAAGGTCGTCGGTTCAAATCCGGCCCCCGCAACCAATACAATGTGAAGCAGTAACAGTAGTAGTACGGACGCGGGGTGGAGCAGCCTGGTAGCTCGTCGGGCTCATAACCCGAAGGTCGTCGGTTCAAATCCGGCCCCCGCAACCAATACTATGAAGCAGTACAGCAACAGCACGGACGCGGGGTGGAGCAGCCTGGTAGCTCGTCGGGCTCATAACCCGAAGGTCGTCGGTTCAAATCCGGCCCCCGCAACCAACCGAAGAAAACTTATCAAATTAATTTTGATAAGTTTTTTTTTGCTCTGAATTCAGCAACCTGCTGACTGCCTGCATATTCTCCGCCCCCTGATATAATTTCCGGCATGCCCCTCCCCGGTGCCAGCCACCTCCGCACGGGCCTGCGACTGTCCATCGACAAATTCAGGACGTACGGAAGAAAGAACCGTAACCTATTTTTCCGTGATAAGGTGAATATCTGTCAACGTCATCTGAATCTGATGAGCCCGTATTGTGTATATCTATAAATTTCCCTTACCCGCGAGATCATTATCCCCCCTTCTGTGCCACGGAATAAAGCATCCTTGTTGATCAATTAACTATCAGAATTAAGGATACTGACGACGGACTGCTGTAGCTGAGAAGAATTAACCCCCTTTACCGGAACAATAAAAATGGTATCATCCCCTGCAACTGTTCCTAATATTCCTTCTGATTTTCCACAAGAATCAAGCAGACGTGCAATTAAGGGTGCCGCGCCGGGAACCGTATGGGTAACAACCATCCAGTCATTGGTTTCAATACTCAGCACTGAACTTTTTAGCATAGTTCTGGCCGTCGGGATCCCCCGCTCAACCGGCAGGCAATAGACCATTTCCATTCTGGCATTACGTGTGCGTACCGCACCATAGCGGGCAAGCATGCGAGAAACTTTAGACTGGTTGATATGCCTGAACCCGTGACGGGTAAGATAATCGACAAATTCAGCCTGAGAGCCAAAACGTTCGTCCCTTAATAATTGCTGGAAGACTTTATCGAGTTCTAAAGATTTAATATTTTTAATCATATTAGTCATGCTCCCTCCCTGGTACCTGTAAAATAAAACAGGTATATTTCTGGCTACTACAGAAATAGCACTTTCGGTTATATTTATCCCGCCAAATATTCACAAACCCATTATTTTTTGACTTTCGTCATGTCATTTATCCCATAAAAAATAAATAAACAAACTCTCTGAAAACCTTCTGAGAGCTTATTTTTTATTCCTGATACCGGTAAAGGATCACCTTAATAATTACAGAGCGAAAGAGTGAGCTGAGAGCAGAGTAATGGTGCGTATTTTTACCGGATCCAACGTTATCCGATTGTCAGAAAGAGATGACCTGCCGCACTGATCTGTCGGATCGGATCTGAGAAGGCACTGATCCTGACAGTTGATGTTTCCGGCAATCCTTTATTCGTTGTCCGTTATCTCTGATGGCTGATAGCTGATAGCTGAACAAAAAACACCCGAACATCGTTCGCTCTCCGAAAAATTTTAATCCTCTCCCCCGCCGCAGATAAAAGTAACTTACTGATAGTAATGTGGATAAGTCCGGTAAAACCCGCTATCAATGCACATGTCCCTGAAACACAATACTTGCATTCAGGACCATAAAGGAATAAAAATACAGAAAAAACGAATAAACATTCACCCGGAGATCGCCGTGAAGGAACGTAGTACCGAATTAGTTCAGGGGTTTCGCCATACCGTCCCCTATATTAATGCCCATCGCGGCAAAACGTTTGTCATCATGCTGGGCGGTGAAGCGATCGAGCATGCTAACTTCTCCGGGATTGTCAATGATATCGGTCTGCTGCATAGCCTGGGCATCCGCCTGGTGCTGGTCTATGGGGCGCGACCTCAGATAGATGCTAATCTTGCCGACCACCAGCTGACGCCTAACTATCACAAATTTACCCGTGTCACGGATGCCGCCTCTCTTGAGCTGGTGAAACAGGCTGCCGGTCGTTTGCAGCTGGATATTACTGCCCGCCTGTCAATGAGCCTTAACAATACTCCCTTGCAGGGCGCGCATATTAACGTGGTGAGCGGCAACTTTATTATCGCTCAGCCACTGGGTGTGGATGACGGCGTAGACTACTGCCATTCCGGCCGTATCCGCCGTATTGACCATGCCGCTATCCATCGCCAGCTGGACAGCGGTGCCATCGTGCTGCTGGGGCCGGTTGCGGTATCAGTTACCGGTGAAAGCTTTAACCTTACCTCAGAAGAGATTGCAACTCAGGTTGCCATCAAACTGAAAGCTGAAAAGATGATTGGTTTCTGTTCCGAACAGGGTGTCAGCGATGACGACGGTAATGTTATTTCTGAAATGTTCCCTGACCAGGCTCAGCAGCGTATCGACAGCCTTGAGCAACAGGGTAATTACCTGTCGGGTACCGTACGCTTTCTGCGTGGTGCAGTGCAGGCTTGCCGCAGCGGCGTTCCCCGCAGCCACCTGATCAGTTATCTGGAAGACGGTACCTTGTTACAGGAGCTTTTCTCACGCGACGGTATCGGTACACAGGTGGTGATGGAATCGGCCGAAAAAATCCGTAAAGCGACCATCGATGATATCGGGGGGATCCTTGAACTGATCCGTCCGCTTGAGGAACAGGGGATCCTGGTTCGCCGCTCCCGTGAACAGCTGGAAATGGAAATCAATAAATTCACCGTCGTGGTGCGGGATAATCTGACCATTGCCTGTGCGGCCCTGTATCCTTTCCCTGAAGAACAGATCGGGGAAATGGCCTGCGTGGCAGTTCATCCCGAATACCGTAGTTCTTCACGCGGCGAGTTGCTGTTACAGCATATCTGTCATCAGGCCAGCACAATGGGCCTGAATAAAATATTTGTCCTGACCACCCGCAGCATCCACTGGTTTCAGGAACGGGGATTTGTGCCGGTCGATATCGAATCCTTACCTGAAACTAAGAAGAAAATGTATAACTATCAGCGCCGTTCCAAAGTCTTAATGCTGAGTCTGGACTGATCCTGCCACGGCATCTTCCCTGACGGGAGGATGCCGTCGTCTTATACCGTCAGTGAGGCCGCAACGGTTCACTCACCAGCTGGTCACTTAATCCACTGCGTCTTCGGGTACGGGACTGTATCGCCCGCGTAAATACGGCTTCATCACTGTAGATGGTCAGTTGTGTCCGCGCCCGGGTAATGGCGGTGTACACCAGCTCCCGGCTCAGGACCGGGCTGTACTGTGCCGGCAGCACCAGGGCCGTGTGATCAAACTCCGAGCCTTGCGATTTATGAACCGTCATTGCCCAGGCCGTATCATGCGGTGGCAAACGACTGGGATGAACCGCTTTTATACTGCCATCCGGTAGCAGGAAGTGCACCTTTAGCTGTTGCGTTTCATCGTACATCATGATGCCAATATCCCCGTTAAACAGTCCCAGTGCATTGTCGTTACGGGTGATCATGACCGGACGTCCGGCATAAAGATTACCGCTTCCGGTAGCCGACGGCAGACGCTGCTGTTGCCTCAGACGCTGCTCGATACGCTGGTTCAGACCGCTGACGCCAAACGGTCCTTCCCGCAGTGCGCAAAGCAACTGGTAGCGGCTGAAGGTATGTAACACCTCCGCCGGGGAAACATGATTATTCACCTTTTCAATCACTTCGGCATATCCCTGACTGATGTCATTCAGCATCGACTGCCATTGTTCCGTAGAATCCAGCGGGCATAACCGGATATCACGGAAATCCTGATGCCGCCGGATAGCCGCCAGTCGCGACAGATCACCGCAATTGACGGCAGCGGCCAGTTGCCCTATACCCGAACTGGCCGAGAACCGGTAACTCTGTTGTAACAGGCACAGGCTGTCACGCACTGCCGGTGCCTGAGCAACCTCTGTCCCGGCAATGTCTGCACCGGTCAGCGCGCCCAGCTCTGCAGCACGGGCCGGACTGTAGCCAAATTCCGCGCTACGGCAAAGATCACCCAGTACAGCACCGGCCTCAACCGAAGCCAGCTGGTCACGGTCGCCCAGAAAAATCACCCTGGCCTCAGGTGGTAGCGCACTGATCAGGGATGCCATCATCGAAAGATCCACCATTGAGGCTTCATCTACCACCAGTACATCCAGATGCAGAGGGTTACCGGCATGATAGCGTAAGCGTCGTGTGGCCGGCTGCGCCCCCAGCAGCCGGTGCAGGGTGGTGGCCTCCTGCGGAAAGCGGGCTTTCAGTGTGTCGCTGACCGGCAGCGCCTGTAAGGCTTTACCCAGTGATTCGGTCAGCCTGGCCGCAGCTTTACCCGTTGGCGCAGCCATACGAATACGTAACCGGCCAGGCGTCAGGGTCAGTAATGCGGCCAGCAGACGGGCCACTGTCGTCGTTTTGCCGGTCCCCGGTCCGCCGGAGATCACCGAATACTGACGTGTCAGCGCGACAGCGGCCGCCACCTTCTGCCAGTTATTGCCTTCGTCCCCGAACAGCTCGTCCAGTACCGGGCGGACCTGCCCGGGCTCCACCGGAGCACTCGTCAACCCGGCAGAGAAAAAACGGGCAACCTGCTTTTCGTAAAGCCACATCCGGTGCAGGTAAAGCTTGCGGTGAGCCAGTACCAGCGGCGTTGATTGTGAGCCATCACTTACCGCATCCCAGCCCTCCAGCACTGGCAACCAGTCATCCTCATTCACCGGGGCGACGGCGGCCTGCCAGAGTGCTTCAGCCACTGCCAGTTGTCGCCCGGAAAACAGAGAGGCTGGCGAAAGCAGGGATAGCGGCAAACAGACATGCCCTTCTCCGGTGCCGGCACTCAGGCAGGCCGCTGCCAGACGTCGGGCGGGTGATCCGCTGCCCTCAGTTAAGGCAGCGAACCGCAGATCCAGAGGCCGGAACATTTGTAGTTCCTGCGCCTGCTTCAGCAATTGCTCAAATTCAGACATCGGTGTCCTCCTGCCCGGCAAACAGTGCATCCAGCTGATGAATAAAGTCTTCCTCTGGACGGGTGAAAAACACACCATTTTCCGGCTGTTCGCCCCCCATTCCGCGAAGGAAGAGATAAAATACGCCCCCGAAGTGCTGGCGATAGTCATAATCCGCTATCCGGTGCCCCAGATAGCGATGCAGCGCCAGCGAATAAAGCTGATACTGCATATCGTAACGATGGTCGATCATCGCCTGCGCCATCGCCTGCGGTGTATAGGCAGAACTGTCTGCTCCCAGCCAGTTAGATTTATAATCCAGCAGATAATATTTTCCCTTCCAGCGAAACACCAGGTCGATAAACCCTTTCAGCATACCTTTTACCTGCTGAAAATCGACGGCCGCCGCCTGCTGTGAAAGCGGATCATAACGGCGCATCAGCGCATCCAGCCGCTCAGGACGCAGCAGCGCCCTGATGGGAAGATAGAATTCCATTTCCACCAGCAGATCTTTTGGCTGCAGACAGGCAAGCGACAATTCATCGTCCGCCAACGGTGTCTGCAACAGAGTATCCAGCCATTGCTGCAGCACCGGCACCCAGTGCGGCGGATAGCCGTGGGCAGCTACCTGTTCCCCCAGCCAGGCTTCGGGGGCCGGCTGAGTGAAATCCAGTTGTTCAAAAAGGCTGTGCAGGAACGTTCCAGGCCCGGCGCCACGCGGAAAGTGATGTGCGGTCAGCTGTTGTTCATTGTCTTCCTGCTGTTCTCCCGCCGCATCAATATCAAAGCCGGGCATAATATCCAGTAACCTGCTACCGCGGTGATGTTGCAGACCGGAGTAACTGGTCACTCGCCAGGGGTCGTTCAGCGAACGGTGCAGACGACGGCTGGCCAGTTGCCGATCAGCCTCAGGGAGGTCTGTAAACGCAGGGATCTCTTCGGAATACGGTTCTGTCACCACCATCTGTTCGTTGGCCAGTGCAGCTAACCGTTCGCGCAGGCCTTCAGCACTGAGCGCCTGGCCCTGCTGTATCAGGTATCCGATTGCACTGTGATGCAAATCGGTCTCCCCCTGCTGTTTACGGTTGCCGCGGAACAACGGGGCTATCCCGAGGCTGCAATGCCATACGGAGCGGGTCACCGCCACATACAGCAGACGCAGGTCTTCTGCCAGTCGTTCCTGCTCCGCCAGTTCCAGACTTGCCTCCTCTTTTTCCAGGTCAAGCACGGCTTTATAACTCTGCCGGTCATGGTAAAGCGCGGAGGCTGCGGGCCGGTAAGCCGCAATAAACGGCAGCCAGACCAGCGGATATTCTAGGCCTTTGGATTTATGGATGGTCACAATCTGCACGAGGTGCCGATCGCTCTCCAGGCGCAGTTGCTGATTACTGCCGTTTATATCGGGACGCAGGATCTGCCGTGACAGATAACGCACCAGCGCATGCGGGCTATCGAGCTGCACCGCGGCCTCCTGCAACAGTTCCCCGAGGTGCATGATATCGGTCAGTCTGCGTTCACCGCCGTCACTGGCCAGCAGATTTTCCGGTAACTGCTGCTGTATCATCAGATGGCGCAGCATAGGCAAAATGCCCGATTTACGCCACAGTTGCTGCCAGCCGGCAAAGCGATCAGTCATCTGATCCCACTGACGGCTATCCTGACTGATTTCCTCAATCTGTACCGCACTCAGCCCCATCAGGGAAGTTGCCAGAGCGGTCCGCAGGATGCGTTCCTGCTCAGGGGCCAGTATCGCCTGTAGCAGCCATAACAACTCACGGGCTTCCGCCGTCTGATAAACGCTATCGCGCCCCGACAGGTAAACGGAGTTGATGCCTTTGTTCTGTAATGCCTTACGCATCAGGGAGGCTTCCTGACGACTGCGTACCAGCACGGTAATATCCGCTGCACTGACCGGAATTTTTTGCTGCGCGGCATCAATGAAACAGGCTCGTCCCTGCTGACCGGCAATCAGCCAGCGCGCAATGTCCGCCGCAGCCAGTTGCGCCATATAATGCTGGTACTCACTTACCCCCATCGCTTCTGCGGGCGGCACCCAGAAACGCATGGCCGGCTGACATTCCCCGTCATAGTGCAGACGGAGCGGATGATTTTTCTCGGCGGCCGCCACCGGTAAAAACGGAATGTCGTTAAAAACAAAGGGGTTATCGCTCTGAGAAAATAACCGGTTAACACTGCTCACCATCCCGGGAGAAGAGCGCCAGTTAGTTCCCAGCGTATAGTGAGCACTAACTTTTTTCCTTGCCGAGATATAAGTAAAAATGTCCGCGCCACGAAATGCGTAAATCGCCTGTTTCGGATCGCCAATCAATAACATCGCATTATCCGGCTGTCCGCCATAGATAGCCTGGAAAATCCGGTACTGCAGCGGGTCCGTGTCCTGGAATTCGTCGATCATCGCGACCGGATACCGCTGACGGACAGATTCTGCCAGGCTGGCTCCGGCGGCCTGGCCCAGAGCATGGTCGAAACGACTCAGTAAGTCATCGAAACTGAGCAATGCCTGCTGACGTTTCTGCTGATACACCGACTGACGGATCTCACGCAGCGCATGCCCCACCAGACAATCATACAAGGTCACTTTTTTCTGCAGAAAACGTTCAGCCTGAGTGAACAGAGGGTGTTCCGGGACGGCCCCCTTTTTCGTTTTTTCCGCCAGTACCGACTGCTGAAAACGTTCCAGTTCCTTCGGTATCAGATAATCACAGGTCTCTTCTGCGGCCCAGGCGGTCAGTTTCTCTATCCATGAAGGTAAGTGTTTACTACTGTAACTACGCTTATCAACACCGGAATCCTGGATCAGCGGCAGCAAATCCGCCGCCGCCTCGCGCCAGGCCTGTTTAATCGCCTGAATGCGGGCAATATTTTTTCTGTGCCGTTCAGTCAGGGTTTCATCGTTTGACGGTGCCGGGGAAATGACCGGCATTTCTCCCTGCAGCCAGGGTTGCAGCGAAGCCAGCAGATGCTCCGGACCGGTAAAGGTTTTCAGGACCTCACGGGCCACCTCTTCTTCCAGCGGGTAACAATAACGACGCCAGAAATCGGCGGCAGCCTGACTGAGCAGTTGCTGTTCGTTTTCCACCAGTTGCTGTTCAAATAACATCCCGGATTCAAACGCATTCATATTCAGCATACGCTGGCAAAAGCCATGAATGGTAAAGACGGAGGAGGCATCCATCTGACGCTCTGCCGCCAGCAGAAGCTCCGTTGCCGCAGTGATATCCTCAATTTGTTCAATCAGTGGTCGCCACTGTGCCGACACCTGTTGCGGATCATCCGCATAGCGAAGACAGGCAATACGCAGTTCATGGATATTGTTACGGATACGTCCGCGTAATTCGGCGGTTGCGGCCTCAGTAAACGTCACCACCAGGATCTCTTCGACGCTTAATGGCCGATGAAATGCTCTCTCCCCGCCCAGCCCCAGTAACAGGCGCAGGTAGAGAATACCGATGGTAAATGTTTTACCGGTGCCCGCGGAGGCTTCTATCAGCCTCTCTCCCTGTAATGGCAGAATTAACGGGTCAAGCGCTTCAGCCTGCTGAGAATTCATTCGTATTCACTCGTTAGTCAGTTCAGGATAATAACCGTTAATGTCACAGTGATTCCGGCGTATGGGCACGGATCACCGGCAGATACCACGTTTCAGCCGCCTGACAAATAGCATTCACGGTATCATCATTCAGTTCACGGCACAGACGCTGCAGATAAGGGTCTTCCCCTTCCCCCGGGATAAGCACGGTTCCCTGCCAGCCCTCGGTCAGTTTCTGCAGGGCTTTGCGTACGGTCTCTTCGTCATCGGCAAGCTGCTGTTCTTTATTCAGGCGGCTGAGCAACCAGCTCCCTCCGCTCCGGTTAAGCAACATTAACGGGCTATTCATCCCCTGCAGGTAGCCTGCCAGCAGTTTTTCCAGTTGTTGTATCGCCTCTGTCTGGCCCAGCGGCATAAACCGCCAGCAGCTGTCATGGCGGCCATACATGCGGCTGATCCCCGGAACGCCCAGTGCACAACTGACCACATGTTCTATCCATAGCAGCAAACCATCGCTGAGATTCAGTTCCCCCGGACGCCAGCGCAATATGCCGTCGTCCTGCACTCCCGTCAGCCAGCCGGTCAGACGTAATGAGAGAGCCAGGTCAACTTCCACACTACGACTTTCCGTCAACTGGTCGCTGACTCTGGCGGCGATGTCCTGCATTTCACTGAGTTGTTTGTCCCGAAAAATATTACCGAAGGCCCCGTAAGGCAGATGACCGGCCATCCGCTGTCGTCGGAAAAACTGGTCGCTGTCATGCCGGGTGACCAGGGTATTCAGTAATTGGGTGTTGATCTGGTAGCGCTGCAGATTATCCAGCTCAAAAGGTTCTGTATCCGGCAATTCATCTTCCTGGGCCAGGAAACTGATCCCCAGACGACGGGTAAACCAGGCCCGTACCGGGTGACGCCAGAAGCGTAGCAATTCATCGAGCGAGACTTCCTCAGGGCTGAACGGTTCCAGCGGGGTTACAAACGCCGGGACCGGCAGCCCCTGGCCGCTGGCCGCCGGCAGCCACTCACTGGCAAAACTTTGTCGTTCATGCTCAGCGATAAAGTTCTCCGGAGCAAACGGAGTACGGCTATGCTGATATAACAGGTGCTGCATTACCTGCTGTGCGCTCTCATCCACATTCAGTGACTCACTGCCAGGCAGACGGAAACTGCGGGTGACATACTCACAGAGTTCACTGACCAGTACCGACGGTAGCCGTTCAGCATTGTCACGGATACTGCGCCCGATATAGCTGATGTAGAGCCGATCTCTGGCCGAGAGCAAGGCTTCAAGAAAGAGATAACGGTCATCATCGCGTCGGCTGCGGTCTCCTTTCCTCGGTGACTGCTGCATTAAATCAAATCCGGAGGGGGTCAGGGTGCGCGGATAAACGCCGTCATTCATCCCCAGCAGACAGACGACTTTAAACGGGATAGAACGCATCGGCATCAGGGTACAGAAGTTTACCTGGCCTGCCAGGAACCGCTGGCTGATCCGCTCCTGCTCCAGGCGGCTACGCAGTTCATCGCGCAGCACCGTCACCGGGACCTCGCCCGGATAACGGGATTCCAGCCCCTGTTCGAGGAGTTGCCGCCACTGTTCATCAATCAGCGCCAGTGCGGTTTCACTATCCGTGTCACCGGCGAAAAAGGTATCGATTAATTCACGGCAACACGGCTGCCACTGTTCCAGAATCAGTGACTGCCGCAGACGCTGCCGCCAGTCGGCCAGACAACTGAGTAATTCCGCCAGTTGTCCGGCCAGTTCGGCCTGTAATCCGGCAGATTCATCATAGGGCAGGATCCCCTGCCAGTCGCCCTGTTCACTTTCCAGTGCATACCCCAACAGCATCCGTTGCAGACCAAACTGCCAGGTATGCTGCCCGGTCACGGGCAGTGAAAGATCACTGACGCTGCTGTCATCCAGCCCCCAGCGCACCCCGGACTCATCGACCCAGTGGCGTAGCGTCCGCAACCCCTGTTCATCAATCGCAAAACGTTCCGCAAGTGCCGGGACCTCCAGCAGAGCCAGAATATCTTCTGAGGTAAACCGGCTGTCCGGTAAGGACAGTAATTGCAGAAAGGCCTGGATCACCGGATGCGCCTGGCTTGCTCTGCGGTCAGAAATGGCAAAAGGCAGATACCGTTCACGACTGACATCGGTAAATACAGACTGAATGAACGGCGAATAGCTGTCGATGTCTGATACCATCACGATAATATCGCGGGGTTTTAATGTCGGATCGGCATCCATCAGCCCCAGCAGGTAATCCTGTACCACTTCCACTTCACGCTGCGGGCTGTGGCACGCCCGGAGGGTAAAAGAGTCATCCTTCGGGTCCAGTAACCGCCGGGCACTGCTATTGTTAAATTCTTCGGTCGTAATGCCGATGACGGAGTGGTCTTCCAGCGTCAGAATATCCTGCTGCAGAGAATGCAATAACGTGTCGTGCCCCGGTTCAACAAAGGCATCGATTTCATTATCCAGTGCATCCATCTGCGCCAGTAAATAGAGGTTATCCCGCCCCAGTTTCCCCCAGGATGCCAGCAGAGGTTGCGTCAACTGTTGTTCACCGTCCGGACCAAACAGCGATGAGGCCTGTGCCGGGTCACGGAACAGCGGACGTTGCTGTTGCGACTGGTGCAGCTTGCGCTGACGACTTTGCAGCTTCGCAAGGAAGGCGGGGTCACGGATATCCCCCCAGTAATCGCGACACGGGTTAGTAAATAACAGATGAATATCAATATGACGGCCCAGCGCCTGCAGGGCCTGCAGGTATACTGGCGGCAGTGCCGAGATACCACAGATAAAAACCCGTGGCGGGAGGCCTTCCGGGCAGGTATCGCAATTTTCCAGGGCTTCGATAAAACGGGAATAGAGATTGGCACGGTGCCATTCAGGCTGTTCCAGCTCAGCGGTGTACGCGACCAGCGCCCGCCACAAAGGCGCCTGCCACTGCTGAGCCTCCCCCGGGCCGTCGGCCATTTGCTGCTGTTCCCACAGATTCAGCCAGTCCGGGCGATAGACCAGATACTGGTCAAACAGGTCAGCAATCCGGCTGCTTAACTGAAAAAGCTTACGTTTATCCTCATCATCGTTCAGATAATGGCGGAGCGGCAGAAAGGTGTCCTCTGACAGCAGCCCGGGCAGCAACTTCATCAGCTTCCAGCTCATGGCGCTTTTATTAAAGGCACTTTGTTTCGGAATGCCAGGCAGGACGCAGACAAACATCTGCCAGATAAAACTGGCCGGTAGCGGAAACTCTATATTTGCGGCCACCGAAAATTCTTCCGCCAGTGCCATTTGCAGCCACTGAGCCATACCGGGGCTCTGAACCAGTATGACCTCTTTACTGAAAGGATCCGCTAATGGCTCCCTGTTAATCAGGTGTGCCGTCAGATCTTTTAAAATATCCAACTGATTTGAATGATAGACCCTGAACATATTGCCTCCTGCGACGCCTGCCGTCTCTGCCACGTCACTCTACCTGCTCATCTTCCGGTTGCAAGCCCCGCGGGACACTTATTACGGTAAGCGATCGCCAAAAGGCGGACAAAACAGTTGTTGCAGGGTGGCCTCCCGGCGAAGCGGCCCCTCTGTATGTACAGTCACCCGCAAACAGCCATTCGCGGCAGGCTGGCGACGGATATCACTACGCCAGCCCGCAGGGGTTTTCCCGGCCAGTACCTGAGCCGCGGCCCGCACGGCTTCGCGTTGTGCCCACTGCCGCTGATAACTGTTAACCAGTTGCTGATGATACTGGCTGAGCAATAACACACTGAGTGAGAGGATCAGTAAGGCAATAAGGCATTCTGCCAGGCTAAAGCCCCTGCCGGCATTCCCGTTCATCGGGTAACGGACAAAGGTCACTCCAGCCCGCGGGAATGGCCACGAGGGCCGAACGTTCCGCATCGTGTGGCTGAACCCATCGCCAGAGCAGGGTCTCGCCGTTTGCCGATTGCCCGCGTAATACTCCGCGTTCGCGTGTCTGCCATAACAGGCAGCTACGCCAGCCCTCTTCCGGAGACTGAAGGCATTGCCAGCCTTCACGGTCTGCCCATCGCTGCTGTAACCCCCAGGCCAGAGACGAAGAAGCCTGATAGAAATCCTGTAAATAGTGATATTCATCGATCCCTCCCGGCATCCCGGCCCGTAAAATCCGTTCACTGGCCTGCAGTAACAGACTCCCCGTCAGCAACAGTAAAACAACGATCAGCAGCGGTGAACTGCCCCGCTGTTTCACAGGTTTTCCGCCAGCACCCAGTGCTGTTGCGCCAGGGTCACTCCGGGGCCGGCGCTGGCGGTCAGCTCCACAGCCAGCCGTGAGGTCTCACGCAGAAAACGTAATCGCGTAATCTGCAGCGATGACGGATCATTCAGCCCTTCCCATCCGGCTCCGTCACAGCCTGTGACGCCCCGTTGGGTCTCCAGCCGTTTATCCCGCCAGCGAAAACCGTAACTGTCGTTTTTCAGGCTGCCGGAAACGTCTCCGGGAATATAGCGCCGCGACTGTAACTGCACTATCAGGCAGTGACCATCGGCACTCAGTATCACCGGCGGACGGGCGCAGGGCGGCCTTTCGCAGTATCCCGCGCGGCGGAAGTTTTTTTCCAGCATCAGTAACAGTTCATGGACTTCCTGTGCCAGCAGGGTTTGCTGTTGCAGTCGCCAGTTATTGCGGACCAGATGCGGAAAAAATCGCGCTGCCCCCAGAAAGATCCCACTGCTGATCAGCAGGGCCAGCAACATCTCACCCAGGGTAAACCCGTGACGTTTTCCGGGGGGTACCCTTTCTTTCTCCATCATTCACATCCTCCTGCCTCCGGCAGACAGAGCCTGATCCTCGCCCGCGACGAAATAATCACCCGCGCGCGTCGGGCTGACGTACCAAACTCCAGGCTACCCGCCCGGGCAACATTACGACGCCCGTAGAAGCCTGGCTCCCCGACCACCCTCAGTAACTGTACCTGCGGATAAGGGGCCCGCCAGACAAAACGGGCCGTCTTAGGGCACCCGTTGCGCTCTGCCGGAGGGCGGGTGTCCACGCACCAGATATCGCCGCTAGGATAAATGGCCAGGGGCAGATTATGGTTGGTGCGGTTCGCATACTCGCGGACACCGGCAAGAAACAACTGCAATCCGGTGGCCGTTTCTGCAAGCTGTTGTTGCTCACGCCAGCCCTGCCAAACCAGGCTGCCGCCCCCCGCCAGCAACGCGATAATTAACAGGACCAGTGCCAGCTCCGGCAACGTGAATCCACAGGGTAAAAAGTGTGTGTCGTTTTTCATTCCCGCACTATGTGGCAGAAAACATCCCCGGTCGCCCGGCAATGTGACAGCGTCGGGACAGGTACGCAGGAAAGGACAAGCAGGCACAGAATTTCAGCGAGGTTTGCGAGGAGAGGCAAAAAAAACGGCGGCAGTGCCAATGCACTACCGCCGTGATACGTTGACTACGCGGATGAACTCAGACGGCGACCGGAGCCTTAATCGCCGGATGAGGGTCATAACCTTCAATTTCGAAGTCATCGAAGGTGTAATCGAAAATAGAATCAGGCTTACGCTTAATTTTCAGCACCGGCAAGGGACGTGGATCCCGGGTCAGTTGCAGATGAGCCTGCTCAAGGTGATTGTTGTACAGGTGAGTATCCCCGCCGGTCCAGACAAAATCACCGACCTGCAAATCGCATTGCTGCGCAACCATATGCACCAGTAAGGCATAGCTGGCGATATTAAACGGCAGGCCGAGGAACACATCACACGAGCGCTGGTACAACTGACAGCTCAGACGCCCGTCAGCGACATAG
Source organism: Tatumella sp. UCD-D_suzukii (assembly GCF_000611875.2). Lineage (NCBI taxonomy): Bacteria > Pseudomonadati > Pseudomonadota > Gammaproteobacteria > Enterobacterales > Erwiniaceae > Tatumella > Tatumella sp. UCD-D_suzukii. Next base: position 206,999 of record NZ_JFJX01000049.1, read on the forward strand.
AACTGGAAGAACGCATGACAAGGTGCCAGCGCCATTTTATCCAGTTCACCGACGTTCCATGCAGAAACAATAATACGCCGTGAATCCGGGTCCTGTTTCAGCTGACGGATAACCTCACTGATCTGGTCGATATGGCGACCGTCTGCCGAAGGCCAGCTACGCCACTGACGACCATAAACCGGCCCCAGATCCCCCTGTTCATCAGCCCACTCATCCCAGATAGTGACCTTATTCTCCTTCAGATAAGCAATGTTGGTTTCCCCTTTCAGGAACCAAAGCAACTCATGAATAATGGAGCGGATATGGCACTTTTTGGTCGTGACCAGCGGAAAGCCCTGCTGCAGATCAAAGCGCATCTGGTGACCGAATATCGACAACGTGCCGGTACCTGTACGGTCATCTTTTGATGCACCTTCGTTTAAGACTTTCTGCATCAGTTCCAGATACTGTTTCATTTTACTTCACCCGGTTGTTTCAGTGAGCCTCTACGGTAAGCCCAAATCATCATAATCACACCGGCCAGAATCATCGGAATCGACAGGATTTGTCCCATACTGATCACACCGTCAAACAGACCCAACTGGGCATCCGGTTGGCGGAAGAATTCAACAATGATACGGAAAGCGCCGTAACCAATCAGGAACAGACCTGACACACTTCCCAGCGGGCGCGGTTTGCGAATAAATACATTCAGGATGATAAACAGGATCACCCCTTCCAGCAGCAGTTCATAGAGCTGTGACGGATGACGCGGCAGAACACCGTAGGTGTTCAGTAATGACTGCCACTGCGGATGTGTAGCCACCAGCGCCAGATCCTCATCCCTGGACCCCGGGAATAACATCGCCCATGGGCAGTTAGGGTCGACGCGGCCCCATAATTCCCCATTGATAAAGTTACCCAGACGTCCGGCACCCAGCCCGAACGGGATCAGCGGTGCAATAAAGTCAGAGACCTGGAAAAAGTTGCGGCCGGTACGACGCGCAAACACCAGCATCACCACGATGACACCTATCAGGCCGCCGTGGAATGACATTCCGCCATCCCAGACTTTGAACAGATACAACGGATTTTGTAAAAACAGCGGCAGGTTATAAAACAGCACATAACCGATCCTTCCGCCCAGGAAGACCCCGAGGAACCCGGCATAGAGAAGATTCTCTACTTCATTGCGGGTCCAGCCACTGCCGGGTTTATCGGCACGGCGTCCGGCCAGCCACATAGCGAAAATAAAGCCGATCAAATACATCAATCCGTACCAGTGCAGCGATACCGGACCGATAGAAAAAATCACCGGGTCAAATTTTGGAAAAGCAAGATAGCCGTTAGTCATCTTTCACCATTATTCTTTCTATCTGAAAGCCTGTCACCGGAAAAGCCATTTTACCGGTGAAGACCGCGAAGAGTTGCGCATGATAGCACAGGCACCCGTGGCCCGGGGCGGCTAAATGTAAACGGGAATGAGCCGCTAACGTCCGCCGCGGATCAACCCTCCTAGCCCGCGCCGCTCCATAAAGACGGCCACCTGATAGCGGACTTCACTCGCGGTACTGGCTTGTAAAACCTGAGCGACCAGTTGTTCAGTCTCGTTACTATCCAGGTGACGCAGCAGGTATTTTACCCGCGGTACGTTTTTACCGTTCATACTTAAATGGCGGTAACCCATCCCGGTCAGAAGCGGAACACTCATCGGGTCACCGGCCATTTCACCACACACACTGACCGGCAGGTTGTGGCGTCGGGCCTCTAAGTTAATCTGATACATCGCCTTCAGAACCGACGGATGCAGAGGATCGTACAGGTTTGCTACCCGGGTATTATTCCGGTCGACCGCCAGCAAATACTGCGTCAGGTCGTTGGTTCCGACCGAAATAAAATCAACCGTACGGGCCACCTGCGGTATCAGAAAAATCATCGACGGCACTTCTATCATGACACCGACCTGAGGACGCGGGATCTCGTAGCCCAGCATCTCCTCCACTTCATGCCCTGCCCGTTCAATCAGTTTGCGGGCCTCATCGATCTCATCAATGCTGGTGATCATCGGTAACAGGATTTTAAGGTTACCGGAGGCGGCATTAGCACGCAGCATCGCCCTGACCTGTACCAGAAAGATTTCCGGCTGGTCCAGGGTGAGACGTATTCCCCGCCAGCCCAGGCTGGGGTTTTCTTCACTGATGGGCATATACGGCAGTTGTTTATCGGCACCGATATCCAATGTCCGCAGGGTCACTGGCTTATTATTAAAGACCTGCAGCATGCCCTGATATTGCGCGACCTGCTCTTCTTCAGAAGGAAAGCCGCTCTGTAACATAAAGGGCACTTCCGTACGATACAGGCCGACACCATCGACGCGGTCGCCCATCGTCTGCTCAAGTTCGGCACTCAGCCCGGCATTCAGCAGGATAGTGACGGCTTCGCCGTGTTTCATTGTGCCCGGCTGCCCGGCGACAGTTTCAGCGGTTTCGCTGAGCGCATTCTCTTCGCGGATCAGACGCTGATATTCTTTAATCAGTATCGGTTCCGGGTCTATCAGTAATTCCCCCCGATAACCGTCAACAATCAGCAGATGTTTATGCAACTGTTCGGGACGGATATCCGCCCCCATCACCGCCGGGATCCCCATGGCACGGGTCAGGATAGCGGCATGAGAATTCGCCGCACCGTCGCGGACGACCACCCCGATCAAACGTTCCGGAGGGACTTCGGCCAACGCCGTCGCAGTCAGTTCATCCGCCACCAGCACAAAACGTTCCGGCCAGGCATTGGTGCCGTGCAGGCTGTCGTCAAGGTGGAACAGTAAACGCTGCCCGAGTTCACGAATGTCTCCGCTGCGTTCCCGCAGATACGCATCTTTCAGCTCAGCAAACTGCCCGGCATATCGCTCAATAACGATTTTAACGGCCCATTCGGCCACGGCTCCCTGATCTATCTCGCTGAGCAGATCTTTCTTCAGCCGGGGCTCACTCAGCAGGTGAGAGTAAAGGTCAAAAATGGCCGCACTCTCTTTCTGAACACTGCTGGAGAAGCGCTTACTGTAGCGACGGAATTCGTCGCCGGCTTCATTCATCGCGCGTAACAGACGTTCCCGTTCCTGCACGGTATCCAGCGTCGAGGCCTGGGTGACCTGTTCGAGGGTAGGCTGAATATGGTCAACCCAGCCCGGGGCAACCGCAACACCCGGTGAGGCGGCAATGGCGCGGATACGACTCTGACGGAATACCCCGAATAACTGCCCTATCTGCGACTGAGAAAGCAGTGTTCCGACCTGGGTCGCCAGGGTGACCAGAAAAGACTCTTCGGACTCGTCAAACGAGCGCAGTTCCCGCTGCTGCACCACCAGAACACCGAGCACCTGACGGCGGTTAATGATAGGCGCGCCAAGGAACGAGCGATAATGCTCTTCTTTTACCGAGGGGATAAATTTGAAGCTGGGATGGCTCTGAGCATCGGCCAGGTTAATGGGTTCGGCCAGGCGACCGACCAGTCCGACAATTCCTTCATCCAGAGCCAGAGTAATGGTGCGACCGCGCGGTTTTTTCAGACCGCGGGTTGCCATCAGGTAATAGCACTGACGCTCCTGATCCGCCAGGTAAACCGAACAGACTTCGGTATCCATCGCCTGACAGATCTCATTCACCAGTATTTCAAGTGCTTCATTGAGTCTGGAAGCACTGGCTACCTTTTCTACAATATCGCGTAACCGGGTGAGCATCAGCGCCATGCTCTATCCTCTTTTTCTTCGGCCGGGCTGTTGACTGCGTGGCAGTGAATTCTCTGTTGCAGACATCACCACTGTCGCAAACTCCTTCATTACACGACGATAAACATCACGTTTGAAAGAAACGACCTGTCTCACCGGGTACCAGAAACTTACCCAGCGCCAGCCATCAAATTCAGGGGTACTGCTTCCCTGGACATTAATGGCATTCTCATGGCATTGCAGTTGCAACAGAAACCATTTTTGTTTCTGGCCGATACATACCGGCCGGGTATCCCAACGCACCAAACGTTTTGGCAATTTGTAACGCAACCAGTTACGGGTTGAGGCGATAATCCGTACATCTTTACGATGTAACCCGACTTCTTCAAACAATTCCCGATACATCGCCTGTTCCGGAGTTTCTCCGGGATTGATGCCCCCCTGAGGAAACTGCCAGGAGTGTTGTCCGAAACGTCTGGCCCACAGAACCTGTCCTTGTCTGTTACAGATTACAATCCCAACATTCGGGCGGTAGCCATCATCATCGATCACCAGACTACCTCAAAGCTATCTTCAGATAGCCTGATTGTTTCATACTACTCACAGGCGGTAAACCATTGGCTGGCAGGGATTCAACAGAATAAATCAGGGATAACCCACAAAAAACCTTAGAGTTATAAACAGAGGACCATCAAAGAGTACAATTTTATGCACCTTTTCTGTGGATAGCTTTGTGCAGAACACGGGATTTCCCTGAATAATCACACTACCTCCGACAAATCCCCTTGCAAAGAAAACAAAAATAAAACCTTATATTTCATGAAATTAAACCATGAAACATGGGGTAAAAAGCAGGGTTTTACGGGGTGTGCCACAAATAACTTAACCAACCGAACAAAAAGTAACCATCGCTATTTTTATCCACAGATTATGGTGATATGTTACCCACCATCGCAAAAAAAATTGTACGGACCGCCAAAGTCAAGGCTGTAAATAGAACCAGTAGTCCGTACCAGATACAGTTATCCCATTTTTCTGTGGATAACTCTGCGTATAATCCTGTTTATTATCGATGAAAAACAGGTATAAGCCCGGCCCTCCATGCTCTGAGGTACCGTCTGCCCCATAAAAAAGTACGCAGAATCATGCTATTATTGGATTTACTCACTGCATTCAGGCGCGCGAATAAACCCGCCCTCCTGGCAGGTTATTTTTTAATCAAAAAGCGAGGGATTATGTCTGACTCCCCGGCACCTCTGGCCGCCCCGGAAAATGAACAGGTATTACTGCAGCGAGCCTATGCGCTCGCCGGACAAACCCTGGAGGAACTGGCTGCCGCATTCTCTCTGCCGGTGCCGGCCGATCTGCGCCGGGATAAGGGCTGGATAGGGACATTGATCGAATGGCATCTCGGCGCGACAGCGGGAAGTAAAGCGGAACAGGACTTTGCCCACCTGGGAATCGAACTAAAAACTATCCCTGTGGATAGCCGGGGCCAGCCACTGGAAACGACCTTTGTCTGTGTTGCACCGCTAACCGGTAATACCGGCGTCAGATGGCAGAACTGCCACCTGCGTCATAAGCTATCACGCGTGTTATGGGTACCTGTGGAAGGTGAACGCGCCCTTCCTCTGAAACAACGACGGATAGGGTCCCCTTTATTGTGGAGCCCTTCCCCGGAAGAGGAAGAACAGTTGCGCGCAGACTGGGAAGAACTGATGGAGATGATTGTACTGGGTGACGTGGATAAAATTACCGCCCGCCACGGTCAGTATCTGCAAATCCGTCCGAAAGCGGCTAACCGTAAAGCCCTCACGGAAGGCATTGGCGCGCAGGGCCAGCCTGTCATGACCCTGCCCCGCGGTTTTTATCTGAAGAAAACATTTACCGGCCCGCTACTGGCCCGTCATTTTCTGCTGTGAATTTTTTCTGTCCCCGATGGATCCTGAGCGGTTATACTCTCTGTTTAGATTTCGTTTAGGATTGATGTGAATATGTTTGAGTGGATTGCTGATCCCAATGCCTGGCTGGCGCTCGGGACACTGATAGTGCTGGAAGTGGTTCTGGGTATCGACAATATAATATTCCTGTCGCTGGTAGTGGCTAAATTACCGGAAAAACAACAGGATAAAGCCAGAAGGCTGGGGCTGATGGCGGCAATGCTGATGCGGCTGGCACTGCTGGCGTCTATCGCCTGGGTAGTGCGACTGACTCATCCGCTGTTTACCGCTTTTGGTCATGCTCTCTCTCTGCGGGATCTTATCCTGATGGCGGGCGGGCTGTTTCTTATCTGGAAATCGGCAAAAGAGATCCATGAAACTATCGAGGGCGGCGAAGAAGTGCACGAAAGTCGTGTGCATTCCTTTGCCGGAGCGATTATCCAGATCATGCTGCTCGACATCATCTTTAGCCTGGATTCTGTCATCACCGCCGTCGGATTGTCTGATCATCTGTTTATTATGATGGCTGCGGTCGTGGTTGCCGTGGTCATGATGATGTTTGCAGCAAAGGCTATCGGAGAATTTGTCGAGCGGCACCCGACGATAAAGATGCTGGCGCTGGCGTTTCTGATCCTGGTGGGCTTTACCCTGCTGCTGGAAAGTGTGTCGATACACGTGCCGAAAGGCTACATCTATTTCGCCATGTTTTTCTCGATGGGGGTAGAGTTGCTTAACCTGTTACGCACTAAGAAGAAATCACATTAATCCTCTTCCGGCGGAAAGTCTCCCTTTCCCGGACGCTTTCCGCCGGAGTCCCGTCTTATCCTTTCTTTTCGCGTTTTTTTGCGTGTTATCATCGGTTTCAGAACGCTCCTGTTTGTCTGCAGCAGATAAATCATTTATTACTATATCATCTAATAAACTGACAACAGCACAGAGGAGAGCCATGAACGGATTACGTATCATTGCAGCCGGCGGCATTATGCTTAGCGCAATACTACTTGGCGGCTGCAGCAGCCATTATGTAATGGCCACGAAAGATGGCCGTATGATTATGACCCACGGAAAACCGGAAATCGATAAAGATACAGGGCTCGTCCGGTATACCGACGAGTCCGGGGATCAGGTGCAGATCAACGGGGATGAAATTTCCGGCATTATCGAACGCTGATTTCAGCCTGCTGCTGTTCCGGCGGTAGTCGCGGGTACATTTTCCTTTCGCGCTATCCCTTCGCCGGTTATAGTCCGGGAAGGCCTTTTTTACCCGTAACCACAGAAGGAAGCCAGCAATGCACTATCACCGCATTCCCCATAGTTCGCTGGAAGTCAGTCAGCTGGGACTGGGTACCATGACCTTTGGCGAACAGAACAGTGAAGCCGATGCCCACGCGCAGCTCGATTTTGCCCTGAGCCAGGGAATTAACCTGATTGATACTGCCGAGATGTATCCCGTTCCGCCACGCCCGGAAACTCAGGGCCTGACGGAGAAATATATCGGCAGCTGGCTGAAAAAAACCGGTAACCGCGACAAAATTGTCCTGGCAAGCAAAGTGGCTGGCCCGATCCGTGGTAATGATGCGTCTATCCGGCCTGGCCAGGCACTGGACCGCAAAAATATCCGGGCCGCCCTGGATGCCAGCCTGCAACGACTGAATACCGATTACCTCGACCTCTACCAGTTACACTGGCCACAGCGACCGGCGAACTTTTTCGGGCGTCTGGGATATGAATATACCGACGAGAACGTGCCGGTCACCCTGCTGGAAACCCTGGAGGCTTTAACTGAGCAGGTCCGTGCCGGGAAGATCCGTTATATCGGTGTTTCTAACGAAACGGCATGGGGTGTCATGCGCTACCTGCAACTGGCAGAAAAGCATGACCTGCCACGTATCGTCACCATTCAGAACCCGTATAGTCTGCTGAATCGTAGTTTTGAAGTCGGTCTGGCAGAAATCAGCCAATATGAAGGGGTGGAGTTACTGGCATATTCGTCGCTGGCTTTTGGTACGCTGAGCGGAAAATACCTGAACGGCCGGCAACCTGCCGGGGCGAGAAATACTCTGTTCAGTCGTTTTACCCGATATTCCGGTGAGCAGTCTGCGCTGGCGATTGAAGCTTACGTGACTCTGGCACAGCGGCACGGGCTGGACCCTTCACAGATGGCACTGGCGTTTGTCCGTCAGCAACCTTTTGTCGCCAGCACCCTGCTGGGAGCCACGACTCTCGAACAGCTGAAAACTAATATCGATAGTTTTAACCTCACACTGAGTGCAGAAGTCATCGCTGAGCTGGAGGCTATCCATCGGCGCTTTACCTACCCTGCTCCCTGACTTGCCTTCTCTGCACCGCCGGGCGGTGCAGAAATCCTCAGGCACGGCGCGGTTTCAGCCACTGCCAGCCCCAGAGTACAGTGATCCCCAGCGCGAATAAGCTGCCAAAGGCACAACCCAGTACCAGCGGAGGTGCGCCCAGTTTGACCGCCAGCGCATAGACTGTCAGCATCCCCAGCATGGCCACATTTTCCCCCAGATTCTGCACTGCAATCGCATATCCGGCCCCGACAGACGCCCTGCCACGTACCTGCAACAGCGCATTCAGCGGCACGACAAATACCCCGCCACAGACACCGGCAATGATCAGCCAGAAACCGGCACTATAGAGGTGGTGCATCAGCGTAAAAATAATCACCACTCCGCCCAGCAAAATACCGGCCGGGAAGCAACGCCGGGTATTCTTCAGGGTAATCAGCTTGCCGGCCAGCAATGCTCCGCCGACAATACCTATCGCGACCAGCGCATTCAGCAGAGTCGGCATCGTATTATCCGTGACCCCTAATGCCACCGGCACCCACAGCACCAGCAGGAAACGTAAAGTTACCCCGGCTCCCCAGAACAGGCTGGTACCGATCAGCGAGAACCGGGTTTCGTAGTCCTGCCAGAGGATGCGACAGGCTGCAATAAATTCCTGCAGCATGACCCGCAGATTCAGGGATTGCGCCGGTCGGGCTGCCGGCAGCCCCGGGATCATGGTATTCGCCAGCACCGCCAGTGCGTAGATCACCGCACACATCAGCAGGGCCGTGGAAACATGCCAGTCGGCAAGCATCCCTCCGGACAGGGACCCCAGCAGAATAGCGGCAATGGTTGAACTTTCCATTAATCCGTTACCCCGAATCAGGTCGTCCTCAGACACCAGCTCCCCCAGAATGCCATATTTCGCGGGGGAGTAGGCCGCAGCCCCCATTCCCACCAGCCCGTAGCCGATAAAAGGGTTAAAGTTAATGCCAATCAGCACAGCACCGATAAATTTCAGGCCGTTAGCGACCATCATCACCCGCCCTTTGGGAAAGCTATCCGCAAACTGTCCGACAAAAGGTGCCAGCAGAATGTATGCCACCACGAAAACCATCTGCAATACAGGTTGCGTCCAGTCCGGATAGGCATATTTTTTCATCAATGCCAGAGTGGCAAATAACAGCGCGTTATCGCCGAAAGCCGAGAAAAACTGTGCAATCAGGACAGGCCGCAGCCCCTCTCTGCCGGCCGGCGGCGCTATAATGATATTACCCATGATCCCTTACCACTGTGGACTCTGTTGTCGCCATCGTTTTAAGCTGCTGATAATCCGGTTTGCCACTGCCCAGCAGGGGCATCTGTGACAGCCAGCGAATATCACGCGGCACACTCAGTTCGCTATAGCCCAGCTCACGGCTGGCCTGTAACAGCGTGTCACGCGTCAGCATGTTATCCGTAGTAAACAGCACCAGTGCCTCGCCGCGCGTTGCATCGGGTCTGGCGACAGAGGCATGCTGATGTTCCGCCGACACCTTCAGGGCCAGGGTCTCCGGGATCTCCAGAGAGACCATTTCTCCCGCCAGTTTGGCAAAACGTTTCACCCTGCCCTGAATACGGCAGAAGCCGTCGCTATCAAAACTGACCAGGTCGCCGGTGTCATACCAGCCGGGTTCCATGACGCCTTCACCGTTATCGGCGGAAGGCGGTTCAATCACCCCGGGGGCCGTCGCCCGCAGGTAGCCTTTCATCAGGTTAGGTCCCCGCACCTGGAGCCGTCCCCCGTCTTCAATGCCGGGCACCGCGAGCAGCCGAAAGTCCATCGCCGGAAGAATACGACCGACCGTATTAAAGCGGGCCGCCATCGGCACGTTAATCGACAATACCGGCGCGCATTCTGTCGCGCCGTAACCTTCCAGGATGCGTAAACCAAACTTTTCCAGATAGAGATCGCGGGTGGATGCCGGTAGCCGGTCAGCACCGGCGACCACATAACGAATACGCGCAAAATCATAAGGGTCAGCAAAACGGGCATACTGCGCCAGGAAAGCCGGGGTACCGAATAACACGTTGCAGTTCCGGTCGTAGACCAGCTCGGGAATAATGCGGTAATGCAAAGGGCTGGGGTAAAGTAAGGCCTCTGCACCGGTAAAAAGTGGTGTAAACAGGCCGACTGTCAGACCAAAGGCATGGAACAGCGGCAATGAAGACATGAAACGGTCGCCCGGCCGGAAATCGGCCACTGTGCGGATTTGTTCGACGTTAGCCAGCAAACTCTTATGGCTGTGCACGACACCTTTCGGATCCCCCTCTGACCCGGAAGTAAACAGGATCACCGCCGCATCCTCGGGGGACTGCGGGGCCTGCGCCCGTTCCGGTTGCAGCAGATGACGGAGGATCCACAACTTATCGCGGAACGTCAGTGCCCCTTTCAGGTCTTCCAGATAAACCCAGTTCACCCCCTCCAGCCCTTCGGTCAGGTGCCAGAGTTTGCCTTTATCGAGGAACTGTCGTGAGGTAAAAATGGTGGTGATTTTTGCTGCATCGACCGCCACCTGCAATCCGCGCACTCCGGCAGAGTAGTTAAGCATGGCAGGAACACGTCCCCGCAAAATCGCCCCGAAAATCACCGCCGGGGTAATGGACGTATTGGGCAGTAACAGTCCGGGTGTCTGCGCGGGCGGGCAGTATTTATCGAGTAGCCGGGCCACGCCAAGCATCTTTTTCAGCAGTTTCCGGTAACTGTCAGGCGGGGATAACACATCCGAGATACAGGTACGTCCCGGTCCGTATCGCCGGGCGGCACTAAGAAATGCCTCAAACAGCGTCTGCCGCGGGCGGGCCGCCATCCGGGCTTCCATCATAATGTGATGCAGATGTTCACCGGCCTGAGCGCGACGCTGACGGGCGGCAGGTGCTGCAGGCATCGGTATACGGGTGCCGGGCAGAATATGCAGGTCAATCTGCGGGAAGGGGCGACGCGGAATTTCACCGCTCTGACGGGCAAACCAGCTGTATTCTGCCCCTTCGATACGTATCGGCACAACGGTAGCACCGGTTTTGGCGGCCAGAAAGCCGGCTCCGCTGTAAATTTTCATCAGTGAACCGGTGATACTGATGCGCCCTTCAGGGAAAACCACCACCGGGCGTCCCTGATTGATCAGACGAATAAGCTGCTTCACAGAGACCGGTTTTAACGGGTCCAGCGGGACAACCTCGACCAGCGCCCGCACAATTTTCATATACCAGCAGTCAGAAAGGCCCGACCAGACTGCAAAGACCGGTTTAACCGGTAAGAACAGGCTCAGTAATATGCCATCAAGAAAAGAGGTATGGTTAGGAGTAATCAGTAATTTGTCATGCTGAAAGGGTGACAAATCGCCGTGCACCCGCACCCGCCAGAAAAGACGGCAGAGTCCACGCAACAGACTAAACATCCACTCTCCTTAATATTCAAACAGTCGTACCCGGATTAAACACGTTTGTGTCGCAGGACACAATTAATCAGCACAAAATGTCGCTATTTTTTTTACTCCGGTCACAGTCCGATGGTTTTCTGACCGGAGCAAAAAAGAGAAGAGTGAAGAAGGGAAATTACTGGCTGTTGCCGGCCGGGGCATCCGGTAATTCAGAGGTGCTCCAGCCCCCGCCGAGGGCAGCAATCAGTGCCACACTGGTCGCCCATTGGGTGCTCTGTAGCCCCAGTAAACTCTGGCGGGCACTGAGGCTGCTGTTTTCGGTGGTCGCCACGTCAAGGTAGTCAATCATCCCGGCATTATACTGATTGCGGGTCACTCTGGCAGACTCAGCCGCCGCATCACTGGCAGCTTTCTGAGCCGCAATTTCGTCGTTCAGGGTATTCAGCTCGACCAGGTTATTTTCCACATCCTGTATCGCCGTCAGTACGGTCTGGCGATAGGTGGCCACACTGGCATCATAAGAGGCACGGGCCTGTTCAACTTTCGCTGAGGTCGCCCCGAAGTCCAGTACCGTCCCGCTCAGTTCCGGTCCCAGCGACCAGACCCGTTCAGGCAGCGAGAACAGATTATGCAATACGCTGGACGTAAAGCCGCCGCTGGCAGACAACGTCAGGTCCGGATAATAACCGGCAATCGCCACTCCGACCGCTGCGTTAGCCGCGGCCACATTACGCTCAGCATAGGCGATATCCGGACGTCGTTGTAACAGGCTCCCCGGCAGACTGACCGGGATGGCCGGTAATGTCGCGGTAAACGGGGCCGCCGGCAGCGAGAACTGCGACGGTGTTTTACCGATCAGCAAGGCAATCGCATGTTCCAGCTGCGCACGCTGCCACTGATAATCCAGCGCCGTTGAACGGGTACTGGCCAGCTGCATCTGTGCCTGTGCCAGCGTACCGCGATCCTCAGTGCCCGCCAGGTATTTATTATTAATCACCCGCAGGTAGCCTTCATACGCGGCAATACTCTGCTTATAGAGGGCAATCCTTTCATCCATAATCCGCAACTGGAAATAATCCTGTGCCAGTTCAGACTGTGCGCTGAGCGTGGCATTGGCAAGCTCCGCCGCACTCGCCGAGGCATTGGCCCGGTCTTCTTCCCGCTGGCGACGCAGACTGCCCCAGAGATCCACTTCCCAGCTGGCGGTCAGCCGTGCGGAATGACTGTCAGCAATACTCTGCACCGGGGAACTGCCATTCGTATGACTGGCCGCGCGCGTCGAGCTGCCATCGACACTCAGCGATGGGAACAGCGCCGCTTTCGATGCTGCGGACAGTGCGCGGGCTTCACGATACTGTGCGGCATACATGGCGATATTCTGGTTGGAAATCGCCACCTGCGGCATCAACTGATTCAGCACCGGGTCGTTAAAACTCCGCCACCACTCCCCTTTCGGTTCGGCATCCTGTGGCGTTGCCTGCTGCCAGCCTTTGGCTTCTTTAAAATGTATCGGCACATCTGCCGACGGACGATGATAGTCCGGGCCGACCATACAGCCACTGAGCAGCAATACCAGGCAGATCGGGGTAAGTTTTTTTACTGTTTTCATCTATCAGGATCCTGAGGCCCGCAGGCGGTGCCATTGTCGTTTTGTGGCGCGGCTCAGCCGGTCCAGCCACAGATAGACCACCGGGGTGGTAAAAAGGGTCAGCAACTGGCTAAGCGCCAGACCGCCGGCAATCGCCATGCCCAGCGGACTGCGCAGATCCGCATCCCCGCCGCTGCCAAGCGCCAGAGGAAGTGCACCGAAGAAAGCCGCCAGCGTGGTCATCATGATAGGGCGGAAACGTTTAACACAGGCCTCCGTGATGGCATCCTGCGGGCTAAGCCCCTGTTTACGTTCTGCATCCAGCGCAAAGTCGATCATCATAATGGCATTTTTCTTTACGATACCAATCAGCAGCACAATACCGATCAGTGAAATCACCGTTAGCTGGGTATTGGTGAGGATCAGCAGCAGCAAGGCCCCTACGCCCGCCGAGGGCAGGGTCGAGAGAATAGTCAGCGGATGAATATAACTTTCATAGAGCATACCCAGCACGATATACACGGCAGCCAGCGCTGCAGCAATCAGCCACGGCATGGTGGCCGTCAATTGGGTAAATGCCGCAGCCGTCCCCTGGAAACCGGCCTGGATCGTATCCGGCAGACCGATTTTCGCCATCGCCTGATTAATCGCGGCCCGGGCTTCTTCCAGTGAGGCCCCGTCCGCCAGGTTAAAGGCCAGTGTACTGGTGGCCGACTGCCCCTGATGGTTGACCGTTAGCGGCGCGTTGCCGCCACGGAAACTGGCAAAGGCTGACAGGGGGACGCGGTCACCACTGTTGTTAATGACGAACAGTTTTTGCAGCTCCTCCGGGTCACTGGTTTGATCACTTTGCAGCATCATCACCACATGATACTGGTTCAGCGTTTTGTAAATGGTCGCTATCTGGCGCTGGGCGAACGCATTATTCAGCAACGTATCCAGCATATTTACATTTACGCCTAAGCGGCTGGCCCGATCACGGTCGATATCGATCATCACTTCCTGGCCACCGGTTTGGGAGTCCGAATCCACGTCGGTTAACTGCGGGATAGCCCGTAATGCAGCCGCCACTTTCGGTGTCCAGGTGCGTAACAGGTCCAGGTTATCGGCCTGCAGACTGTATTGATAGGTCGCATTTGCACTGCGTCCGCCAATATGTAAGTCCTGGGCCGCCATCAGGAATAACTGAGCTCCGGCCACATGACTGGCTTTCATACTCAGCCGGTTGGCGATTTCGGTGGCGTTCCCTTTCCGTTTGTCGAAATCCTTCAGCCGGACAAAGAAATTCGCTGTATTACGTGACCCGAACATACCGCCGCCCATTGAGGACATCACACTTTCTACCGCCGGGTCTGAGCGGATAATCCGGGTAAACTCGGCAACTTTCGGTTTCATCGCCTGGAAAGAGATATTCTGGTCAGCACGCGCCATGCCCATCAGTAACCCGGTGTCCTGGTTCGGGAAGAAGCCTTTCTGAACCACCGAATAAAGAAACAGATTCAGCAGTACCGTCAGCAACAAACTGATCATGGTCAGTTTCTGGTGTGCCATCACCCAGGTCAGCCCGCGGCCGTAAGCGGCAGACAGCCGGTTAAGCTGTTTTTCTATCCAGCGAAATACCGGATGTGGCGGCTGTGTCTCCGGAGGATGACGCTTAAGCAAACGGGCGCACAGCATTGGCGTCAGGCTGAGCGAGACAAACATCGAAATGACCAGCGAGATACTGAGGGTTACCGCAAATTCACGGAACAGACGACCGACAATACTGCCCATCAGCAGAATAGGAATAAAGACCGCAATCAGCGAGATGGTCATCGATAAAACAGTAAAGCTGACCTCCTGTGCCCCGCGGACAGCAGCCCGTACCGGCCCCAGCCCCGATTCGATATGGCGCATAATGTTTTCCAGCACCACTATCGCATCATCCACCACGAACCCGGTGGCGATAATCAGCGCCATCAGGGAAAGGTTATCCAGGCTGTATCCGAGCAGGTACATCACCATGCAGGTCCCGATCAACGAGACCGGTAATGCCAGTGCCGGTATAACGACCGCCCGCCAGTTACGCAGGAAAACAAAGACCACCGCAATCACCAGCAATACGGCCGTCAACAGAGTCTCTTCGGTATCGTACAGAGAAGCCCGCACCAGCGGGGCCCGGTCAACCACCAACTGCAGACTGGTGTCTGCCGGAATTGAGGCCCGCATTGCCGGTAGCTGTGCCTTAATGGCATCGATAGTCTTCAGCATATTGGCACCGGCCTGGCGGGTCACACCAATCATTACCGCCGGTTTACCGTTCAGAAAACCGGCGCTGTACTTATCCTGCACACCATCGTAGACGGTGGCGACATCATGTAAGCGTACGGCTTTGCCATTCCGGTAGAGAATGATCAGGTTACGGTAGCGGTCGGCACTCTCCAGCTGACCGTTACTGTCGATAGACCAGGAGAAGTTTTTCCCTTCCAGTATCCCTTTCGGCAGATTTGTGGTGCTGTTGGCCACCGCCGTTCTGACAGTGTCCAGCGAGATCCCGTACTGCGTCAGCTTTTCCGGTTGCAGATCAATACGGACCGCCGGTAATGCACTCCCCATCAGGGAAACCTCACCTACTCCCTGCACCTGCGATACCACCTGCTCTATCTTACTTTCGGCGAGGTCATATAACTCTCCGGGCGGACGCGTGGAAGAGGTCAGGGCCATCATCACTATCGGCGCATCTGACGGGTTAGCTTTCCGGTAAGTCGGCATTGAGGGCATACTGCTCGGCAGTAAACTACGGGCCGCGTTAATGGCCGCCTGCACATCCCGCGCAGCACCGTTGATATTCCTGTCCAGAGAAAACTGCAGAATGATCGTTGTGGAGCCCTGAGAGCTCCTGGACGTCATTTCGGTTATATCGGCGATTTCCCCCAGCGCACGTTCCAGCGGGGTGGCGACGGTCGCCGCCATCGTTTCAGGGCTGGCACCAGGCAGGCTGGCACTGACCATAATGGTCGGAAAGTCGACCTGGGGTAGCGGAGCGACCGGCAAAAGCCGGTACCCCAGCGCCCCCAGCAACAGAATTGCCAGCGTCAGCAAAACGGTTGCAACCGGCCGGAAGATAAACAGCCGGGTAATACTCATGACTCCCTCCGTGCGGCATCACGGCGACGTTTGATAAAGCGTTTGCCACGCTGTGATAATCCGTCAAACCAGAGATAAATCACCGGGGTGGAGAACAGCGTCAGTACCTGGCTGACAATCAGACCACCCACGATCACAAGCCCCATCGGCTGACGTAATTCCGCTCCGGAGCCCGATGCCAGCATCAGAGGTAACGCCCCGAGTAATGCGGCCATGGTCGTCATCAGTATCGGGCGGAAACGCAGCAGACAGGCCTGATGTATCGCCTCCCGCGGGGACAAATGCTGTTTATTTTCGGCTTCGAGTGCAAAGTCGATCATCATAATGGCATTCTTTTTCACGATACCAATCAGCAGGATGACACCGATAAGGGCTATCAGACTGAACTCCGTTCCGGTCAGCAGCAATGCCAGCAGTGCACCGATCGCGGCCGAAGGCAGCGTCGACAGGATAGTGACCGGGTGGATAAAGCTCTCATAGAGAATGCCGAGCACCAGGTACATGGTCAGCAGTGCGGCCAGGATCAACCACAGAGTATTGGCCGTCGCGCTCTTAAACGCCGATGCCTCCCCCTGATACTGCAGATTGATGGATGACGGCAGGTTTAACTGCTGAACAATGTCACTAATGGCCTCTTGCCCCTGTTCTATCGAGTACCCCTGGTTCAGGTTAAAGGAGACCATGACGGCCGGGTACTGATTCAGACGCATATTCATCAGGGACCCGAGCCGCTGATGGATAGTGGCAATAGATGTCAGCTTCACCATTCCGCTGCGGGTGGTGGTGGTGTCTGAGCTGCTGCCGGCGGAAGCAGCACTGCTGGCAGGATCACTGGTATCAGTTACCGAAGACTTCAGATAAATATCGTCCAGCGATTGCGGACTGACCTGATAATCCGGCGCGACTTCCAGCACAACACGGTACTGGTTCGCCTGAGTAAAGATGGTCGACACCAGACGCTGACCAAAGGCGCTGTACAGTGCAGTGTCGACATCCGCAGCGGTGATCCCCAGCCGTGACGCTTTATCCCGGTCAAGGTCAACGTACGCAATACGGCCCTGATCCTGCAGGTTACTGACCACACTGTTAAATTCCGGACGTTTTGCCATCGCGGCAATCAGTTGCGGTGTCCATTTCACCAACTGTTCGCTGTCCAGTGAGGCCAGCGTAAACTGATACTGACTGGGTGTGACCTGATCATTGACGGTCAGATCCTGCGCCTGTTGCATATACAGACTGATACCGGGCACCTGATGAGCTGCCTGTTGCAACTGTTTGACAATCTCATCGCCACTGTCGCTACGTTCTGAGAAAGGTTTCAGGTTAATTTGCAGACGACCACTGTTCAGGCTGGTATTCGTCCCGTCAATACCGATAGTAGAGCTCAGCGACTCCACAGACGGGTTTTTCAGCACTATCGCCGCCAGTGCCTGCTGACGCCGCGCCATTTCCTGGAAAGAGACATCCTGCGAAGCAATAGTGGTACCTTCAATCAGCCCGGTGTCCTGCGGCGGGAAAAACCCTTTAGGCACCAGTACATAGAGCAGGGCCGTCAGTGCGAATGTCGCCACCGCAACCCATAACGTAATTTTCTGGTGGTTGAGTACCACATTCAGCAGACGGTCATAACCGCGGATAATACGGTCAAAACCGGCCCCCACTTTACGGGAGAAGCGGGACTGTTTCTCTTCCGGGACATGACGAAGTAAATACGCACATAACATCGGTGTCAGGGTCAGAGAAACCACCAGCGACACCAGAATAGAGACCGCCAGGGTAATGGCGAACTCCCTGAATAAGCGCCCGACCACATCCCCCATAAACAGCAGCGGGATCAATACCGCAATCAGAGAAAACGTCAGCGAGATAAGGGTAAAGCCGATCTGCTGAGCGCCTTTCAGGGCAGCTTCTAACGGTGATTCCCCCTCTTCCAGGCGCCTGGAAATATTCTCGACCATCACGATGGCATCATCAATCACAAAACCGGTCGCAATGGTGAGTGCCATCAGTGACAGATTGTTCAGGCTGAAGTCCAGCAGGTACATCACACCGAAGGTTCCGACCAGTGACAACGGCACCGCCACACTCGGGATCAGCGTCGCAGACAGATTACGCAGGAACAGAAAGGTCACCATCACCACCAGGGCTATCGACAACATCAGCTCAAACTGAACATCACTGATAGAAGCACGGATAGTCTGGGTACGGTCAGAAATAACGTTCAGTTTAACGCCATCCGGCAGGGCTGCCTGCAGCGCCGGGAGTTGGGCTTTAATACTGTCGACCACCTGAATCACATTCGCGCCGGGCTGGCGCTGCACGCTGAGGATAATTGCCGGCTGACGATCCGCCCAGGCCGACTGAAAGCGGTTTTCTGCCCCCTGCGTGATAGTCGCGATATCTTTCAGGCGCAATGCCGCACCGTTTTGCCAGGTCAGGATGAGATTGCCGTATTCCTGCGGCGTTTTCAGCTGATCATTGGCATCGATGGTCACCGAGTGATACTTGCCGTCAAAGCCTCCTTTTGAGCCATTGACGTTGCTGTTATTGATCAGGGTATCCACATCCGAAAACGTCAGATTATGTGCCGCCAGGGCCTGCGGGTTCAGCTGGATACGGATGGCGGGCTGATTCCCTCCGGCCAGCGTCACCAGCCCTACCCCGCTGATTTGTGACAGTTTCAGAGCAACACGGGTATTAACCAGATCCTGAACCCGGGTCAGTGGCATCGTGTCTGAGGTTGCCGACAGAGTGATCACCGCCGTATCGGCCGGGTTCACTTTTTTATAGGTCGGCGGATTAGGCAAATCCCCCGGTAACAGGCTGTTTGCCGTATTAATAGCGGCCTGCACTTCCTGCTCCGCCACATCCAGTGAAATATCCAGCCCGAAACGCAGAGTGATCACCGAAGAGCCTCCGGAGCTTTCGGAGGTCATCTGACTCAGGCCACTCATCTCACCTAAATTACGTTCCAGCGGCGCGGTGATGGACGTGGACATGACATCCGGGCTTGCCCCCGGATAGAGTGTAGTCACCTGAATGGTAGGATAATCGACCTGTGGCAACGCAGACACTGACAAAAACCGGTAAGCAAAAATACCGGAAAGCAGTATGCCAACCATCAGTAATATGGTGGCGACCGGTCGTTGTATAAATAGCCGGGAGGGATTCATTAATTCTTCGCCTGTGAACGCTCTTTGTCTGAAGGAGCCCCGGCAGCCGCCCGGGCTTCACTGCTATCCACGACCGAGACTTTGGCACCGGTGGTCAGTCTGTCGATACCTTCGGTGACCAGCCGCTCCCCGGGTGTCACTCCGCTCAGGATGGCCTGCTGATCACTGCCATAGGCCGGGCCGGGGGTCACACTACGGCGGGTCACCGTATCGTCGGCGTTGATCACAAAGACAAAGCTGCCATCACTGCTGATCTGTAAGGCCTCGGCCGGGATCACCGTCGCATTGTTCAGCACTTCGGTCTGCAGACGCAGGTTAACAAACTGGTTAGCAAACAGCGCTTCATCCGTATTCGGGAACATCGCTTTCAGCTCCACGCTACCCGTACTGGTATCAATTTCGTTACTCATAAACCGTACTTCACCCTGTGCAAGTACGGTGCTGTAGTTCTGATCGAAGGCGGTCGCAGGCAACGCTTCGCCGTGATGCAGCGTTTTGACCAGTTGCGGAATATTACTTTGCGGTACGCTGAAGGTGACGGCGGCAGGCTGCATCTGCGTAATGGTGACCAGTGCAGTACTGGATGCCGTCACCATATTGCCGGGGTCGACCAGACGCAGGCCGACACGACCACTGACCGGCGCAGTAATACGTGAATAGCTGATATTAATTTTTGCACTATTAATCTGTGCTTCATCTTCCTGAATCGCCCCGGTGTACTGCCCGACCGTCGCCATCTGGCTTTCCAGATCCTGCCGTGACAGGGAATCCTCAGCATATAGCTTACGGTAGCGAGCGAGTGTCAGCCTGGCGCTGGTCAGCAGGGCTTTATTTTGGGTCAGCGCCCCCTCATATTGCTGCAGAGTCGCCTGATAAGTACGGTCATCAATTTGTGCCAGTAACTGCCCTGCCGTCACTTTCTGACCTTCGGTGAAATAGACTTTATCCAGCTGGCCGTCGACACGGCTGGTGACGGTAACACTGGCATTCGGCACCGCGGTTCCCGGTGAACTCAGGTAAACAGGCACATTCGCCTGCGTCGCGGTACCGGCATGAACCAGCGTGGCACTGCCCCCGCCATGCATTCCCATGCGATGACCTCCCGGCCCGGGCATACCGCCGCTGCTTCCGGAGAACCAGACCCGCCAGATAACCCCGGCAATAATCAAACAGAAAACACCTGCCAGAAGCCATCTCAGCCAGTGATTTCGAACGTTTTTTTCAGTGTTATTTGTCATCAGATTTTGTGGTTATCAGAGAAATGGGGCACTGCAAAGAGTGGTCTCTTTGTGCAGCGGCATTGATGTTACTTGCCCTATTATTGACAACAGTGACGATATATTTCTACCGTCAAAGCGTAAGGTTTGTGTTAAAAAGTGTCGGAAGCCGCCCGTCACCGGGGAGTGACGGTGATAAAAAAGATAAATTTTCGACGTGTCGGGTGACGGCCCCTCTCTGCACCAGGGGCGGTGCAGAGGGGCTGCGCGAAGAGTCAGGGTGTCGTTTGAGAGGTATTGGTGGTGTACAATGCATCCGGCGGAACGTTCAGATATTTAAGCACCGGCCCCATAATATTCCCGAAAACCGGAGCTGCCACCGACCCGCCAAAGTGAGCACCCGCTGTCGGATGGTTAACCATAATCACCAGTGCCACAACCGGATGACTGGCCGGCGCGACACCGGCCGTATAGTTAATATACCCGCCGTCATATTTACCGTTGGACCCCATTTTCTCCGCCGTACCGGTTTTTATGGCCAGACGGTATCCGGGAACGGCCGCACGGACACCGGACCCTCCGGGCAGCGCATCACTTTCCATCATATGGACGACACTGCGTACCACATCGTCATCCGCGACCCGGGTGCCTTCCACCGGCGGGGTGACTTTGGTGATAGATAACGGACGATAGATGCCGAAGGAGCCGAGGGTCGCATATTCACGCGCCATCTGTAACGGCGTCACACGCAGACCATAGCCGAAAGCAAAGGTGGCACGTTCGATATCTGCCCAGCGCTGACGATGCAGCGGAAAATACCCGGTACTTTCGCCGGTCAGTCCCAGGTCGGTCGGCCGGCCCAGACCGAAGGAGCGGTAAGTATTCACCAACACGTCAGCAGGCATCGCCAGGGCAATGTGCGACACGCCGATATCACTGGACTTCTGCAGGATCCCGGTCATGGTCAGACGTGGCCAGTGACCGACATCGCGGATCAGGTGGCCGTTAACCACATAGGGCGTGGTATCAATCACCGAATCCGGACGTACCAGATGGCGTTGTAACCCTTCCATCACCACCAGCGGTTTCACCGTGGAGCCGGGCTCAAAGCTATCGTTAATCGCCACGTTACGCATCTGTACCGGGGTGGCATCATCGTAGTTGTTCGGGTTATACGACGGATAAGAGGCCATACCCAGCACTTCGCCGGTATCGACTCTGACCATGACGGCGGCGCCGGAGTCGGCTTTATTCAGTAAGACCCCTTCGCGCAGCTTGCTGTACATGGTGTACTGGATAAATTTATCAATACTCAACTGCACGTTCGGTGGCTGAGAGGGGGGCTGGTAACTGATCATCGAAATGATATTACCGTGGCGATCCTGGCGGTATTTCTCTTTACCCGGCTCCCCTTGCAGGATCTTATCGAAGCTCCTTTCTATACCGTTAAGACCGCTGTTATCGGCCCCGACAATACCAATCAGCGGTGCCGCGGCATCCCCCATCGGATAGAAGCGACTGTCATCGTACACCGAGGAAATCCCCGCCAGATGTAACTGCGAAATATCCTTGGCGATGCCCAGTTCAACTTTACGCCCCAGATAGAGAAAACGTTTTTTCGGGTTGGCGGTGATTTCGGCCGCCAGTTCTTCCGGACGCATGTCCAGCGCAGACGCCAGATAGTTCCACTTCGCACCATAGAAATCAGGGTTTGCTTCAAGGACTTTCAGAGGATCGGCAATAATGTCACGTGACGGCACACTCAGCGCCAGCGCATCGCCATTGCGGTCGAGCAGGGTTCCGCGGTTCGTCGGCAGGATCACGGTACGTAATGAACGCTGGTCAGCTTCACGCTCCAGCATAGGATGGTCAAGCAGCTGTAGATCACCGACCCGCAACAGCAGAAAAGCCAGACAACTCACGACACCAAGGCACACCAGGCGAAATCGGAAAGGGTTAAAGGTTTTGTTGATCTGGTCTTTACCCAGCATCTTTTTTATCCGGGGCATAACAATCCGCTGAATTAATAAAATAAGTCGATCTGACGATGTTTTATAATGAATTTACCCGCAGGATCACAGCTAAAGTGTGTATCAGTTGGTAATAGTCCGTTATCACAGAACAGTGATAGCATATCAGGCGGTCGGGAAAAATGGGGATGTGCGGTAAAAAAAAAGCATTCGTGCAAAAAAAAACCTGCGCTTCCGCGCAGGCTGGTGTAATCAAAAACTTTGATGTTCACCCATCAATACCTCTGGGACAGTTAATTTACCAGGTAAGCGCCTCAAGCCACCACCCTATAAACGCAACTATTCTCCGCAAAATGTAAGCAGCTATTTAAAATTTAACCTGCCGAAATGCCACGGCGCTCTGAACGTCCCCCCCGCCCGACGGCCTGAAAAGCCACTGACGGAAGCAATTTGGGCGATATCGGCCCGCAGACCGCTCTGCGGCTTGCAGTTCGCGACGTTTTCCGTAACACTCCCCGGATATGTCACTCTCCCCCCGGACACAACTGAATGGCTACCATAAAGGATGTTGCCAGACTTGCCGGTGTTTCAGTCGCGACTGTTTCCCGTGTTTTAAACCATTCTCCGAAAGCCAGTGAAGCCTCACGTCAGGCCGTCCATGCGGCGATGCAGCAACTGCATTATCAGCCCAATGCCAATGCACGGGCTCTGGCACAACAGACCACCGCAACGATTGGCCTGATCGTCGCGGATGTGGCTGATCCGTTTTTTGGTGCCATGGTGAAAGCGGTCGATGAGGTCGCCAGTCAGACCGGCAACTTTCTGCTGATCGGCAACGGTTATCATAATGAGCAGCAGGAAAGGCTCGCGATACAGCAACTGATCCGCCATCAGTGTGAAGCACTGGTCTTACATGTCAAAAAGATACCGGATGATGAGCTGGCCGGGTTAATGCGCCAAATCCCCGGCATTGTTCTGATCAACCGCACCCTGCCCGGCTTTGAATCACGCTGTATCGCGCTGGATGATAACTACGGTAGCTGGCTGGCAACCCGCCATCTGATCCAACAGGGGCACCAAAATATTGCGTTTATCTGCTCGGACCATGCGATTTCAGATGCCGGTGACCGGCTGGAAGGTTACTACCGGGCACTGAATGACCATCAGATCCCACAGGATCCGCAACGGGTCGCATTCGGTGAGCCGGATGAAACCGGAGGCGAAAAGGCGATGATCAGTCTGCTGGCGCAAGGAAAGACGTTCAGTGCTGTCGCCTGTTATAACGATTCGATGGCGGCCGGTGCGCTGGCGGCATTAAACGATAACTGTATTCCTGTGCCACAGCAGATGTCGCTGATGGGTTTTGATGATGTACTGGTCAGCCGGTATGTGCGGCCACGGCTGACCACTATCCGCTATCCGGTAGTGACGATGGCACAGCAGGCTGCCACCCTGGCTCTGGCTTTATCCAAACGTCAGCCCCTGCCTGCGGTGACACACCTGTTCCATCCGACACTGGTGATCCGTCATTCAGTGGCACAGTATAATCCGCCGGGCTGAAGCGCCCGGCGACGGCAGGTCAGACGCCGGCATCCAGTTCTAACGCCAGTAACTCATCAATGGTCTGCGCGCGGCGAATTTCACGCACCTGACCACCTTCAAACATCAGTTCGGGGATCAGCGGACGGCTGTTATAACCGGAAGACATGGAAGCCCCGTACGCCCCGGTATCATGAAATACCAGATAATCCCCGACCCGGGCTGCGGGCAGTGGCCGTGGGGCGATGGTCCCGCCTTCAAGCTGGGTAAACACATCCCCGGACTCACATAACGGGCCGGCAACCACGGTGTCCTGAAGCGTATTGGTTTCCGGCGCACGGTTATCTGCCGGCATGACTGAGATTTCATGGTAAGAACCGTACATGGCCGGTCGCATCAGGTCACTGAACCCGGCATCGACCAGTACAAAATGCCGGCTGCCCATAGCTTTTACCGCCCGCACCTGGCTGACCAGTACTCCGGATTGCGCCACCAGGAAACGGCCCGGCTCAATTTCCAGTTTTACCGGATGCCCAAGGTGGCTGGCAATACGCTGACGCGCCGTATCCCACAGGCTGAAATAGTGCCGGGTATCAATTTCATCTTCACCGTAACGGTAGGGAACGGAAAGCCCGCCACCGGCAGAGATGGCAGGAATATCTGCCCCGCTTTCTGTGACCTGGCCGACCATGGCATCACAGACCTGCTGCAGGTGCTGATAATCCACCCCGGAACCGATATGCATATGCAGCCCGGCGAGGGTTAACCCGCGGTCACGGACCACCTGTAACGCCTGCCCCAGCTCCTGATACCAGATACCAT
The DNA here is from genome assembly GCF_000611875.2 of Tatumella sp. UCD-D_suzukii. NCBI lineage: Bacteria > Pseudomonadati > Pseudomonadota > Gammaproteobacteria > Enterobacterales > Erwiniaceae > Tatumella > Tatumella sp. UCD-D_suzukii. The sequence goes on from NZ_JFJX01000049.1 coordinate 231,787, forward strand.
GTTTGCTGTTTTCACCGCCGGTATTCGTTTTCTGGCTATGTCCGTGACCAAAGCCCGGGTTAATACGAAGCCAGACACGGTGCCCGGGCGACACTTCCGCCAGCTGGTGCAGCATATCAACAGACCCGGCATTAACCGCTATTTTCAGTTCTGCCACCCGCTGCAGTACGCTGTTATCCAGCACATCGGCGGTGAAAACAATATCGTCACCTTCCGGCTGAAAGCCTGCCACCAGCGCCCTTTCGATTTCACCCAGCGAGACCGAATCCACTTTGACACCCGCAGCATGCATCAGTCGCAGGATATGAATATTGGAGCAGGCTTTCTGAGCAAAACGGATGACATCAAAATCACGCAGTTTTTCAATCTGCTGCAGGATGACATCGGCATCATAGGCCCAGAAAGGACCGGTATATTGCTGTGCCAGAGGCAGCAGATTTTTCTGGTTTAATGCAGTTTCAGTGGTGGCTAACGGGCGCGGCATAATTTCATATCTCCTGTACGATAGCCTCCAGTAAGCCACAGGGAATCCATATTGAAAAATATCAATTTATCTTTAACCTATTCATTTTTGATATACATTATATGACCGTGTGCACCCGTGCCGGTTGTCACCTGACAGCCATTAACGGGGATGACAGAAAGCGCGGCTTACAGAACCGCCCGCTTCCTCACACATTTGACGGTTATCGATTACCCTGTAATGTACACGGACCGTTATTTTCTGCGGTTACCGCCCCCCGGACAGGAGAGAAATTGATGAAGAAAGCACTGCTTCTGGCAGCAGGTTTGTTCTGCTCTGCCAGCACACTGGCCGCCGCCAGCCAGCCTTTTCCGCCGCCCTCTGACCAGAGTCCGGCCAGAAACCTGGCACAGGAAAACCGGAATCTGCAACTGGTCTATCACTTTTATAATCAGTTCTTTAATGACCATGATCTCAGCGCCGCCGACAGAGACCTCTCGGCCGGGTATATCCAGCATAATCCCCATGTGCCGGATGGCCGTGCGCCTTTTGTGCACTATTTTGCCGGCTATTTTAAAGCGAATCCGCACGCACACTCCGTGATCAGTCAGTACGCCACTTACGGCGATCGTGTCTTTTTACGGGTACATTCCGTGCGCAATCCTGATGATCGCGGGCGGGCTATCGTCGATATTTTCCGCGTGAAAGACGGAAAAATTACAGAGCACTGGGATTCGGTGCAGGATGTGCCGGCAACTGCGGCCAATAACAACACAATGTTCTGATAAGCCGTTTTTCTGCCCTGCCTTACCGGCAGAGAAACGCGAACAAAGAGGCCCTGCACCCGCTAAACCCCGGGTGCAGGGCGGATAAGGTAAACAGGGAATGCAAAAAATTAACTGGCGTCAGATTGAAATATTTCATGCCATTATGACCCGTGGCAATCTGACTCAGGCGGCAGAGTTTCTGCATACATCACAGCCGACGCTCAGTCGCGAGCTGGCACGCTTTGAACAGCAACTGGAAGTCACGCTGTTCAGCCGTGTGCGCGGCAGGCTACAGCCGACCGTGCAGGCTCTGCGCTTGTTTGAAGAGGTCGAGCGTAGCTGGTATGGCCTGGAGCGCATCAGAGAGACCGCCGAAGGATTACGGGATTTCCACCAGGCCGAGCTGACGGTAGCCTGTCTGCCTGCCTTCTGTCAGTCACTGCTGCCTTCGTTGTGCCAGCCTTTTCTGCAACGTTATCCCGGGGTAAATATGAACATTATCCCGCGGGAATCCCCGCTGCTTGAAGAATGGCTGTCAGCCCAGCGTTATGATCTGGGCCTGACGGAAACCTGCCAGCAACCGGCCGGCACTGAGCTACTGCCCCTGCTGACGGTGGACGAGGTCTGTGTTCTGCCGGCCAGTCATCCCCTGGCCGCCCGACCGCAACTGGCCCCGGAAGATTTTTCCGGGCTCCCGTTTATCAGTCTGTCGCGGGATGACAGCTATCGTCAGCTACTGGACACGCTGTTCCGCGAGCATAATATCAGCCGGCAGTTACGGATGGAGACACACAGTGCCGCATCGGTCTGTGCCATGGTGAAGGCAGGGGTCGGGGTATCGATCATTAATCCGCTGACCGCGCTGGATTATGCCGGCCAGGGAGTGGTTATGCGGAAGTTCAGCATCAGCGTCCCCTTCACTGTCAGCCTGATCCGCCCGCTGCACCGTCCGGACTCGTCACTGACCGGGGCCTTTATCCGCCACCTGCAGCAACAAGCCGGACAATTCGTCCGGCAGATAGCCTGTCAGTTACAGACAGACTGACAGCGTTTACGGATGTGCCTGCGGCCCGGGGGAGCGTGAGCCACCACGGAAGATAATCAGGGTGGTCAGCAGCCCCGCCACGGCCAGGATGGCGGCTGCCACAGGCACCCCGCGCAGGCCCGCGCTATTTTCTATCACTACACCGCCCAGCCAGGCCCCCAGCGCGTTACCGAGATTAAACGCAGAAATATTCAGGGTAGACACCAGGTGCGGGGCATCATGACCATAACGGACCACGTTAATCTGCAACGCAGGTACCAGTGAAAATGCGGCCATCGACCAGAGGAATAGTGTGATTTCCGCCAGTAAAATCTCTCCGCTGCTCCAGCGGAATAGCAACGAAAATACTGTCAGCAAACTAAAACTCAGCAGAAGGCTTAACGAAAGCTTACGATCGGCCAGCCGGCCTCCCAGGGTATTACCGAGCGTCAGGCCTGCCCCCATCAGAAACAGCGTCCAGCTGACGCCGTCTGCGCTGATCCCGGTAATATGTATCAGCATCGGTGCGATATAGCTGAACAGAGCAAACATCGCCGCCGAGAACCAGACGGTCGTCAGCAGAGAAAGCCATAGCTTACCGTTATTAAGGGCCCGGACCTCACGCATCAGAGAAACCGGCTTTTCATCTTTATCTACCGGCAGGCTGATCATCAGCGCAATAAACGCCAGCAGACCAATACCACTGACAGCCCAAAAGGTGGCTCGCCAGCCATATAACTGACCAAACCAGGTGCCCAGAGGTACCCCTAAGACATTCGCCAGGGTCAGCCCGGTGAACATCAATGCCACCGCCGACGCCTGCCGTTCCGGTGCGACCAGTCGCGACGCTACCACGGCACCAATACCGAAGAAGGCTCCGTGACAGAGTGCAGTCACCACTCTGGCCAGCATCAGGAAAGAGTAACCTGACGCGGTAGCACATAGCAGGTTCCCGAGAATAAAAATCAGCATCAGCAGCAGTAAGGTTCGCTTACGCGGCAGCCTGGCCGTCAGCATTGCCATCACCGGTGCACCGATAGCGACACCGAGAGCATAACCACTGATCAGCCAGCCTGCAGAAGGAATAGACACATGCAGGTTAGCGGCAACATCCGGCAGTAATCCCATAATGACAAATTCAGTCGTACCAATGGCAAAGGCACTGAGTGCCAAAGCCAGCAAAGCGACGGGCATAATGACTCCTGTAACAGGTAATGGGTTCAGCGCACGAAAACTAAAACATGGCCGATAGCTGAACTGAGAGAGATAAAATTATTATTCGTTAAGTAAAGCACAGGCGTCAGGTAAGACAAATAGCAAAAAATGCAAAGGATTATTGTACTGAACGCAATAATTACGCGGTAATAATCACGTTTATCCCCGGGTGCCGACGGGGGATTACGTTATCATCCTTTATAGTTTACCCCCGGAGAAATTACGATATTATTCAGCCAGCATCGTAATTAACCAAAATACGGAATGTATTACCGGTGCATTTTACTAATAGTGTTAATAACACCCGCTGACGCGATCTTTCTGCAGAAGTTTAATTTACCCACAGCGTTCATTCTCATTCGATGTGATTACCCGCACAATATTCATCCCTGCCCTGAGGTATAAAAGAGGCGTTGTCTTTTTTGTTCAGGATGAAATTAACTACGACAGGGAAATCACCATGAAAAGAATCTTACTGTGTTGTGCGGCCGGAATGTCCACCAGCATGCTGGTGGCTCGCATGCAGAAGTATGCCAGCGAAAATCACCTGGCAGTAGAAATCAATGCCATCAGTATCAATGAGCTGGAAGACCATATCCACCACTGTGACTGTTGCCTGCTCGGGCCACAGATAAAATATAAACTTTCTGATATTGAAGAAAAACTTTCCCCCCTGAATATCCCGGTCGCGGTAATCAACACGATGGATTACGGAATGATGCGCGGTGATAAAGTCCTGGAATCCGCCTTAGCCATGTAATGCACCCGGGGGTAATATGGATATAAACAAAATTTTCGGCTCGCTGGAAAAGTTTATGCTGCCTCTGGCGGCAAAACTCTCTTCCCAGCGCCATATTATGGCTATCCGTGACGGATTTATTACCGTCATGCCATTTATGATTATAGGTTCTTTTGTTCTGATCTTTGCCTACCCGCCATTTACAGAAGGTAATACGTTTTTTATTGCCCGTGGCTGGCTGTGGTTTGCCAGCGAATATAAAGAACAATTACTGACGCCCTATAATATGACGATGGGCATTATTTCGGTGTATATCTGCCCGGCTATCGCCTATTGCCTGGCCCGCCATTATAAGCTGGAAGGATTGAATATTGCCTTGCTGGCTCTGGCCGCTTTTATGCTGCTCTGTTGCCCGATGGCAGAGGGCGTTATGGCGGGGCAGTTTCTCGGCGGAACCGGTATTTTCACCGCGATCATCGTCGCCATCATTATTACCGAAATCTCGCGTCTGCTGGTCCTGAAGGATATCGGTATCCGTTTACCTGAACAGGTGCCGGATAATATTCGTAAGTCGTTTAATCAGTTGATCCCGATGGCCCTGATGCTGATTGTGCTGTTTCCCGTCAGCCTCGGCGTACAGTCTTTGAGCGGCATGCTTATCCCGCAGGCCATCATGGCGGTATTCAGTCCGCTGCTTTCCGCCTCGGACTCATTACCGGCGGTGATCCTGGCGGTGGTTATCTGCCATGTGCTCTGGTTTGCCGGTATCCACGGGGCCAGCATCGTCGGCGGCGTTTTCCAGGCCTTCTGGCTGACTAACATTGGCCTGAATCAGATGAATATGGCCAGCGGCATTCCGCCGGAGCGTATTTTTGTTGAGCCGTTCTGGGCCTTCTTTATTTTATTCGGAGGCTCCGGTGCCACCATTGGCCTGGTCCTGCTGTATCTGCGCAGTAAATCTGCCCACCTGCGCTCTATCGGGAAAATCTCGCTGGTTCCGGCCATCTTCAATATTAATGAACCGGTGATTTTCGGCTCCCCGATTGTTATGAATACCCTGTTTTTCATTCCCTTTATCCTCAGCCCGATGGTGAACGGCATCCTGGCCTGGTTCGCCATTAAATATGGCCTGGTGGAGCATATTGTCTCACTGGTGCCCTGGACCGCCCCCGCCCCGATAGGTGCGGCATGGGCTGCCGGCTGGAATATCAATGCAGCATTACTGGTGATCCTGTTGATCGTTATCTCCGCAGTGATCTACTACCCGTTTTATAAGATCTACGAGCGCAGCCTGCTCGCGGCAGAATCTGACCCGGAGGAGTGATATGGAAATCGATGAAGAGATGCTCATCAGCTTAATCATCAGTGCCGGAGAAGCAAAGTCCTGTGCGATGGAGGCGATCCGTGCGGCACGTAACGGTGAATGGGACAATGTACCGCCCTTATTAAAGCAATCGGACGATGCCGCCCGGGAGTGCCATAACGCTCAGACCCGAATGATAGGAGAAGATGAAGGCTGCGGAAAAATCCCTGTCAGCCTGATTATGGTTCATGCTCAGGACCATATTATGAATGCCATGCTATGCCGCGAAATGGCTGAGGAGCTCGTCTGCCTGTACCGGAAGTTTAATTCACTCACCTCACAGAGTAAGGATGCCTGATGAAAATTGTCACTATCGGAGGAGGTTCCAGTTATACCCCGGAACTGATTGAAGGTTTGATTCTGCGCCAGAAAAAATTGCCCATTACCGAGATCTGGCTGGTAGATATTGAAGACGGTAAAGAAAAGCTACAGATTGTCGGTGAAATGGCCCGCCGCATGGTCGAAGCCGCCGGCCTGAACTGGCAAATCCGCCTGACCCTGGATCGGAAAGCCGCACTGAAAGACGCCGACTTTGTTACCACGCAGTTCCGGGTTGGCTTACTGGAAGCCCGGCAAAAAGATGAATGTATTCCGCTATCACACGGTTATCTGGGACAGGAAACCAACGGTGCGGGCGGGATCCTGAAAGCCTTTCGTACCATCCCGGTCATTCTGGACATTATCAAAGATATGCGTGAACAGTGCCCGGAGGCCTGGCTGGTGAACTTTACTAACCCGGCCGGTATGGTCACTGAAGCAGCTATCCGCTACGGGCATTGGGAAAAAACTATCGGCCTGTGTAATGTTCCGTTCAGCCATATCGAGCAGGCGAAAAAAATTCTCAATCAGCCTGAAGAATCGTTATTTTTTAAATTTGCCGGACTCAATCACTTCCACTGGCATCGCGTCTGGGATCGCCACGGAAAAGAGCAAACCCGGGTACTGATTGATGCTATTTATGGTCAGCATATGCAAAATGAAGGGCTGACCAATATTCATCAGATCCCTTTCTATCCGGAGCTGGTGCGCCATCTTTCTATTCTGCCTTGCGGTTATCACCGTTACTACTATCTGGAAGAGCAGATGCTGGCGCATTCAGTCACAGATTTCAAAGCGTATGCGACCCGTGCAGAAGTGGTAAAAGAGACAGAGAACCGCTTGTTTGAGCTGTATAAAAATCCTGATCTGAAGGAAAAACCGGAAGAACTCGCTCAGCGCGGAGGTGCCCATTACAGTGATGCGGCCTGTGACCTGATTGAGTCTATCCATAATGACAGCCGTAAAATGATGGTGGTCAGTACCCGTAACAACGGTGCTCTGACCGATTTGCCTTACGACAGCATTGCCGAAGTGACTGCAGTGATCACCTCTCACGGGGCTGAGCCACTTAACTGGGGCACATTCCCGCCGGCTGCGCGTGGTATGTTGCAGGTGATGAAGGCCATGGAACAGACCGTGATTGAAGCCGCAGTCAATGGCGACTACGGTGCAGCGTTGCATGCATTTACCATTAACCCGCTGATCCGCGCCGGGGAAACCGCAAAACAGGTTCTGGATCAGTTACTGTACGCACATAAAAAATACCTGCCACAGTTCGCCGACACTATCGCCCGGATAGAGGCGGAACAACCTGCCGATACGCAGTATGTTGATCAGTTACTGGCGGATCGTAAACTGCATCAGAAATAATCGCCACTCCCTCCGGCGGCTCTTTTCGGGGAGTCGCCACCTCATGCCATCTCTTTTTCGTCAATAAGTCATAGCATCACTTAACAACGAAAATACGGCCTATTCTGATAATCAGTGTTTTCGTTATCACGCTAAAATGTGTACGGCTCTCCGGGCTCCCGGTCGCTACCGGATTTTTTTTGACCGGATAAATGCAGGTAATTTCTCAATAGTATGGGAGAATAACCCATGAAGTTTATCGGGTCAGATAATCGTATGCCGTAGTGGGTAAGCAGAGCTTTAGTTACTGGTATCGGTTTTAAGTGTCATACCTCTGTATTAAGTGAACCTATTATTATGAAAATTATTGTTACTGGCGGTGCAGGATTCATCGGCTCGGCAGTTGTTCGCCACATCATTCAAAATACAACCGCCCATGTAACCATTGTCGATAGCCTCACTTATGCAGGCAATATGGACTCTCTGGCTACCGTTGAAAGTAACGAACGTTTCTGCTTTCAGCATCTGGATATCTGTGATCGCCCCGGGCTGGATCGATTATTTGAGTATTTCCAGCCGGATGCCATTATGCATCTTGCCGCTGAAAGCCATGTCGATCGTTCCATTGATGGTCCGGCTGAGTTTATTAATACCAACATTCTGGGTACTTATCATCTGCTGGAAGCGACTCGCCACTATCTGCAACATAACCGAACACTGGCTGGCGAAAAATTCATTTTTCATCATATATCAACCGATGAAGTCTATGGTGACCTGCATAGCTGCAATGATTTCTTCCGCGAAGATACTCCTTATGCACCAAGCAGTCCTTATTCGGCCTCTAAAGCTGCCAGTGACCATCTGGTCAGAGCCTGGGGGAAAACATACGGCCTGCCTGTTATTGTGACGAATTGTTCAAATAACTATGGTCCGTATCATTATCCGGAGAAGCTAATACCACTCGCTATCATTAATGCATTAATGGGTAAACCCATACCTGTATATGGCAACGGACAACAAATCAGGGACTGGTTATATGTAGAAGATCACGCCAGGGCGCTTTGGGAAGTCATCACTCACGCCAATCCCGGGGAAACCTATAATATAGGTGGCAGTAATGAACTGACTAATCTGGACGTTGTCCGGCACATCTGTCGGTTACTGGAAGAGTTACATCCGGCTAAGCCTGCGGGAATATCAGCTTATAGTGATCTCATCACATTTGTTGCGGATCGGCCCGGACACGACAAGCGTTATGCCATTGATGCTACAAAAATACTCACAGAGACCGATTGGGTAGCAATTGAAACTTTTGAAACCGGCTTACGTAAGACAGTAATGTGGTATCTGGAAAATCAACGCTGGTGGCAGAGTGTACAGGCAAAAAATGATGGCTGGCAGCGGCAGCAGTTCGTCACTAAATGATAAGGGTAAAATAATGAAAGGAATTGTACTGGCCGGTGGCACTGGAAGCAGGCTCTATCCTATAACACAAGGAATATCAAAGCAGCTATTGCCTGTCTACGACAAGCCCATGATCTATTATCCTATCTCGGTGCTTATGCTTTCCGGTATCAGGGATATTTTGGTCATTACCACTCCGGAAGATATAGGATCTTTTCGTCGACTCTTAGGCGATGGTACTACCTTCGGTATTAATATTAGTTACAGGGTACAATCACGCCCCGCGGGTGTGGCTGAAGCATTTCTGATTGGCGAAGAATTTATCGGAAAGGAATGCTGTTCTCTGGTGCTTGGCGATAATATATTTTTCGGTCAGGGATTTGGCAGTAAATTACTGAATGTGGCCGCAAGAAACCATGGCGCTACAGTATTCGGTTATCAGGTTAAGGACCCTCAGCGATATGGTGTTGTTGAATTCGATGATAATACTGTCGCTTTATCGCTTGAGGAAAAACCGCAAGTACCTCGCTCGAACTGGGCCGTCACCGGACTTTATTTCTATGATACTCAGGTTGTGGATATGGCTAAACAGGTTAAGCCTTCTGCTCGCGGTGAGCTGGAAATTACCACTATTAACCAGATGTATCTGGAAGCCGGTTTACTGAATGTGGAGCGCCTGGGAAGAGGCTTTGCATGGCTGGATACCGGTACACATGAAAGCCTGCTCGATGCTTCACAATTTATCCATACTATTGAAGAACGTCAGGGCTTTAAAGTTGCTTGCCTGGAAGAAATTGCCTACCGCAATGGCTGGCTTTCCATGCAACAGGTGGCAGAGCAGGCCAGGAGATTAGAGAAAACGGGCTATGGCTATTATCTCTCACAATTGATCAACAGCCATTAAGCCCTCTTAACATAAAAATACAGATCACCCACTGATTTCCGCCGGGTGAGTACCAGCCTCACAGGAAATCACGAGTTTCGGTTATATGTTTCGTCTGGTCTGGCCTGTAGATTTTTGGTGCTGTAAATCGCTATCTACCGGATACCACGCCCCTTACCGGATTAAAACGACGACAGGAAATATAAAACCATAATTCAGCATTAATAACTTCATTTATAGCGGCGAATCTCAGCATGCAAGCGCCGTAATACTGAAGGGATAAAAATCTGGCAATCACAGCCAACGAGAGTTGTGCAGGAATGAATCATATTTCCATCGATTATGTTTTCGATGGGTGCTTACCTTTGCCCTTACCGCTTACAGGCCCGGAGTGAGCGGGCCTGTATTAAAAACGGTTAGTCGTTACCAAACAGATCGCGGGTGTAGACTTTATCGCTGACATCTTTCAGCTCGTCCACCAGACGGTTAGCAATAATAACGTCACACTGCTGCTTTAGCTCGTTCACATCATGAGTGACCGGGGAATTAAAGAACAAAGGCTCGTTCAGGACTGGCTCATAGACCATCACCTCAACCCCTTTGGACTTCAGGCGTTTCATAATCCCCTGGACTGCGGATGCACGGAAATTATCGGATCCGGCTTTCATCACCAGACGGTAAATCCCGACTTTTTTAGGCTTACGCTTCAGGATACTTTCGGCAATAAAATCTTTACGGGTGCGGTTCGCATCCACAATGGCATTGATAATATTGTTCGGGACATTCTGATAGTTTGCCAGCAACTGCTTGGTATCTTTCGGCAGGCAGTAACCGCCATAACCGAAGGACGGGTTGTTGTAGTGGCTGCCGATACGCGGGTCCAGGCCAATACCTTCAATAATCTGTCGGCTATTCAGGCCATGGTGTTCGGCATAGCTATCCAGTTCATTAAAGTAAGAAATACGCAATGCCAGATAGGTATTAGCAAACAACTTAATAGCTTCTGCTTCGGTATCGTCGGTAAACAATACCGCAATATCTTCTTTTTCGGCCCCGGCCACCAGCAATTCAGCAAAGGTTTTACCTTCAGGCGACTGGCTGCCGACGACAATGCGTGACGGATAAAGGTTATCGTACAGCGCACGGCCTTCACGTAAAAACTCCGGAGAGAAAATAATATTATCTGTCCCGAGACGTTTTTTCAGATCGCGGGTGAAACCAACCGGGATGGTTGACTTGATGACGATGGTTGCCTGCGGATTAGTCGCCAGCACGTCAGCAATGACAGATTCAACACTTTTGGTATTGAAGTAGTTACTGACAGGATCGTAGTCCGTGGGGGTAGCGACAATCACAAAATCTGCGCCCTGGTAAGCCTGTTGCTTATCCGTAGTAGCAGTAAAGTTAAGTTCACGCGTCGCCAGGTAGTGCTCGATTTCATGGTCAACAATCGGGGAAATTTTCTGATTCAGTTTATCGACTTTAGCCTGATCGATATCTAATGCGACCACTTCATTGTGCTGTGCAAGCAGAATACCATTCGAAAGCCCTACATAGCCGGTACCGGCAATTGCAATTTTCATAGTACATAAGTCCATTGAGTAAGCATGACGCTGCCAGGCTCTGCACTCTTACTGCAGAGCGAAATAATAGCTATTGTGCCGTCCGGCGCGACAACTACCAAACAAATCATACGTTTTTATTCATAATCATAGCAGTGAGGTTTCGTGCCATCCGGCCAAATACTCTTCCCCTGGTTCAGGCCCGCAGGGTACTCAATGTCTGATAAATCTGTTCCAGAGAGTCAATATCCCTGACGCGGATCAAAAGGTTACGCGCTCCCAGACCGAGTACCAGAACACCGTCATCAGACAAATTCAGCTGCTGAATTCGTGCATAAGAAATATAGATCGCGCCGTACCACAGGCCTTCAGGTTTAAGTAACAATAACGGTCGCCGCAGCCAGACCAGATAAATACCACACAGCAACAGCAACGAAAGCAACCAGCTGGTCAACGGACTTCCGGCAGAGACGGCATTGTTATAGAGAAGAATAGCCACCAGCACGATAAAAATCATGCCGTCGGTAGCCTTAGCGCGTAACAGACTGATCCTGAGCAGCGTTTTTCCTTTCAGCCAGCCGGTGACCACCTGCTCAAAGAGCAACCAGCACATCAGGCAGACAGTGAACAGTAATATTACAGCATCAGTCAGAGACATAGGTGACTCCTGAAAAAACGGGGGCTTTCTGCCCCCGGATGAGTACTCAATTACACCCCGAGCAGGCCGATGCGATAACCGGCAATACCGATAAAGAAGAAGCCGATAATTATCCATAACGGATTAACTTTCTTACGCAGCAGCCACATGCAGCCGAAGGTCAGCAGTAGAGGCACCAGCCCCGGCATTAACTGATCCAGTATCGTCTGTACGGTAGTGACCTTTTCAACCCCGGTCTGGTCTGTGACGGTAGAAACGACCAGCGGAATATTCACATGGGTCCATGTATTAACCAATGCTCCCATCACAAACAGCCCGAGTATCGAGGCTCCTTCGGTCAGTTTCTGCAGAAATCCGCCGCCCATATCCTTAACAATATCTACCCCTTTGCGGTAACCATAGGCCACTCCGTAATACCGGGTCAGCAGACGGACGGCATTGAACAGAATAAAGAACAATAACGGCCCGAGCAGGCTGCCATTCATGGCAATACCGGCCCCCAGTGCGGCAAAGACCGGACGTACGGTTCCCCAATAGATAGGGTCACCCACCCCGGCCAGCGGCCCCATCAGACCGACTTTAATACCGTTGATCGCACCATCATCGATTGGCGCCCCGTTCGCACGCTGCTCCTCCATGGCCAGTGTCACGCCCAGTACCGGCGCGGCGACATACGGATGGGTGTTAAAGAATTCCAGATGACGTTTAATCGCCTGGCGCCGTTCCTCATTGTTTTCGGGATACAGGCGACGGATAGCCGGTACCATTGAAAAACAGAACCCCAGAGCCTGCATTCGTTCAAAGTTCCAGGATCCCTGAAACAGATTCGAACGGATAAATACACCACGAATATCCCCGGGGGTGAGTTTTTTAACTGTCGGACGAGTTGAATCAACCATTTTTCTCACCTCTTAGTCGAGTTCATTATCAAGGTCATTACGGCCCGGTGCGGCGGCAGGCGCTGCAGCAGAGCGATTATATTTCGGGCTAAGCTGGATATAGAGAATAGCCATCACTGCACCAATAACCCCCAGAGCCACCAGGTTGAAGCTGGTGAAGGCGGCGGTGACAAACCCCAGATAGAAGAAAGGCATCAGGTAGCCTGCACGCATCATATTGATTACCATAGCGTAACCAACGACCACTATCATGCCACCGGCGATATTCAGCCCGTTGGTCACCTCTTCAGGGAGCGAGTCCAGCAGACTCTGTACTTCGCTGGTGCCTACAGAAATGGCAACAATCACGGCAGGGATAGCGATACGCATTGCCTGCAGCAGTAATGCCGAGACATGTATCCAGGACAATGCCGTCAGGTTCCCGCTAGTGGCGACTTTATCTGCCGCATGCTGGAAGCCGACAGTAATGGTGCGTACGACAATGGTTAACACCTGTCCGGCGGCAGCCAGAGGAATGGCCAGTGCAATAGCGGTCCCGATCCCTTGATGCCCGGCAATCACCAGGATGGTTGAGACAATGGATGCCAGGGCAGCATCCGGGGCAACGGCCGCACCAATATTCATCCAGCCCAGAGCGATAATTTCCAGGGTACCGCCGATAATAATCCCTGTTTTCATATCACCGAGGACCAGACCGACTAAGGTGCAGGCCACCAGTGGACGGTGAAACTGAAACTCATCAAGTATCGATTCCATACCGGCAATACAGGCTACGATGAATATCAGTACAATCTGAAGTGTGGTGATCTCCATTGTACTTCTCCTGTGAGGTTAATCTGACCCGATGGCAGCGGCGACAGTCGATTACTGTGCGACTTTGCCAATGAGAGCCATCATTTTAAGCTTCTGATCGCTGGAGACCTTCCGCACTTCCAGCTCAATGCCACGGGCATTCAGCTTTTTAAAGGCATCAATATCCTGCTGATCCACCGATACGGCATTGTTCACCTGGGTTTTCCCCTGCCGGAATGCCATCCCCCCTATGTTAACCGAGGTAATTTTTACGCCGGCTTCCGCCAGACGTTCAACATCCGCCGGGTTGGTAAACAGCAGCATGACACGCTGTCCGGCATATTTTGGATTGTTATAAACACGGACCATTTTTGCGACATCCACCACATGGGCAGTCACTCCCGGAGGCGCGACCTGAGTCAGCAACGTCTTACGTACCTCATCAGCCGCCACTTCGTCACTGACGACAATAATGCGCGAGACATTCGTTTCTTTGGTCCAGCGGGTCGCGACCTGACCATGGATTAACCGGTCATCAATACGGGCAAGAGCGATGTTCATGTAATCGCTATCGGACATGGGCTTTACAGGAATATCGGCAGCGGCGTTAACCACAGGTTTCGTCACCGGGGCCGTCTCTGCGCTGTATTTCAGCGCCCTCACCCCTTCCCTGCCCGTTTCCAGAGCAACCGCTACCAGCGCATCCAGCGTCGGGTTATCATCACGGGTCATAAACGTTTCGACCAGCATCGGTACATTGACCCCGGCCACCACTTCGTAATTCTCTTTATCGACCACTATCCGGCTGGCTGCATTAAACGGACTTCCCCCCCAGGTATCGACAAGGAAAAGCACTCCTTTTTCGGTATTCAACGTGTTTAAACGCGCGTTATACTTTTCAATTAATGTGTCAGCATTTTCGCCAGGCACAAAATCAATCCAGCCGACGTTATCCTGTTCACCTAATAGCATTTCTGTGGTTTTCAGCAGCTGTTCAGCAGCCCAGCCGTGAGTACCAATGACAATAGCAATAGTCACTTGCTACCTCCCGTATGCACTACATCTCAAAAGTCCTGTATCTGCCATTGTTATGTTCAGAACCCTACAGATATCAGGGAAGCGTATTCAGAACGGAGTTATTTTATTCCCTGAAAAAAATAAAATATGTGATGACACACGGTAAATGGAGGGAATTAATTCACTCAACACACAAAAAAAACATTATTGAAAATAAAGTATAGGAATGAAAACCTTCGCTGCGTCACAGTAATTTACAGAATAAGTGTTTTAGTTATGTAGCGTTGTGACTTTCGTTAAATTATTTCTATCAGAATGATTCATTAATTTATTAAATAAATTTAATCCTCCTGAGTCATTTTTCCTGCGTACATTTTTACCGCCTAAGGCTAAGTGGATGAGGTATAAGCCACCGCAATCTTCCCCTGCCCGCTGAGTAAAACATCATGCTCTGATGCCGGAATAAATAGTGATCCCCCGGGAGCTAAGCTCAGAGTTTGCCCTGCCGAGGAACAGCAGGCTTCCCCCTGCAGGCAGAAAAATATCCTCGGCCCCTGCCAGCGAAGCGGACGGGGTGATGCAGTTAATTCTGCGACAGAGAAACAGAAATCACTGACCGGCACCGGGAAAACCTGCTCTCTGGGCAACAACTCTGGCGGAGTCAGTAAAGAACAGGCCGGACGACTGCTGAAATTCACCGAGGCGACTAATTCATCGATATCCATATGCTTAGCGGTAAGACCAGCCCGTAATACGTTGTCGGAGTTAGCCATAATTTCCAGTCCGCAACCGGAAAGGTAAGCATGCGGCGTACGGGTATGCAGAAACATCGCCTCCCCCGGCGCCAGCGTGACCACATTTAACAGCAGCGGCATAAAACGCCCCGCGTCATCGGGATAATGCTGACGGAGTGTTTGTACCGCGTCCCGGGCTGGCCCCTGTTGCCGCTGACAGCACTCATCCAGCTGCTGCAGTGCCTGACGTTTCTCTTCACCCTGCAAACGTAACAGCCGGGTAAAGAGCTGTTGCAGGGAAGCCCGATCCGGTTGCCGGACAAAAGCGGCAATCTGTGGGTGGACAGCGGTAAGAGGACTGAATAATTCCGTGATTTCACTGAGCTCACGAAAACCGTTCATCGCCAGAAACGGGGTCAGTGCATACAGCAGCTCCGGTTTATGATTATCGTCTTTATAATTACGTAGCGGGGAGTCCGGCGGTATACCGGCCCTGTTTTCCCGGGCGAACCCCAGTTCAGCTGAACGCTTATCAGGATGCACCTGAACGGAGAGAGCGCTTTCAGCACAGAGGACTTTAAAGAGATAAGGCAGGCGACCGAAGCGTGCTGAAATCTGCGGTCCAAGCATCCCGCGGCTGTCGGACGTAATAAGCGCCTGCAGGCTTTGCTGCCGACCGTCAATGATCACCCCGGAGCTGGCCGCCGGGTGAGCCCCCATCCAGAGTTCAGCCATTGGCTGATGTTGCGGGTTGCTGATGCCATATAAATCAGTGAGGGCTGTTTTACTACCCCAGTCATAATGCTGTATCGGGTTGATAAGTTTCCACATGGGCTGATCTCTGTTTCTGAAATTATCAGCAACAGAACGTAACCTGGTCACTCCCGAAAAAACCGCTCTTTCTGGCGAAAGATATTAAAATTGAGATCAGGCGCAAATTAAACTTCCGGTAATATCGGAAAAAGAACCATAAAAAGAGACATAACGAACAATCAATAATAAAACGATAATCAAATCACAAAAACCAAAAGTCATTTAAATAAAATTAATAATAGTGACTGAGATCAGAATTCTCTTTGCTGAGTGATATACCCTGCGGATCCCACCGAGCATTCATTATCATTAATTAGCGAAGCTGCAATATAAATATTCGTTTTGTTATCCGGAAAATGGTAGGTATAACGAACCGTCTCCAGCACGGGATGCGCCTCTGTAAAGATACGGAAATAATCATCACGGGTAAGAATGCTCCCCCCCGGGAGCTTACTGGCTGCCGCATAAGACGCATCCGCTAACTGGCCCGCCAGTAAATCCCCTGCCGGGACGGCAGATAACACCTCCACCACTGGAACAGGAAATTTTCGGGTGACCAATCCTGTGTCTTTTTCGATTTGGTCTTTCAGCATAATTTCCGGTGCAGCCCCCGGTACAGCACAAGGTGTGCTGTCTGCGCAGGCATTACCAATAAACAAAGCAAGAATCAAAGGATAGATTTTCATAGAACGATTAACTCATGGTCATGACTCAGCCAGATAGCTCTGCGATCCCCGGGACGCATAACAATACATCCCTGAGATGCTGTACCGGGGTCCCTCCGGCTATCACCGTGGATCATAAATGCACTGCGGCCACACATGCTGTTAGCGGCATCCGGTATCAGCGGCAGAGAATAATAACCTGTCGTTGAAGAGTTAACCGGTGCGGTAATCCGGTATTTGCCCGCAGGGAGAGGCCCTTTGTTAACAACGCATTGATATTGTGGATCATCCTTATAACCCGGCGCTCCGGCATACAAAGCAGAAAACCGATAAATACCGTCATGATAAAACCTGCGGGTTCTCACCTGATACGTCCATGTCATAACAACTCCAGATAGCAGTAAATGAAGATAAAACCCCTGCATGATTTCACGGAGAGCACAGTACAGGAAGAAGGAAAGCTCACGGTTGGGGAAACTTCAGAGGCAGTATGCTGACTGGAAGGAGAAGGGGCAAAGTGCTGAAGCCGGATTTAAGAGCAGGATCACAGCTTATATCAGTAAATCAGAGAATTTCTAATTCAGATTAAGTCTGTCTTATTGATAATTTTCTGAACGAACTGGAACTATGAAAAAGGGTAAACAAGAAAAGTTGAGGTTCAGGGAAGGATAAACACAATTACGGGTGAGGAAGTTGACTAAAGCTGAGTATTATTTGAAGTTAATAATTAGTTGGGCTTACGTAGACACACAGGCATCTCTTACTAATATAATTAAGAGGTGGATGAGTGATGGGATAGAAAAAGAGGAGATGCTAAAATCACTGTGATAAGATTTAATAATCAATTAGCAGTACTTATCGTGAAGGTCTGCAGGCAGAGGGAACGGACTTCGATCCAAAATGAAGGAGATACCGTCTGATTGAAAGTTAAAAATATTCGCACCTATGACCACCTATAATATTACTTACCGCCAATAATTTAATGATAAACGGGAGTTTGAAATCTGGCCCCGCCCTACCGATACCAAAAAGATTGAAATTAATTGAACACTAACAGTAAAAGTAAAATTACCGAGGAATATATCATAATTAAAAAAGACTCCGGTAGAATATACCAGGAGTCTTCGATAAGATGAAACCCTATGAATTACTCAATAAAGAGGAATAAATTAACATCATAAGATACAACTGACCATTGAACCAAAATATCATTAATTAATTTTTTAACATTAAATCAATATGAAATTTTAAATGCAATGAAGAAAGTGTAAAGACAAGATATTTCATATTAGAACTGTGAAAATATTATTTTCCTTTCGGATATTGAACTATTTTTTTCTATATAGTGCTATGTCGCTATCACTTATTGAGTTAGGAAGTTTCCTTGCAAAAAAACATCCGCTGTCAAGTACCTTTCCCACATCCTCCATTGTTAAAACTCTGGGAAATTCTGGTCCGGTATCCCAATCTATATATCTTAATGAATTGGATCTTATTTCACTACTTTCAAAAAAAACAGCATCCGGCCAGGTTTTAATAATAGAGTGAAAGAAAACCTCATCGCAACAGTAAGAGTGAATAAAAGATTCATAGTACCAGGGGTTTCTTTCAATATAATCAATTGTGTATTTTACTGCGCGATTAGACATACCAAACCAATTACTTCCTTTATACAACTCAGGGAATTCATTGAAATTTTTATAGTACACTTTATTTCTTAAGAACAAGGGTCTTACAAACTTATATAGTTTAGCCAGCAATTTATCAGCTAAATTTTTGTTTCTTTTGAAGTACCAGGAAGGATAAATGTACTTAACTCTATGCGAAGGGTTGACATAATTATCGCCCTCCCCCTGAAACTCAAAAAATTCACTACCAGAATTAACATTGATGAAATCCTGGAACTTCCCCTGAGTTTTCAGAGGAATATCATTTCCTGAAAGGAGGAAAAAATAATCGAAATCGAAATTGAGTGAATATCTTAAAATTTTATGAGTAACATCGATCTGACTCGATGTCCCCCAAACGATATCAACCCTGTCCTTAAATAGGAGAACATTATCTGACTGTAAAAAAATAAAATCTTCTATATCAGACTTTTTATCGACATGAATAATAATAAAGTTAGATTTGCAACTTGATAACTCTTTAACTGTATATATTAAAGGCTGGGTGACCTCATGACAAATTATTGCATAAAAAAACATCATTAACTGACCTCTTTTAAAAGAAGTTTTTTAAAAACACAAATAAAAAATCCAATTAAATAGCTTTTATCGTGAACAATCAACCATCTAGATTAACTCAAAGGAAAAAGCTAGAGGTTAAAAAGGCTTTGTAAATCACATTTATGTTCGAATATGAGTCGAACCACCAAGATATAAAACCTGTGCATAATATTAGATAGATCAAATAGCATATATATTATTTAAAAATAACACATGAAGAAAACAAAGGCATAGAATTAGGAATGAAAAACCTTCCTTTACTAAAAAGCAAAAAAGATATAATTAATTCGCAGTGTTAACTATTGCATTATAATCTTATTTTAAAAAACACCACAAATATTCACAAGCAGGGTTTAAACTATTTAGCTTTATTTTAATGATTGGGTTTTTAAAGCACTCTTTAATACCGCGATATTTTTTGGGATATTGAAAATATTCAGATGAATTGTAAATATCTCAGCTTTATTATAAAAATAATTAATAACAGTAAGTGATAACATTTCGCATAATAATGCACCCCAGGCTGCACCATAAATCCCATGCTTCATTATCAAAAGCCACGATATGAATATAGTGAAGATTGCTGTAATCAATGATTTCTTTGCCTCGAATTTATAACCCCCTTGAGAAATAATATATCTAGCGGCAACAACTCCTAATGAGGAAAGTATAGTTACAGGTATTAGTATTAAAGATATAGAATAAACCTGACTATATACTTCACCATAAAGATGAGTAATGACATATTTACCTAAAACCAAAAACAAAATGAAGTAACTACCACCAACGAGAATTAAAATCATGGACAGGAAAGAAGCTATCTCATAGCTAGTTTCTTTCTTTGATCCATACAGCATAGGAGTAAGAGACGCGATGATAGCACTATTCACAAAGCTCCATGAGGTACCTAATGCGATAGCTACTGAATAAATTCCCAGAGCGAACATAGAATCGAATTTTGATAAGAGAACCCGACCAACATTCAAATATACCATAACCGACACTGTCGATATAACCAGACCAAAGCCAGAAGAAATACCATATTTTATAAGCGTAAACTTCGGCTTATAAAAAAAAGTATAATTTTTATTATTTTTTTTAAAAATACAAAAACGGATAACGAAAGGAATTAAACCTTGGGCAACAATTGGAATAGAGAGGTATTCCGGGGATAACTTCATCTCAACTATAATATAACGGATTCCAAAAGAAATAGAAAGACCAATGACGTTAGCAATGACATTTATATGAGATCTTAAAGTTGCTTCATTGAAAGTATTAAAATAATCAATTATAACAAAGAAAGTTGATATCCCCACGGCTAGCGAGAAGATAAAAGTTAGCCTGTCATATTCGAAATAAAAGTATAAGATTACTAGAACACTGGTAAGGAAAAAAGAAATAACTTTGAATAAAGCAAATGACCTCAGGAAATTAACCCCATTCATTGGGAATTTAGAAATTAATTTCACACCGATAGTGTCACTCCCCCAGAATACAAATGCCTGAAGGACTGAGAAATATAGGATTGCCGTGTTAACCTTACCAAAGTTGGCTGGGCCGATATATTTGGCAACTGCAGAAGTCACCAGGAATAAACCAGCAATAGAAATAATTCTTTCTGAGAGAAGCCAGATTGTATTTGATATAATCCTGTTTCGCATAAATTTCATATTAATAATATAACCTGTAAATACGAGGGCAGCTAGTGGCGATCTAACGAATATAATATCTTAAGTAGACTGACTGGCAGTAACCTCGGTATTACACGCATAATAAAATAAAGCAGGGCCTTAGGACCTTTGGAAATCCTTAGTTCGCGTTTTAATTTATAAAGTTGAATTTCACTATTTATATACTTCAGACCTCGTCTTTTGAGCATCGTACTACTGTCTACTCGAGCCTTAACCAGAATATCCTCGAGGTTCATAATATTTTTATTTTCTGAAATCAGCCTTAGCCAGAGATTATAATCCTCCATATAGTAATGATGAATATAGCTACCCGAACGGATGATATCCTCTTTCCTGAACATAACACTCATATGATTGAAGGGATTTTTTTTCTCTGAAAATTTTCTAATAGAAGGATAATCCAGAGGAAGTACCTTTAACCTTTCTTCATTATTCTCATCAAACTCAATTATTCCACTACCAACCATCACTAGCGTTGGATCTTTAATGAACTCATCGATCTGACGTGCAAACCTGTCAGGAAGACAAATATCATCAGTATCCATCCTTGCGATAATATCATATGAACAATTTTCAATTCCCAGGTTTAAAGCTCGTCCTAAACCAACATTATTTTCAATGGGAACTATTTTTATATTCAGTACCGTTATATACTTTTGGAAAACATCCCTTAGTTCTTCCGGTATAGGTCCATCCAAAACCAGAACAACCTCATCTGCTTTTAGTGTCTGATATACCAAACTATCGAGGCACTGGATAAGATTATTTGCAGTTTCTTTATGGTAGAGAGACATCAATACGGAGAATTTATTTTTTTTCATCATTTAATACATCACACCATGAAGAGTAAATTTTACTTTCACTAAAATCTTCTGAATTTATCAGGGCTTTGCAGGAAAGATTTTTTTTAATATTCTCGTCGGACATTAACAGATTCAAATGCTTAATATAAGATTCATCATCATTATAGTCTATTAAATACCCATCACCATTAATCAGCTCTGATGGACCAGAAGGACAATCAAAAGCAATTACAGGAAGCCCAAAGCTCTTGGCTTCAATTAAAACCATTGGTAACCCTTCATATCTGGAGGTCATCAATAAGCATGCTGCCTTGCGGTAATAATCCTGAATATTCTTTGTTGCATGGCAGAGTTCAACATTGGTTATGTTGTTGTTCATGATAAATGATTCTAACGTTGAACGTTCATCACCATCACCAAGAATCAATAACCGCCAGTCATCAGTTTGACTTTTACTCCAGATTTTTAGAAGACGAAGGAAATTTTTTTGATGGGATAAACGCCCTACAGCAATAGCTAATTTTTTCTGAAGGGGAGATGACAGCTTTGATGCTTCTAAAGCAGGGTAAGGAGACATGTTTTTTATTGATGTCACTTTACTTTTTTTTATAAAAGGTGTGCTGGCGATATAACGACTATCGCTTTCAGTCAGTGTTACTATTCGATCATAAAGAGAATAGCAAGATAATTTAAGAAACTTGATGTGCTTAGGGAAAGATTTTATCCCAACATGATCAGAACATATAATTTCATTCTTTGCGAATAAAAGCCTGGACAATATAATATATTGAACAGAAAGTTTGCCCATCGATATTACGATTATTTTGTTACCAGTCCTTTTCTCATTTTCAATGATTTTTTTTATGGCCATAAGCCTGCTTAAAGAACCATAACTTTTTAGAGCAACATCATCATTCAGTTTATAGTAAGCTTCTCCATCAGATAATGAGTGAACTATAACTTTATGTCCCCTGGATGAGAACGTATTTGACAGCATAGATAAAACCCTATCAGTTCCGCCACTGTTAGAGACCCCATCAATTACAAATGAAATACCCATAATACCTCAAAGTTATTTTTCTTTAGCTTTTAAAATATGACCAACTGTTCCAGTTAACTGAAAAAAAATATAATTATTTTATCAGTCGAGAGATGCAATTTAACAGTTATTTTTTCACCCAGGAGAATAATTTTTTCGCCATTAAGGATATCGGAACTGAGAATTTAATTAAAACCAGAAAAATTTTAGCGGTTGAATTTAATGAGCCGGAGGATAAAATATTGGCACAAGTGAAATATTCTTTATTTATAGCGCTTTTCAAAGCCTTACCATCCAGTAAGGGGGCCTTACTACTATTACATATTACATTAAACGTAACAAAGACAAAATGGAATAGATAAGAATTGATATAAGCCTTTTTTATCTCCCCAGCTTCTTGGTCTCGCAAATCATTATATAGCTTCGCAAGAATAATTTTCTTATCATCAATACGACGTCTGTCGAAACTTCGCATAATTGAGCCATTTCTGATGCGATATACATAAAATTCATCATCTATGAAATCGACTTTTCTCCCTTTAAATAATTTATAAAAAATAGCATAATCTTCATATAATAATCCCTTAGGGTATTTTATATTCATAAATATACTACTTTTATAAAACTTACCCCAGGGATTAGGCTCAAGCTCTATTGCCTCAATGCAGAGAGTATCTATGCTTCGATTTTTCAGGCTGCTTGCATTATATCTTGTATTACTGGCAACATCCGCATCATCGAGTTTTTTATAGTTGAACACTATAATATCATTGTCCCCGATAGATCTCATGCATGTCGACAGGCAATCTTCTGTGATCATATCATCACCATCAACAAATATGATATACTCCCCGGAAGATAGTTCTAGCGCCCTGTTTCTTGCTTCTGAGACACCCTTGTTTTCAGTGTTAAATAGTTTAAACCTTTCATCACTACGAATGAATTCATTGATTATTTTTTCTGAGTTATCAGTTGAACCATCATTCATGATGATAACTTCGAAATTAGTGTGAGTTTGTTTCCTGATACTTTCAAGACAATCTGAAATATATTTTTCAAGATTATATACTGTAACTATAATCGATATCATGGTTATATACTTATATTTCTTCAGCTAAAATGAGACTAAGTACGCTTTCTGATGATAAATTTTTTGCGAAATTAAATTTGTAATTCATCTTGAAAACACCAGGATTAATGGCATGAATTTTATCTGAGAGTAAGGGAGTCATATCACTCTCAACATTGTCCTGCAAAAAGTACATATTGTTTGTGAAGTTTTTATTATTTTCAATATCACGGCGTAATTCTGAATTTGAACTAACGATACCATCCAAAATATAATCGACCAAAAAATAATCAACAAGCTTGTTTTCTGTTATCCAATAACGATATAGCCTATTCATCATTTCTTTGGCAGGAGCATAACCTTCCGGCACACCAATAAAAAATATACTCCACCGTCCCTTAGAAATATATTTAGCATCTTCCTCGGCAGGTGTTTTCAGGGTAAGGAAGCCATTCGGATTTTCTAAGGATAATGTTTTCGTCAGATATATGGTGGAATCCATCCATAATCCGCCATAAACGGCGAGCAATGCCCATCTCAGGATATCGCTAAAATGTGTTCTTGTAATCTCACCTGACGCATACTTTGTTAAAATATGCTCTGGCAATGTTATGTATTCGCTGATATTACTTTCACTGATTACAGTAACGGTATAGTCCTCAGGGACATGTCGTTTAATTGAGGCAATACATGCCTTAACCAGTGGCGGTGCATGTTCTTCTCCCTGTAACCATAATACCCAAACATGCTTGATATTCTGACTAAGGATCTTCTTTTCTGTTACAAACTCGAATTTTTTATTTTTGAGAATCGCCGATACTTTAGACTGTATAATTCTATGTAACAGACTGTTTATTTTTTCCCTTAAGTGTACATTACGAATAAAAAGAAAGGATATTTTCCTCAGGCCTTTCGCAAATTTAATCATCATTACTTTATTTCCCCAATTCATGTCCAATCCAGTCACCATCGGAATTTATATATTTCAACTTACTCTCGAAATCTTCTTCACTTCTGTTCAGATAAAATACAGGGGGCGTTACTAATGACTTCCACATTTCACCTAACATAATCGGTCTTCGCTGCAGATAAATTGTTGAAAGTGATAAATTTAGCAATGAGAAAACAAAAACAAACAACATGTATTTTTCAAGTGATTTCCTTTTGGAAAGGAGAAAAGATATCAGGTAGAAATAAACACCCAACTCTATGAAGTACCGATTAAATGCGATATAAAAGGACGAAAAAAGAAAACAACCACTTATATAAAGAGATACAAAGCTGTTGTATTTTCGTGTACTTTCATTTTCATGGGTAAATGAAAAAATAAGAAGTACTGCAGCTAACATATAATTATAATAGCTAACCATATTTTCATGCAGGTTTGTACTCGCATCAGCAAACGAGTCATTATCCACGTATCCATTTATAGCATACTGGCTTATACCGCCAAGACTGAAGTTACCCAGGATATATGGAACTATCAACTTACCTGACATTATTGATGCAACGACTAACAGAGGTACGTGTTTTTTTTGTATTTTAATAAAAAAAGATGCCACTAATATCATAAAGGAAAATATCATCGCAAAATGAACTAGACATGCAATAATCAATAATATCATTGATCTTAACATGTTATTTTTACTTGCAAAAAAATAAGATGACACCCCCAGTATAACAAATGAGACGCCCCACCCCATTCTTAAACCTAGTGCAATAACAATGATATTAACAAATGAAAGATAAAATATATAATAATATTTAAGTTTACTATCGGTAGCATCGTAGTTTTTATTAACAGCCATCTTTAGTGCAGTCAGATGATTAAAGACCGAACTAGTAACTACAATGACTGATACATAATAAAATGGTAGTCCTGCTTTTTTAATGAGAAGGGTCAATACATAATATATAACATCGACATGTCCCTGAATTGCTTCGCTTAAGGTTGTAGTATCTCCATAAATATTATAAGTCTCATAAAAGCGTCGGGAGAGATCTTCGTATGGAGGAATCATTGTTACTATTATCCCGGAAAACAATGATATCAATGCTATACTAAACCCCTGGTTCTTACGGGTGAAATTTAGAATTACACCTAAGAAGCCTAAGATAGGGCATAACATAAGTAATATAAATGATCTGAGAATCTTGATATTTATTGTCATAGCATGGCTCGGTTCAATATGCTCCGTCTTTTCCCAAAACTACTGATATTGTTTTGAATAGAATCACAATATCATTCCACATTGACCAGTTTTTTACATACCAGGCATCAAAATAGACCCGGGTTTCATAATCGACATCACTGCGGCCGCTCACCTGCCAGAGCCCGGTCATACCTGGCTTACTCATCAGGTAGTAATCGACCTGGTCATGATAGCGTTCCAGCTCTGCCTGAATAATCGGTCGCGGCCCGACCAGACTCATTTCACCTTTCAGTACATTAAACAACTGAGGTAACTCATCCATACTGGTACGGCGTAATACATCGCCGATACGCGTGATACGGGGGTCATTTTTCAGCTTAAAGGTCGCGTTCCACTCTGCTTTGGCCTCAGGATCGGTAGCCAATAGCTGTTCCAGCAATTCTTTCGAGTTAACGGCCATCGAACGGAACTTCAAACATTTAAACGGTTTACCGTGCTTCCCGATGCGTTCATGGCCGTAAATAGCCGGACCACCATCTTTTTTTACTTTACTGCGGATATAAAGCAGTAATGGTGATAACAGCACAATAATCGCCAGCGATGCAGTGATATCAAAAGCACGCTTCACAAAACGGGAGGACCATTTTGCCAGGTTCTGATGCACACGGAAGATCATTACTTCGTGGCTAAAGATAAAAGACATATCCGTACTGTCCAGCGGCATACCCCGCAGGGTCGGGATCACCGAGACATAGCGGTAGCCTTTAATCATAAGATCACGCAGCCAGGTATTTCGTAACTTACTTTGATGGTTTTCGACGGCAACAATAAACTGCATTCGTTTATCTACCACATCGCCCAGCCAGTCACTTTTATGGTGTAGCAGAGGTATCCCATGCAGTTCATTCTTTTCAGTCAGGCCCGGGTCGCTGTTAATAAACGCGGTCACCCGCAGCCCCAGATTAGTCTCACTCGATATAGCCTGCCAGGCATCAATAGCATTTTTGCCGCTACCGATAATCATAGTATCCCGCTGCCAGAGCCCGGCTCTGTTCAGCAGTTTTTTGGTCAGCATCCGTAATGCCGGCACCATAATCAGGATCAGTATCCAGGTCAATACCCACAGATAACGTGAAAAATACCATTTTGCAAAGGCAACAATCGCAATTTCAAAAATTGCAAAAATAATCAGGGTACGCAGGATCTCTTTCAGTTCAAACCAGAAGGTTTTACGATAAAAATAATGACGCAGACGAAAGGCAAACCAGCCAATACAGCATATCGCCAGTCCCCAGTGCAGATTAATCCAGCCTTCGGTAGGGCCTTCCGGAATTCGTTGCGGAAAATGGCTCAGGGTAAGTTGCAGTATTCCCTTGGCAACATATATCGCCAGAGTAAAGCCTATAAAATCTGACAGGATCAGCATGACACTGACCCAAAAATTACGTGTTACGCGCGTCATGGTTTCCTCACCAGTATCCCGTAACCGGGGGTGATAAAAGGGGCGGGGTAAAGAACTTAGCTAAAAGATAAGAATAGGTTCTCTTATATAAGAAACAGCCCGCAGAGCGGGCCGTTTTTACTACTTTTTATCGTCGTAGGAATAGCCATAATGGCTATAGCCATAGCCGTAATAGCTGCTGGCCTTTTTGATAACACCGTTCAGAATACAGCCCTTAATTTCTATCCCGCTTTGTTCAAAGCGTCTGACACTGACTTCCATCTCTTTTGCGGTGTTCTGCTCGAAACGGGCCACCAGCAGGGTGGTGCCGGCATAACGGCCGATAATTGCGGCATCCGTTACCGCCAGGATTGGCGGGGTATCCACCAGTACCAGATCGTAATTCTGACTCGCCCACTCAATCAGTTGCTGAAAACGTGAATGCATCAGCAGCTCTGCCGGGTTTGGCGGGTTAGCACCACGGGAGATAAAATCAAACCCTGCCGCCGCTACCGGTTTAATCCCCTGCTGTACCGTGGATTTACCGGAAAGAATATCCGACAGCCCATGCTCTGTACCGTGGTTGAAAATCTGATGGGCATAACCCTTACGCATATCCGCATCGATAAACAGTACCCTCTGACCGCTTTGGGCGATCACAGCTGCCAGGTTGGTGGTAACAAAGGTTTTACCGGCGTTCGGGCTGGCACCGGAAATCATCAGAACATTATTACCGGCCTCCATCATGGCAAAGTGCAGGCTGGTACGCAGGCTACGTATCGCTTCGATAGCCAGGTCGGCCGGGTTATCCACTGACAGGAAACTGGTATTTTCCTGTTTCTTACCTTTTACCTTCAGAGAACGTTTAGGATTTTGACGTGCCATCCACTCAGAGACCGGGACACTGGCGTAAACATTAATCCCCAGCTCTTCCAGCTGTTCCGGTGATTCAATCCCACGACGCAGAAATACCCGTAATAACACCAGCCCGACAGAAATTAATGCTCCCAGAACAATCCCGATAATTACAGTCAACATTTTCTGTGGTTTAACGGGTTTAGGCTGAGTCACTGCATCATCTACAATACGCACATTACCGATAGCACTGTTTTTGG
The DNA here is from genome assembly GCF_000611875.2 of Tatumella sp. UCD-D_suzukii. Classification (NCBI taxonomy): domain Bacteria; kingdom Pseudomonadati; phylum Pseudomonadota; class Gammaproteobacteria; order Enterobacterales; family Erwiniaceae; genus Tatumella; species Tatumella sp. UCD-D_suzukii. The sequence goes on from NZ_JFJX01000049.1 coordinate 259,995, forward strand.
CGATATTTAGCTCCTGCTGACGGTTCAGCAATTGCATATAAACTGCACGGCCAGATTCAACATCCCTGCTTAATTGCAACACTTGCTGTTGTGCTGCCGGCATTTTGGATACTTGCTGACTTAAGCGGGCCTTTTCTTTTTCCAATGTCGCTCTTTTTTCTAACAAGGCTTTGTAGGTTGGATGATCTTTAGTGTATAGCTGAGATATTTCTGCTTCACGGAAAGTCAGTTCATTCAGCTGATTATCAACATTAACAATCTGGTTTAATGCAGATTGCGTCTGCATATTTAAATCGACAGAATCGCTTCGCTTGCGGTAAGCACTCAGTTTATCTTCAGCATTATCCAGCTGAGCTCGTACCTGCGGTAATTGCTGATTCAGAAATTCCAGACTTTTACTGTCCTGTGCTGCCTGCAAATCAATATTCTGTGCCAGATAATTATCACTAATACTTTGCAATATTTTTTGGACTTGTTTCGGATCACTCCCTGCCAAGGTCAGGTTTAGCATCCCGGTATCTTTCCCCTGGTCAACCGCAGAAAAAGATTGTTTCAGGTTATTAATAGCCTCCAGCCAGCTAATATAGTTAACAGTAAATTCGGTACCCGGCACTGCCTGAAGGTCGCTAATCAGCAATGACAACCCCTCAGCTTCCAGTAACTGACCAATATGGCCCTGCAGATGATAACCACCACCGGTTAATCGATAATTACCGTTTTCTTCTGCCGTCAGTGTCAGAGTGGGTACTTTTCCAGCCTGTGGAGCGACATAAATTCTTCCAACAGAAACACTTCCTGGTTGATGACCGGTCAATCTTGCCCAGCCACGCCCTATTACAGGGAAATACTTCTGTTCTACCTGAGCCTGTAAATTCAGATCATCGACAGTTTTACCCAGGATCATTCGTGATCCTAGCAAAATGACTTCGGGGGCTGATTCCGGCTGGCTGTCAGGTAACATCTGGCTCAGACTATTAATCAGTGAATTACCCTGCTTTTGCTCGACCTGAATCAAGGCGTTAGCCTGGTAGACCGGTGTGGCAAATAATGCATAAAGAATGGCCAGCACAGTAAACAGTGCGGTAATACTGATAATCAGTTTACGGTGGTCAATCAGCTCACCTATCAGGCGACCCAGATCGATTTCATCGCTGTCCGGCGAAGCCGGCTTATTTGTTAAAGAAGGAGACATGCATTTACTTCCTAAAGTTATCCGCCCAGCTTGCGGGTCCATTCCGTGGCGGACTGGTCCAGTAGCTGATACACAAATTCAAACGCTTCCATACTCTGGCGATACGGATCCGGGATCTCTTTATTCCCCAGCCAGTGGCCGAACAACAGGGTTTTCCCCCGGGCTTCCGGGGCAATTTTTGTCACCTGCTCAATATGGTGTTTTTCCATCACCAGGATCAGATCATACTGACGTCCTAACTTACCGGTGAATTGCTGGCCTTTATGACCATCAAGGGAAAGACCATGGTTTTCCGAAACCGCGATGGCCGAGGCATCTGCCGCATGATCCACCAGCGCCCCGACTCCTGCCGAGTCTATTTTTTTTCCGGGTAAAGCACGGCGCAGTAAGCGCTCACCTATCGGTGAACGGCAGATATTCCCGGTACATACCACTAAAATTGAATTAAACATTAATTTGGCCAGGTTTTGATATATCGAACAGTTTCGGTCAGGTCATGTACTCCGGTAATGGTCGGTACCAGCTGGGAGATCACGCGGTTCCAGCGTACGATTGGTGCCGTGGTCACATACACAATATCGTATGGCTGCAGCTGGAACTCGGTAGACAGCACCATGGTTGAAGCATCTTTCGCATTTAATTGATAGATATTGGCAATACGCCCGCCTTTGTCTTTCGGGATCTGGCGAATAACGAAAATCCCGGAAGCGTCCGCATACTGCTGATTGATCCCCTGGGCATTACCCAATGCTTCCGCCAGGGTCATACCGCTGCGATCCATTTTCAGGGTGCTTTGCTGCCCGACTTCCCCCATCACAAACACTTTCTGATCATCATTGCGCGGGACAAATAAAATATCGCCAGGGTACAACAGGTGATTTTCCATCAAATCACCTTTCTGCATCAAAGCCTGCAGGGAGATAATCTGATCTTTACCATTATGGGTCAGTACCACATGGCGCCAGTCTGCATCGGCAGAAAGTCCGCCAGCATTATTAATGGCATCCATTATCGTCAACGGCACATTGGTAATAGGCTGCTGACCGGACTTATTGACTTCACCGGTCACATAGGCCTTCTGGGAGCGGAAGGCTGCGACAGCGACATCCACCTGCGGGCTCTCTATATAAGTCGCCAGACGGCGGGCAATTTCTATCCGCACTTCGTCAAGGGTCTTACCGGCAACCTGGACTTTGCCGATATAAGGATAAAAAATATTTCCGTCGGCACCGACCCAGTTACCGGTATCGCTGGCACTGCGGTAGGTCCCCGCCGGATTAGTCAGTTCCGGGTGGTCATAGACGGTGATCATGAGTACATCACCCGGTCCGATACGGTACTGGTAGCTGCTGAGCAGGCTATCCAGTTGCGGGTTAGGCTGCGCCATCACCGGGGCCGGACGTAACTGATCAATCAGGTCCGGAGTCATCGGGTAGACATTGACCAGTTTATCCCAGTCGTAGTCGCTGTCCGGCAGCTCCACCACATTTTTACGCAGGCTATTCAGTCCCTGCCCGGGGATCATGGTACAGCCGCTCAGCAGCCCCACCAGGGCTGCAGCGGCCGTCAGTTTAAGTGCATTTTTTTTCATCAAGTTATTTCATCAGTTAATAGTAGACACTGCTGACTGTGGCCGTTCCGTGGCATTTACATCTCTCTGCCGGGCATCCCTGCCGCTGTCTTCTGAGCTGTAATCGTTGATAGTCAGTATTCGTTACAGATTAAACGGGACTTCCAGTGCGGCACTGGCCCCCAGGTCATTATTATCATTATGGTTAGCATCGGTATACCAGGTCCCCAGGTTCAGACGGACCGATTTATACACATCTCCGCCCCAGCCCACCTGGACCCCTTTCAGGGTATCCGCATGCGGGAACGCACGGTTAATACTCTGGTTATCCGGGTTTACCTTGGCGTAGAACATCCGCAGGCTCCAGCGCTGGTTATCTTCGGTGACCAGCTCGGTTTTGGCGGCAAGCAACTGGCCGTCACCGCCCATGCTGTCACCCAGGGCATAGCCCTGCTGATAGTAACCATCGGTATAAATATGGTGTGTATAGCTATAGTTCGTACGTTTGCCCATATCGGTACGGGTATCATGCCCTTCCAGATACCAGTTCAGAGCGTTTTTCCCGAGGCTGTAATGGCCCTCAATCCCCGCCAGATACATATTGGCAGATGGTAATAACCCGGCTTCATCTTCACCGATCATCTGCCCGTAAATGCTGATCGGGATCCCGAGGGTCGGTTCCAGTTTCAGCCGCGCATCAAACCCGGCCAGCTGGTTGCCGGGTTCCTTCGGGTCATTACCGGCAGTATTATCTTCACCGGCAAAACCATCCCAGAAATTATGCAGGGATTCCGGGCGATTTTCTCCCCCCCACTGCATAATACGGCTGGCACCCAGTTCCAGTGACTGCCACGGGGAGATGCTTAAACGCATCCCGATAATTTTGACACCCGGTACCGCTGTATACTGTGCTTCCCGGGATGCAGAAAGCTGGTACTGCCACGGGCCAACCCAGTTCAGCCACCAGGTTTCCGGGGCTGTTTGCTGGTCACGCTGCAGCATAAAGCCGGTCAGCGGTCGTGCGGCATCGGAGCGGATCAGGCTGCCTTCATAGCCAGGGCCCCACCACTGCGGCGTCTGGCCAAAAGAGAGCCACTGCCCCCAGATTTTAACTGCACCGTAGCTGTTATTCAGGTTGGCACGGGAAGGCGATCCTATCTGTTCGCCACCCTCCAGGTTCCCCTGCAGGTTAACATCCCACCAGTCGCCACTGTTACTGGCCGTCACCGACAAACGGTTATCGGCCGGTGTTGACTGTGCGAAGGGTTTAGGCTGGCCGGAATCGCCGGTGGAGGTATAAGCATTGACACGAACATCTGATTTCAGCGTCCGCAGACGCTGCTGAACCCGCTCAATCGCCAGCTGTTCAGAAGCATAAGAAGGATGGGCTTTGTCCAGTGCTGCTTCAATGGCATCCTGGCTTAACGGCCAGGTACTCAGGCTGAGGTTAATGACCCCGCGGTCGGCCAGCCAGCTCAGATCCGAGCGCAAATCACTGTCCGGTAAAACCAGGCCGGCGGCGAAACTATTGGTGGCTGGCAACACAGCCAGGCCGATAGCCAGGGCGAGCAGGCATTTTTTAATGCTGCGCTGCTTTCTGACCGGCGGCAATTCCGCCCCGGTAAAGGTTTTCTGCATCTGAGCTTTCTCCTTTCCTTTGCTGTCCCGCCGCGAACACCGGCTTGATCTCCACCGACGGTTAAGAATAAGTGATAATGAAATAATATCCGTTTTTTGTATTGTTATACGAAATCCAACAATACGGCTGCGAAAAGTGTCACAGCCCCCGGAGGTCCGTGGGGAGACCTGCCAGCCTGACGGGCACACCTGCCCTTTCTTTACTGAATGCCTATGAAAATAGCAGAAATTGACAAATATCTGGTGTTATTTTACCGCAAAATGGTAAAAATCTTATAAATTCAGGCACGCTACCGCCCCTGGCTCACAGCTACCAGTACACTCCCTGCAAAAGACAACATATTTTCCCTGCACATACACTGCGTTTATCCCGCTCGCCGGCCGGTGATTGTGTACTCATTTATTGAGAAAACCCTGATAAATGCTTAACAATGACCAAACAACGCAGGAAATTCTGAACAATTATTAAGAATTAATAAAGGCAAAGATATAGATAAATTCCTGGTTTTTTACTGTTACTGACAATATTGATTAAAATACCACCACATCTGCTTTTTATGACTGATAAGTCTCTGATTTTTACCCTGCATGCAATCTTTATCGTGACAGATATATTTACTCTTTTTTGATAGTTCATCGATATGGACCCACATTCAGACCCATGGGGGCAGAAAGTCAGTGAGTTGGCATAAAGAAGCGAAAGGGAGCGGAGGTGACAGAAGCTGCCTGCCTGGCGTGGAAAAACGATCACAGGCTGCATTGAAGAACCGGCCAGACACCGTATCTGCACAGACAAAAGAATGACTCACAAGATACTGACAAACGACCGGGTACCGTCAGTGCTGAAATCTGAATGGCCAGCCGATCACGCCGCGGGAGGGCATTAATCAGAGGATGGAGTAAACAAGATCGCGTCAGCCCCGCGATTTACCGGATGAAACTAAAACGCCTGGCCGGAGCCAGGCGTGGTGAGGTGCAAATAATACGCTGCCCGCAGGCTTATTTGCTTTCCGGGCGCAGTGCCGGGAACAGGATAACGTCGCGGATAGTATGGCTGTCGGTAAACAGCATCACCATACGGTCAATACCAATGCCCAGACCGGCGGTCGGTGGCAGACCATGTTCCAGTGCGGTGACATAATCTTCGTCGTAGAACATCGCTTCATCATCACCGGCATCTTTCGCATTAACCTGCTGACGGAAACGTTCCGCCTGGTCTTCAGCATCATTCAGCTCGGAGAAGCCATTACCGATTTCACGGCCGCCAATAAAGAATTCGAAGCGGTCCGTAATTTCCGGATTTTCATCATTACGACGGGCCAGCGGAGAAACTTCTGCCGGGTACTCAGTAATAAATGTCGGCTGGATCAGCTGGCTTTCTGCGGTCTCTTCAAAGATTTCGGTAACCACACGGCCCAGGCCCCAGCTTTTCTCTGTTTTGATCCCCAGAGATTGCGCCAGCGCAACGGCTTTATCAAAGTCATCCAAATCACTCAGTTCGGTTTCCGGACGGTATTTTTTGATAGCTTCGCGCATGGTCAGACGGGCAAAAGGTTTACCGAAATCGAAAATCTGATCACCATAAGTGACCTGGCTATGGCCCAGCACGGACTCTGCCAGTGTACGGAACAGACTTTCGGTCAGCTCAATCAGGTCATTGTAATCCGCGTAAGCCATATAGAGTTCCATCATAGTGAACTCAGGGTTATGACGCGGAGAAATACCTTCATTACGGAAGTTACGGTTGATTTCAAATACACGGTCGAAACCACCCACCACCAGACGCTTCAGATACAGCTCCGGAGCAATACGCAGGTACATATCAATGTCCAGCGCATTATGATGAGTAACAAACGGACGTGCAGAAGCTCCGCCAGGGATCACCTGCATCATCGGCGTTTCTACTTCCATAAACTCACGCTCAACCATAAACTGGCGGATACCGGCCATGATTTTTGAACGGATACGGAACGTATTGCGGGACTCTTCGTTAGCAATCAGGTCCAGATAACGCTGACGATAGCGCGTTTCCTGGTCCGCCAGACCGTGGAACTTATCCGGTAACGGACGCAGTGCCTTGGTCAGCAGGCGCAGTTCGCTACAATGAATGGATAACTCACCGGTTTTGGTCTTAAACAGCTTGCCACGTGCACCGAGGATATCGCCGAGGTCCCATTTTTTAAATTGTTCGTTATAGTAACCTTCCGGCAAATCATCCCGTGACACATATAACTGAATACGGCCACCGGCATCCTGCAGGGTAACAAAGGAAGCTTTACCCATAATACGACGGGTCATCATACGGCCGGCAACACTCACCTCGATACCGGTCGCTTCCAGCTCTTCGTTTTCTTTCGCATCAAACTCAGCATGCAGCTTATCTGACTGAGTGTCGCGGCGGAAATCGTTAGGGAATGCCACGCCGTTCTGGCGCAGTGCGGCCAGTTTCTCACTACGGCTTTTCAGCTCGTTATTGAGTTCCCGGATGGCATCAGCCTGCTGTGGTTGTTGTTCAGACATGGGTTTTCCTTATAAACCTGCTTTCAGACTTGCTTCAATAAACCGGTCAAGGTCGCCATCCAGCACTGCCTGGGTATTGCGCGTTTCCACGCCGGTACGCAGATCTTTGATCCGCGAATCATCCAGTACATACGAACGGATCTGGCTGCCCCAGCCGATATCGGATTTGTTATCTTCCAGTGCCTGCTTCTCGGCATTTTTCTTCTGCATTTCCAGCTCATATAGCTTCGCTTTCATCTGCTTCATCGCCTGATCTTTGTTCTTATGCTGAGAACGGTCATTCTGGCACTGGGTAACGGTATTGGTCGGAATATGGGTAATACGCACCGCCGACTCGGTCCGGTTGACGTGCTGACCACCCGCACCCGAGGCGCGATAAACGTCGATACGCAGGTCGGCCGGATTAATGTCGATATCAATATTTTCGTCCACTTCCGGATAAACAAACGCAGAGCTGAAGGACGTATGGCGACGACCACCGGAATCGAACGGACTTTTACGTACCAGGCGGTGAACACCGGTTTCGGTACGTAACCAGCCAAAGGCGTATTCTCCCGAAATACGGATAGTGGCCGATTTAATTCCGGCAACATCCCCTTCGGATTCTTCGATAACTTCGGTTTTAAACCCTTTATCTTCCGCCCAGCGCAGGTACATACGCAGCAGCATATTGGCCCAGTCCTGTGCTTCGGTACCCCCGGAGCCTGCCTGCAGGTCGATATAACAGTCTGCGCTGTCGTATTCGCCGGAGAACATACGACGGAACTCAAGATCAGCCAGTTTCTTATCCAGCTCGTCCAGCTCGGCTATCGCTTCATTGAAGGTCTCTTCATCGTCCGCTTCAATAGCCAGTTCCAGCAGGCCATTGACATCTTCCAGCCCCTGAGTCATCTGGTTCAGTGTGCTGACAACGGCTTCCAGAGATGAGCGTTCTTTACCCAGAGCCTGGGCGCGTTCCGGATCATTCCAGACATCAGACTGTTCCAGCTCGGCGTTTACTTCTTCGAGACGTTCGTTTTTAGCATCATAGTCAAAGATACCCCCGAAGCAGCAGACTGCGTTCATTGAGGTCCTGGATGCGATTTTTAACCGGATTAATTTCAAACATGGCTTCAGATATCTTTTAGTTGGTCGGTTAATGGCTTAATTCAGGCCACATAGTCTACCGGAAAGGTGATGTTTCGGGTATCCCTTATGCCATCGCATAATGGCTTTTGTTTCAGGGGAAGTCCCGCCTATTGTCTGCCGCTCAGGCCACGGGCCAAAGATGCTCAATCAATAACTGTACATTTCGCTGACCACGGAATTCGTTAATATCGAGCTTATAGGCAATTTCGGCCTGCTGAACACTGTTATCCGGCCACAGGCGCGTATCTATATTGAACGCGATCCCGTCCAGTAAGGGGCCGCCGCCCACCGGCTCCAGCATCAGTTTCAGATGCCGTTCGCCCACCAGTCGCTGCTGCAGCAGCCTGAATTTACCGTCAAATACCGGCTCAGGGAACGCCTGGCCCCAGGGCCCGGCTTCACGTAATAGCTCTGCCGTCTGCAGCGTCAGCTCACTGCCGGCAAGCTCGCCATCAGACCAGATCACGCCCTGCAGTTGCGCGGCATCCAGCCACTCACCGGCAATCAGCGCGAACTGCTGACGAAAAGTTTCAAACTGATCTTCATGCAGCGATAATCCGGCGGCCATCGCGTGTCCACCGAACTTCAGGATCACCCCCGGGTTCAGGGTATCCAGCCGCTCCAGCACATCACGCAAATGAAGCCCGGGAACCGAACGTCCGGAACCTTTCAGCGTGCCGTCGCCGGCGGGAGCAAACGCAAACACCGGCCGATGGAAACGTTCTTTCAGCCGTGAAGCCACAATACCAACCACACCCTGATGCCACTGCGGATGGTAAAATGCCAGTCCGTGAGGCAATTGCTGATGCTGCTGTACCAGGGAATCGCACAGGCTCAGAGCTTCAGCCTGCATGCCCTGTTCAATCTCTTTACGGGTCTGGTTCAACGCATCCAGTTCGCTGGCCAGCATCCGCGCCTGCTGTATATCGTCGGTTAACAGCAATGAAACGCCGACCGACATATCATCCAAACGCCCTGCCGCATTCAGCCGTGGACCAAGGGCAAAACCGAGATCACTGGCGACCAGCCGGGATGAAGGACGGTTTGCGACCTCCAGCAAGGCACGGATCCCCGGGCGACATTTACCGGCCCGGATCCGCTGCAAGCCCTGCCATACCAGGATGCGGTTATTAGCATCCAGCGGAACAACATCCGCCACTGTCCCTAAGGCAACCAGGTCCAGTAATTCGGCCAGATTAGGCTGGGGACGGTCAGCAAAACCATTGTGCTCACGCAAACGGGCTCGTAAAGCGAGCATCAGGTAAAATGCGACCCCGACACCGGCCAGCGAGCGGGAAGGAAAGCGACAACCGGTCAGATTCGGGTTAACAATCGCTGCGGCCTCCGGCAGCGTATCGCCAGGCAAATGGTGGTCGGTGATCACCACCGGAATATCATACTGGTTTGCCAGCGCCACACCGGCGTGGGAAGAGATCCCGTTATCCACAGTGAGTATAAGTTCGGCCCCAAGGGATCTGGCTTGTTCGACGACTTCCGGGCTTAGCCCGTAGCCATCCTCAAACCGGTTAGGCACCAGAAAGGTGATATTTTCTGTGCCCATCGCCCGCAGTGCCAGCAGGGAAAGTGCTGTACTGGTCGCACCATCGGCATCAAAATCGCCTACCACGACAATGCGTTTGCCGCTCAGGATCGCCTGGTGCAGCAGTTCAGCGGCCGACTCAATACCGTTCAGCGCCTGCCAGGGTAACAGGGCTGACGCCCCGCGCTCCAGTTCGCTGGACGCAGTGACCCCGCGCAGATGATACAGACGACGCAATAATGCCGGCATCTCCGCCGGCAATTGCACATCCCCTTCCGGCTGCCGACGGCGCAGCTGTGAAACCTGTTGTTCTGTCAAAAGTTACTGCCCTGCTTTCAGACTATCGAGATATTTTTTCAGGTCTTCCGGCCCCTGGTAACCCGGGATCATCACCCCGGTATCCGTCAGTATGGCCGGCGTGCCCTGGATACCATACATCAGGCCCAGCTGGTACTGACGGGCCAGGTTGATATTGCAGGTTGCTGCGGGCGGCACGTTACCGTTCATGGCATCATCAAACGCTTTTTTACGATCTGCAGCACACCAGACGGAAGTCATCGCTTTTGCAACATCTCCGCCCATTCCTTCCCTTGGGAAGGCCAGGTAACGTACGGTAATACCTAATGCATTATAGTCAGCCATCTGCTGATGCAGCTTGTGGCAATAGCCACAGGTGATGTCGGTAAATACGGTGACCACATGCTGCTGTTTCGCTGCTTTATAAATGATCATATCCGGTACCATCTGTTCCACTTTCTTATCCAACTGGCGGAAAGTGACATTCACCGGATGCGGGCCACTGACATCATAGAGTGGTCCCTGAATCATCTGTTTGCCGTCTTCGGTGATGTAAAACACACCGCTGTCGGTCAGCACTGTTTTCATGCCTGGCAGGGGTGAAGGCTGGATATCGGTGACTTTCACCCCCAGTTTCTGCAGGGTGCTCTGAATGGCGGAATCATCTGCCTGTGCCAGTCCGGTAAATGCGGAGCACAGCAGTGCGACTGCTAAGAGAGTTTTTTTCATGAAACGGATGTCCTTTTCATCCCGAAGCTCAGGCCCGGGGATGGTGCTGTTGATGTAACTGACGCAGCCGTTCATTGGCTACATGGGTATAAATCTGAGTCGTCGAGAGATCACTGTGACCAAGCAGCATCTGTACTACCCGTAAATCTGCCCCGTGATTTAGCAGATGCGTAGCAAAGGCATGGCGCAGCACATGCGGTGACAGACTTTCGCTGTCGATACCGGCAATCACGGCATAATGTTTAATCCGGTGCCAGAATGTCTGCCGGGTCATTTGCCGGGCGCGGGAACTGGGAAACAGGATATCCAGCGTCTGCCCCTGAATGAGCCATGGGCGACCGTATTCCAGATATTGTTCCAGCCAGTAGATGGCTTCTTCACCCAACGGAACCAGGCGCTCTTTATCGCCTTTACCTAACACACGCACAACCCCCTGACGCAGGCTGACATCGCTCAGCGATAAACCTACCAGTTCTGAAACCCTCAGGCCGGTGGCATAAAGCAGTTCCAGCATCGCTTTATCACGCAATTCCAGCGGGATTTCGGTCGAGGGTGCCTGCAGCAGACGTTCTATTCGCGACTCACTTAAATCTTTCGGTAAACGTTGTGGCAATTTAGGAGAGGATAGTACGGCCGTCGGATCATCGCTACGCTGTTTCTCGCGGTACAGGTACTGAAACAGTCGTCGCATCGCACTGAGTTGCCTGGCCGAACTGCTTGCTTTGGCCCCTTGCTCCAGGCGTTCAGCAAGGAAGTTCTGCAAATCCGCCGCGGTGATGGTTAGCAGAGAAAGCCCCTGAGGTTTCATCCAGTCGGTCAGTTGCTGCAGATCCTGACGGTAGGAAGACAGAGTGTTTTCTGCCAGATTACGTTCAATCCAGACAGTATCGAGAAACACCTCTGCTATGCGCAGATTGTCATCGTGTTGCTGATTATCCTGCACTGTTCCTCCGCTCTTTTGGGTGCTTTGCCACAGGTTTTGACGCGCTATTATGCCTGAAATTCCCGGGTAATGGCTAAAACAATATGGGGAGGGGGGAGAGTTTTACAAAGTGGGGGCCAGGGGAAAGCGGGTGGGTAGCCCGGAGAAAAACGGGGGATTTTTGTCTCAGGCCGGTGAGTATCCCATTCGTGGCTTTTTTGTGTAAGTACGGTGAGTATTCCGTTCGCTTTGTGGTAAGGCTTGCTGCCTGTAATCCGCCGCGGGCGACCGGGCAAAGGGCGCATGGCCGCGCCCTCTGCACTCCCGGCCCTGCGACAAGCCTGCCCGCCGCTTCGCGGTACCTTCACTCATTCATGTGTCCTTTACGGACCGGTCATGATTCGCTCCTGCTCAGCATGACCTCTCGCCGCGTCCATGCGGCTCGTCCTGGCCACATTCATTCGCTCAGCGGTGCGATGTCGCGGTAATTCACCGGGTGGGTGGCCCGGAGAAAAACGAGAGACTTTTCGTTAGCCGGTTTTCGGGGTTTAAACTCATCTGTTATTTTTATCTCCGTACGGTGAGTGTTCCGTTCGCTTTATTGTCCGGCATGCTGCCTGTAATCCACCGCAGGCGACCGGGCAAAGGGCGCATGGCCGCGCCCTCTGCACTCCCGGCCTTGCGACAGGCCTGCCCGCCGCTTCGCGGTGCCTTCACTCATTCATGTGTCCTTTACGGACCGGTCATGATTCGCTCCTGCTCAGCATGACCTCTCGCCGCGTCCCTGCGGCTCGTCCTGGCCACATTCATTCGCTCAGCGGTGCGATGTCGCCTTGCCAACGATGCAAGCATCAGATAAGAAGACATTTTCCGTATTTTAAAAGACTAAACACGGGGACCACTGCCCGGAGAGCAGGTTTTGGGGCGCGATCCGCAGCGCCGAACGCAGAGTGACGGCCAGGCAGAGCCGGCAGGGACGCCGGCGAAAGCACGGTTGAGCCAGGACGGCGAATCCGGGCGGGCCGTCAGGCCGGAGCGATAAGTGAGGGGACAGCGAGGACCTGCGCCAGGCGCGGATTGTTAAGGCCCGCGCCTTCGGGCCTTAACCCGGCCGCCGCCATGCGGCAACTGAAACTACTGCGCGTATAACGGGCGGAACCTGCTCAGAGCGGATAACCGGGGAAACCGGATGCGTTTTTTATTATCAGCACGGTGAATATTCCGTTCGCTTTGTAATAAGGCTGCTGCCTGCCCGCCGCTCCGCGGTGCCTTCACTCATTCATGTGTCCTTCACGGACCGGTCATGATTCGCTCCTGCTCAGCATGACCTCTCGCCGCGTCCCTGCGGCTCGTCCTGGCCACATTCACTCGCTCAGCGGTGCGATGTCGCGGTAAGTCAACGGGTTGGTGGCCCGGAGAACACCGGGTGATTTTTGTCTCAGGTTTGTGAGTGTTCGGTTCATCTGTAGTTTTTTAATCAGTACGGTGAATATTCCGTTCGCTTTATTGTCCGGCATGCTGCCTGTAATCCACCGCAGGCGACCGGGCAAAGGGCGCATGGCCGCGCCCTCTGCACTCCCTGCCTTGCGACAGGCCTGCCCGCCGCTACGCGGTACCTTCACTCATTCATGTGTCCTTTACGGACCGGTCATGATTCGCTCCTGCTCAGCATGACCTCTCGCCGCGTCCCTGCGGCTCGTCCTGGCCACATTCACTCGCTCAGCGGTGCGATGTCGCGGTAAGTCAACGGGTTGGTGGCCCGGAGAACACCGGGTGATTTTTGTCTCAGGTTTGTGAGTGTTCGGTTCATCTGTAGTTTTTTAATCAGTACGGTGAATATTCCGTTCGCTTTATTGTCCGGCATGCTGCCTGTAATCCACCGCAGGCGACCGGGCAAAGGGCGCATGGCCGCGCCCTCTGCACTCCCGGCCTTGCGACAGGCCTGCCCGCCGCTTCGCGGTGCCTTCACTCATTCATGTGTCCTTTACGGACCGGTCATGATTCGCTCCTGCTCAGCATGACCTCTCGCCGCGTCCCTGCGGCTCGTCCTGGACACATTCATTCGCTCAGCGGTGCGATGTCGCCCGACCAACGGTGTTGGCATCCGCGGAAAAGCGGATAAGATTTTTGTCTCTGGTTTGCAGGTAATAAGTTTGTCCTTTGTTTTTCATCTCAGTACGGTGGATATTCCGTTCGCTTTGTTGTCTGGCATGCTGCCTGCACCCCGCTGCGGGCGACCGGGCAAAGGGCGCAGGGCCGCGCCCTCTGCACTCCCTGCCTTGCGACAAGCCTGCCCGCCGCTTCGCGGTACCTTCACTCATTCATGTGTCCTTTACGGACCGGTCATGATTCGCTCCTGCTCGGCATGACCTCTCGCCGCGTCCATGCGGCTCGTCCTGGCCACATTCATTCGCTCAGCGGTGCGATGTCGCCCGACCAACGGTGTTGGCATCCGCGGAAAAGCGGATAAGATTTTTGTCTCTGGTTTGCAGGTAATAAGTTTATCCTTTGTTTTTCATCTCAGTACGGTGGATATTCCGTTCGCTTTGTTGTCAGGCATGCTGCCTTTGCCCCGCCACGGGCGACCGGGCAAAGGGCGCATGGCCGCGTCCATGCGGCTCGTCCTGGCCACATTCATTCGCTCAGCGGTGCGATGTCGCCCGATCAACGGTGCTAAATCTGTTATTAAGCGGATTGGGGTTTTGTTTTAAAACCGAAAAACAGTGGCGATGCCGCATAGCTGGTTTTGGGGCGCTATCCGCAGCGCCGAACGCAGAGTGACGGCCAGGCTGAGCCGGCAGGGACGCCGGCGAAAGCACGGTTGAGCCAGGACGGCGGATCCGGGTGGGCCGTCAGGCCGGAGTGATAAGTGAGGGGACAGCGAGGACCTGCGCCAGGCGCGGATTGTTAAGGCCCGCGCCTTCGGGCCTTAATCCGGCCGCTGCCACGCGGCAACTGCAACTACTTCACGTATGACGGGCGGAATCTGCTCAGAGCGGATACACGGGAAACAGGATAATTTGTTTGTGTCAGCACGGTGAATATTCCGTTCGCTTTGTGGTAAGGCTTGCTGCCTGCATCCCGCTGCGAGCGACCGGGCAATCATCAGATAAGAAGACATGTTTCGTATTTTAAAAGACTAAACACGGGGACAACTGCCCGGATAAAATGATCTCCAGAGGATCATTCTCTGTGTCCGGCTTATTGGCTTGAATATAAACGCCGATATATCTGCACAAACACCCCTGTTTGAGAATGAATATTGCCGACCGTAACCTCATCATTGGTCGCCCGACTTTTCCAACACTCGGCTTCAACATCACAAGACGCCCGGGGCTCATACCCCTCTGATTTCAGGTAGTCCCTGATACTCCGGGTGTCAGAAACACCATAAAACTTCACAGTGAAGACATTAGCTTCTGTGCCTGTAATCCTCCCAAATTCAAATTTATAATCACTTGATACCCTTGGCATTTTTTTTAATAATTCCGGGGTGTAATATTCATACTGGCGTTGATTTTCCCTGGTATAATATGCGCTGCTGGCAAATTCCATCCTGATATACGGCCAGCCAATAACCAGGCCAATACCAACTATGCCAATCACCCCAATCAGAGCGACGCCAGACTTCCTCATAATCCCATCCTGCTATTGCTGGAACCCAGTACCACAAACGTCCTGTCATGCCGGGGAAGTATCACGTTTCCGGACAGAAAGTCGTTATAAGGAATTACCGTTCTCATGAACAGCGGTAACTCCCCTTTACGGGGCCGGGAATTTGGGGATCTTTCCGGGTCGGGGAACAACAGAGGTTGAAACGTTTTGTTCTTCCAGTTACCGATTTTGCCGTAGTAATCCCAGCGTTTCAGAGCGTCCTCCCTGCTTACAGGCCGGAGCTGAGGAAAAGGATCCTGAATCGATACCACACGGTAAAACCCCAACAGATCGGAGACCAAATCCTCACCGCTGAAACCGCTATCCGTCACTAAGTTATTGGGAAACATCTCCTGGAATGCCTCAAACTTGCATGCCATCGTCATCATCATCGCCAGGGCAATGCTTTTCTGTTCCCGGTAAGGTCGCCCTCTACGGATACGCCAGGTCATCACCTTACCTGAACGGATCAATCCAAAAGGTGACGTCATTCCCTGTGCATACCTGACATCATAAAATTCCTTCCCTGATGATTCACCCTGTGACATTAATCGCAAAAGATCCCGAATGTCCGAGCCCCGGGCATGCCCCAGGTCTACCCAGCCAAGTACTTCCGTATAAACTATCCCGTACTTTGCTGTGCTTGCCTCTCTGCCATCAATAATTTCTGATCGCTTACTCATCCTGAGTGTCCTTTCCCTATGTTCGTTCTGTCTGCATCTCACTTACTGCGTTTACCGCTTCAGGCTCTTACAGACTCAAACAACTCCTCTTACCAAAAGTTCGCCAGAATCGAACGCCGAAAATTGTCCAGACATGCATGACTATGCACCAGGCCGACTGATGGAAGGCTTCAGTATGGATCCAGACCAGGAGACACGAAAGTAGCATCAGGCCTGGCAGAAAACAGTGAACAGAGACGCAATTTATTACGTCACCTATCGCCGCGTCGGTACGTAGTTCCGCGGGAAAGCGGAAGATTTTTCGTTAGCCGGTCTGCGGGTTTTAAACTCACCTGTTATTTTTATCTCAGACCGTGAATATTCCGTTCGCTTTGTAATAAGGCTTGCTGCCTGCATCCCGCTGCGGGCGACCGGGCAACGGTGCAAACATCACCGGAAAAGCGGAATGTGGTTTTGTTTTAAAACCGAAAGACAGTGGCGATGCCCGGAGAGCAGGTTTTGGGGCGCTATCCGCAGCGCCGAACGCAGAGTGACGGCCAGGCTGAGCCGGCAGGGACGCCGGAGAAAGCACGGCTGAGCCAGGACGGCGAATCCGGGCGGGCCGTCAGGCCGGAGCGATAAGTGAGGGTACAGCGAGGACCTGCGCCAGGCGCGGATTGTTAAGGCCCGCGCCTTCGGGTCTTAACCCGGCAGCCGCTATGCGGCAACTGAAACTACTTCACGTATGACGGGCGGAACCAGCTCAGAGTGGATACACGGGAAACGGATGCATTCTTTATGTCAGACCGGTGAATATTCCGTTCGCTTTGTAATAAGGCTTGCTGCCTGCATCCCGCTGCGGGCGACCGGGCAAAGGGCGCAGGGCCGCGCCCTCTGCACTCCCGGCCTTGCGACAGGCCTGCCCGCCGCTCCGCGGTGCCTTCACTCATTCATGTGTCCTTTACGGACCGGTCATGATTCGCTCCTGCTCAGCATGACCTCTCGCCGCGTCCCTGCGGCTCGCCCTGGACACATTCACTCGCTCAGCGGTGCGATGTCGCCCGACCCACGGTGCAAGCATCAGACAAGAAGACATTTTTCGTATTTTAAAAGACTAAACACGAGGACCACTGCCCGGAGAGCAGGTTTTGGGGCGCTATCCGCAGCGCCGAACGCAGAGTGACGGCCAGGCTGAGCCGGCAGGGACGCCGGCGAAAGCACGGTTGAGCCAGGACGGCGGATCCGGGCGGGCCGTCAGGCCGGAGCGATAAGTGAGGGGACAGCGAGGACCTGCGCCAGGCGGGGATTGTTAAGGCCCGCGCCTTCGGGTCTTAACCCGGCCGCTGCCACGCGGCAACTGAAACTACTGCACGTATGACGGGCGGAACCTGCTCAGGGCGGATACACGGGAAACCGGATGATTTGTTCGTGTCAGCACAGTGAGTATTCCGTTCGCTTTGTGGTAAGGCTTGCTGCCTGCATCCCGCTGCGGGCGACCGGGCAAAGGGCGCATGGCCGCGCCCTCTGCACTCCCGGCCTTGCGACAGGCCTGCCCGCCGCTTCGCGGTGCCTTCACTCATTCATGTGTCCTTTACGGACTGGTCATGATTCGCTCCTGCTCAGCATGACCTCTCGCCGCGTCCATGCGGCTCGTCCTGGCCACATTCATTCGCTCAGCGGTGCGATGTCGCCCGACCCACGGTGCAAGCATCAGACAAGAAGACATTTTTCGTATTTTAAAAGACTAAACACGGGGACCACTGCCCGGAGAGCAGGTTTTGGGGCGCTATCCGCAGCGCCGAACGCAGAGTGACGGCCAGGCTGAGCCGGCAGGGACGCCGGCGAAAGCACGGTTGAGCCAGGACGGCGAATCCGGGCGGGCCGTCAGGCCGGAGCGATAAGTGAGGGGACAGCGAGGACCTGCGCCAGGCGCGGATTGTTAAGGCCCGCGCCTTCGGGCCTTAACCCGGCCGCCGCCACGCGGCAACTGAAACTACTTCACGTATGACGGGCGGAACCTGCTCAGAGTGGATACGCGGGAAATCGGATAATTTGTTTGTATCAGCACGGTGAATATTCCGTTCGCTTTGTGGTAAGGCAGGCTGCCTGGCCCACGCTGCCGGCAACTGAAACTACTTCACGCATGACGGGCGGAACCTGCTCTGAGTAAAAAAGAAAAACTATTCCGGCCAGTCAGCCGGGGATCGGAACGCTATCCGTAGCGCAAAAGCCATTAATTGACGACAGAATGTATTTTTTCTTAGGGTTTATCAGGCATTATTAGATAATTCACTCACGGCACTAAAATTGACTGTCTGAATTAACAAGGTAATTATGAAAATCGGATTATTCTACGGTTCCAGTACCTGTTATACCGAGATCGTCGCGGAAAAAATCCGTGATTTTATCGGTGACGACCTGGTGACATTACACAATGTGAAAGAGGGACCGATAGAAGCGATGCAGCAGTACGACCTGCTGATTATGGGGATCCCGACCTGGGATTTCGGCGAATTGCAGGAAGACTGGGAAGCTATCTGGCCAATGCTGCCTGACCTGCAGCTGCGCGGTAAACCCGTCGCACTCTATGGTATGGGTGATCAGATTGGCTACAGTGAATGGTTTCTCGATGCCCTCGGCATGTTGCATGACCTGCTGAAACCGATGGGCGTAAAGTTTATCGGCCAATGGCCGACCGAAGGCTTTGAATTTATCAGCCTTAAAGCTGTGCTGCCCGAGGGTGATCAGTTTGTCGGGCTGGCTCTGGATGATGTTAACCAGTTCGAAATGACCGATGACAGGGTCGAACGCTGGTGTGAACAGATCCTGACCGAAGTGGAAGAACTGCTGTAAACCCGTCTAGCGTGAATAACTCCGGCAATAGAACCAGTGCATTCGTAATGCCCGCCAGTCCTGTGCGGGCATCGCATCCTGCATCAGCCAGAAGCGCAGGCGCTGCCCCGCAGCGTTTTCCAGAGAAAGTAACACAGCAAAAGGTAACCAGCCCGGATTACCCCGGGTCCGCCAGCTCTGTTGCTGCCAGCGCCATCTTCCCTGCGCATCCACTTCCAGCACACCGCAACGCTCGCGAAAACGTCTGCGGGCCAGCTGCCCCTCACGCCATACCAGACAAAGAGCCATCAGTTTTAAGATACCTCCGCCCCAGGTCCAGGGGGTAAAAACGACAGCCAGCACGATCAGCGCCTGGACACTGCACTGAATACGGCAGGCCAGCCGGGAGGGGACTAATTCACTCTGCCACCGGGCCGCGTTGCTGGTTACGTTCACGGATCAATTGCACCATTTTTTGGAGATCCGCATCTGCCGGCTCTCCGTTGCCCATCATCCAGTTAAATAAATCCGGATCGTCTGCCCGTAATAAAGCGATAAACGTCTGCTTCTCAGGGTCGGTAAGCGTGTCATATTCATATCTGAAGAACGGCATAATAGCGATATCCAGCTCCAGCATGCCCCGACGGCAGGCCCACTGAATACGGGCTTTATCATTGATACCCGGGGAGGTTTGTTCCGGCATGATTTGTCCTGTGTACGGTTCCTGAGAAAACTCAGTTTACCCCGTAATGCACAGACAGGCGACACTCCCCCGTGACGGAAATTAAAAAACACGGGCGGGCACGCAATTATTCAGGAATACTGAAATTTCCTGCCCGGGCCTGTCGCTGCGTACGGGCTAATACTGTCCCGGATTTAAGGAATGCCTGTGACGTCAGACCCAGGTTTTCACTGACTGAGTATAAGTACTTCATGCTTATTCTCCTATTAAATACGTGTTAGTCTGACCGCTGAAATGTACGCGATTTTCAAGATATTCACATATCAAAGCCCCGCTACGATACTAAACTTGTCAGGCTACCGTGTTTTTTTACCCTGTATTTAGAGAAATATGGAATAAGCATTCGGCAGATTGATATAGTTAATTACCGGAGCTTGAGGAATTGACTCATTCTGGCAGAAAAAGTAACCAATGAAATTGTACTACCCTCCGTCAAACGTTACATATACATATTTACCTAAAGGGATCATCACTGCTATGTTGGGATACAGTTTTTCTATATCACACCATCCCGCAGATTATCCATAACTGATCTTATCAGCATTCGTGGACACGCGACTAAGTGAGCCCCCCTTGATCCGGTGTAACTCACATGACAAAATCCGTATCCACGACCAAAAAGTCTCGCAAACAGTATACGCCTGAGTTCCGCAACAAAGCCCTTAAACTGGCACTTGATAAAATGAGCATCTGATTTGACAGCAAGCGAAACAGTGTGATTATAAAGGTCTGACATCTATATCACACACAATGAAATTTTTGAAGGGAATATGTGCAAAAGCAAAGCCAGCTAATAGTCGCTTCATTTCACGTTATTTTTATGTACTCCCTATGGGTCATTAGATACACTACGCACATCTTTTTGGTTAAATCGGTGCGAAAAAGTGCATAATCAATTCTTCATGATTTTATATTTTCTTCTTGTATCATTTTTTATCATATTAACGCTAAGTAGTAAGAGGATGGGATTCATTGATAAGGTTGACTCGCGAGAACTCAACAACATTGACTCATTAAGGGGGATGCTTGCATTAATGGTAGTTTTCCATCACTACATGTTCAACTATTTCTTATGGAGAAATGGCAATTGGGATGTAAATGGATACAATATATTCCGTTTTATTGGACCACTTGCTGTATATGTTTTTTTTTATTATATCTGGCTACCTTTTCTCATCAATTGAAAAACAAAGCATAACCAAATGGATTATATTTTATAAAAAAAGAATATTCAGAATAGTACCGGTTTGCCTGGCTAGCTCTATCATATGTATATTTACTTCCTACGCTTTGGGTAATAAAGAAACCTTCAATACTTTAAATATAGCGTATTGGCTTGATGGCGGTTTATTAAACAAAAGACCCGAATTATTCGAATTCCCTAATAGTAATTTAATAAACGCCGGGGTTACATGGACGCTTCACTGGGAGTGGTTACTATACGTGTCCTTACCTTTCATATCGTTAACTCTAAAAAAAGAAAGGCGGTTAATTGCTAGTGTAGCGCTAGCAGGCCTATGCGTAATCGCATATTGTACAATAAAAAAATATATGCATGACACTGATCTATCAAATATATTTAAATACATTTTTTGCTTTTCCTGTGGATACATTTGCAGATTCATAAAGTCGAAAAAATTAGCACTATATTTAACATCAAAACCGACAATATCACTAACAATTTTACTTTCCATTGCTATTATTATTTCTGGAAGTACCTACGGAATACCTACAGCCATGGTCGCCTTTGTGTTTTTTTATAATATACTAAATGGAAAATCTATTTTTGGATTGCTTGAAGTAAAAGGGTTACGCCGGATTGGCGTGGTTAGTTACAGCATTTATTTAATGCATGGGATATGTTGGTTTATTGGGTTCCATTTAATAAAAAATAACTCAGATATAATAAAAATGTCTACCTTGACATTTTTAGTCATAATTATTCTATCAATAATTATTTCATTGTGTATTGAATACCCATTCTACAACTGGACAAAAACAAGCAAACCCAACTAAAATAAATAGTTAACATAAGACCATATTAAGAGCGATACTGAGGTCAGCCCCTCTGTATCGCTCTGGTAAATTTTACGGACATGAATCACTGAATAATATGATGCAGGGGTAATATCGACACCTCCATTATTGAGCCGAAATTTCAAAAAACACATGGAACTAGAACGGGTCTAGTTACATGCTCTCTGCCCGCCGGCCGCGTCATGCTTATCTGCGTTACCGTACCCTGATTGACCGATGCAGTGCCGGTCTGCTGGCCTTCACCGGCCTGAAATTGCTGTTCAGGTGATCATTTGCCGGCAGGCTCCCGCCGTATAACGCATTTCCCGTGTGGTTTCGCCCTTTTCAGCGGTCGGCCTTTGGTGAATAATGCCCTGAATACGACTGCTAACCCGGCTCAGCCCCGTGCTGATGCCCACTTAAGCCACAGGATGCCCTATGCCAGAAAATACTCTCTCTCAACCGGCAGCCGCAGAGACACTGCCTCTGACTATCGTCGCCCTTGATGACTGGGCACTGGTCACTGCCCGCGGCCCGGACAGTACCAGCTATCTGCAGGGGCAACTGACGCTGGATGTTGCCGCCCTGCCGGAAAATGACCACCGGCTGGCCGCCCATTGTGATGCCAAAGGAAAAATGTGGAGCAGTCTGCGTCTGTTCCATGATACGGAAGATTACGGCTATATCCTGCGCCGTCAGGTCCGTGATGCCCAACTGGCCGCGCTGAAAAAATATGCGGTATTTGCCAAAGTGACGCTGAGTGACGACGACACCCGTCAGCTGACCGGCATTGCCGGACAAGGTGCCCGCGAAGCTCTCGCGGCTCATTTCAGTGAGTTACCGGATCACAACCAGCCCCGGGTTCTGGCAGAAGATCAACTGCTGCTATGGCAGGACTGTCCGGCGGAACGCTTTATTCTGATTGCCGGAAAGGAACAGACCGCCGCCCTTCGCTCAGCAATAAGCCATGCGCAGACCGGCGACAGTCAGCAGTGGCTGGCGCTGGACATTGCCGCCGGTCAGCCGGTGATCGATACGGCCACCAGCGGTGAGTTTATCCCGCAAGCCACTAACCTGCAGGCATTACAGGCGATCAGCTTTAAAAAGGGCTGTTATACCGGTCAGGAGATGGTTGCCCGGGCGAAGTACCGCGGAGCCAACAAACGTGCATTGTACTGGCTGCTGGGCACGGCAGAACAACTGCCGGCCACCGGCGGAGCGCTGGAATTACAGATGGGAGACCGGTGGCGTAAAACCGGCACTGTGCTGGCCGCCGTGAAGCTGAATGATGGCCGGGTGTCCGTACAGGCTGTGCTGAATAATGACCTGGAAGCAGAAAGTGTATTGCGTCCTGAAGGCGACGAAGGCGCAGTATTAACGGTACAACCCCTGCCTTATTCCCTCAGCGAAGAAAAGTAATCTGCCGGTGGCCCGTTAAACGTATTCACCGGGCCCGGCAGACAACCACGCTGGCCGGACGGGCCAGCGACTTTAACGCCGATAACGGAGCCTTCACGGCTCCGCACGGCAGCTTAACGAACATAGAAGTAGATAGCGCAGAAGTGACAGACAGAGCCCCCGAGCACAAAACCATGCCAGATCGCATGATTATAAGGGATGCGCCGCGATACGTAGAATATCACCCCCAGCGAATAGACAATGCCGCCGATCGCCAGCAGCCAGACACTGGCGGATGAAAGCCGGGTCGCCAGCTGATACACCACAATCAGTGACAGCCAGCCCATCAGCAGATACGTGACCAGCGACAGGATCTTAAAACGATGCGCTATCGTCAGTTTAAAAATAATTCCCGCCAGGGCTAAGGCCCAGATCACCACCATTAACGTATGCGCCAGCGGTGATTTCAGTCCGACCAGTAAGAAAGGGGTGTAAGTCCCGGCGATCAGCAGATAGATCGCACAATGGTCGAATTTTTTCAGCCACGGCTTGGCTTTCGGCGAAGGAATAGCGTGATACAGGGTTGAGGCCAGAAACAGCAGGATCATACTGCTGCCGTACAGGGTATAACTGATAAGGGTTATTGCCCCCGCATTGTGTTCAATGGCCCGGGTCAGTAACAGTACAAGTCCGACAACTCCGAACAGGCATCCCAGTCCGTGGCTGATGCTGTTAGCCACCTCTTCGGCCAGAGAATATCCCTTCGGAAATAAACGATGTTGTGTCATGCAGGCTTCCTGATTTCAGTACGTTGTTTCCGATAGTGCACAGGTAGCGTAGCGAAGAATATTTTCAGTGTACAGGTGTAAGCTGAATTTTTTTGTGAATGCCTATGTCCACCGGCAGCGAAAAACCCCGGGGCCGGTGTGGTCAGTGATTACCCGGCATTCACGGCACCACGTCGTTGCCGTACCGGACAAAATGCAGATCATCATGCCATTGTCCTGCCAGATAAAAACTCTGTGACTGCCGTTCTGTCAGGCGAAAACCACAGCGCTGCATCAGCCGTTGACAGGCCTCATTACCTTCGGTGACCTGACAGCACAAACGGAGTCCGTAGCCTTCGCTGAAAAAGCGCTCAGCCAAAATGTTCAGCGATTCGGCAGCATAGCCTTTGCCCTGTGCCTGCGGGGAAAAAATAAAACCTGCCTCACCGGTATCTTCTTTCAGGCAAAATCCGGTCAGGCCGACAGGAGTTCCGCTGTCGCGTTCACTCAGCAACAGACACAGCCAGTGATCGCTGCTGCGCTGCCACAGCGGCAGACGGCTGTTAAATTTCTCACGGATACTTTCTTCACTCAGCGGGTCGCTGATAAATCGCATGACCTGCCGGTCGCGGTACAGTTGCAGGAAAAATGGCCAGTCATCTGCCTTCAGCTGACGGCCGGATAAGCGGGGGGTAATAAACGGAGTCATTGCTATTCCCGGGTAACAAACAGATCAGATTCATCGTAAAACAACGGCTGTCCCGAAGGACAGCCGTGCTGAGCATATTACTGATAATCGCTGACAGGAACGCAGGAACAGAACAGATGACGATCCCCGTAAACATCATCCAGACGTTTCACTGTCGGCCAGTATTTATTGTCACTGCCTGCCGGGAACACCGCCAGTTCACGGGAATAACAATGCGACCATTCACCGGCCAGTTCCTGCTGGGTATGCGGCGCATTGACCAGTGGGTTATCCTCCGCAGGCCATTCGCCACAGATAACTTTCTCTATCTCTGCGCGGATAGCCAGCATCGCCTCAATAAAGCGGTCCAGCTCATGCAGACTTTCTGATTCGGTAGGCTCCACCATCAGCGTTCCTGCCACCGGGAAAGACATGGTAGGTGCATGGAACCCGTAATCAATCAGTCGCTTAGCAATATCCATTTCGCTGATACCACTCTTTTCTTTCAGCGGACGAATATCAAGAATACATTCGTGCGCCACATGCCCCTGTTCACCGGTATAGAGAATGTTATAAGCCTCTCCCAGACGGCGGGCAATATAGTTAGCATTCAGGATAGCCACAGAGCTGGCTTGCCGCAGGCCTTCGCTCCCCATCATACGGATATACATCCAGCTGATAGGCAGAATAGACGCACTGCCAAAAGGTGCTGCAGATACCGCCCCTTCACGGGTCAGTACGTCTGCCACCCGGACAATACTGTGCCCGGGCACGAACGGTGCCAGATGCGCTTTAACACCGATCGGCCCCATCCCCGGCCCGCCGCCGCCGTGCGGAATACAGAAGGTTTTGTGCAAATTGAGGTGCGAGACATCCGCACCGATAAAGCCGGGTGAAGTCAGCCCGACCTGGGCATTCATATTTGCGCCATCCAGATACACCTGTCCCCCGAACTGATGGACGATGTTGCACACTTCACGGATCGTCGATTCATACACCCCGTGGGTGGAAGGATAAGTCACCATAATGCAGGAAAGCTGCTCCCCTGCCTGCTCCGCTTTAACACGCAAATCATTCAGGTCGATATTGCCCTGTTTGTCACAGGCGACCACGACCACCGACATGCCTGCCATCTGTGCAGACGCCGGGTTAGTCCCGTGGGCCGAGGCCGGGATCAGGCAGATATTCCGTTCCGGCTGTTGGCGGCTTTCATGGTAACGGCGGATCGCCAGCAAACCGGCATATTCCCCCTGCGCGCCGGAATTCGGCTGCATACACAGGGCATCGTAGCCTGTCAGGCGGACCAGCCAGCGGGATAGCGTCGCTATCATTTCCAGGTATCCCTCTGCCTGTGAGGTCGGACAAAACGGGTGCAGCTCTGAAAATTCCGGCCAGGTAACCGGTAACATCTCGGCGACCGCGTTCAGCTTCATGGTACAGGAGCCCAGGGGGATCATCGCCTGATTCAGAGCCAGATCCTTGCTCTCCAGCCGGTGCATATAACGCATCATTTCTGTTTCGCTATGATAACGGTTGAACACCGGGTGGGTCAGAATGGCTTCCGTACGATATAATGCCGCCGGTACAGAGGCACTTTCTGTCGCTGCCTGAGCATCCAGCGCGTCAAAATCGATCGGTGCATCATTGCCGGTCAGGATCGTCAGTAATACCTGCAGATCCTCCCGACCGGTCGTTTCATCCAGGGTAATACCGACGGCTTGCGGTAAATCGGTCCGCAGATTCACCTGATGATCGGCTGCCCGCTTCAGGACTGCGGCTTTATCTTTGACCTCCACCATCAGCGTATCGAACCAGTGACGGTTACGTACGCTGAGCCCCTGCTGCTGCAGGGCTGCAGCCAGAATATCGGTCAGGCGATGGATACGTTCGGCAATTTTTTTAAGCCCCTGCGGACCATGATAGACCGCATACATACCGGCAATATTGGCCAGTAATACCTGCGAGGTACAGATATTGGAGTTGGCCTTTTCGCGGCGGATATGCTGTTCGCGTGTCTGCATTGCCATACGCAGTGCCTGGTTGCCGCTGACATCCCGGGATACCCCGATAATACGGCCAGGCATGGCGCGTTTATGTTCATCACGGCTGGCAAAGAAAGCTGCGTGCGGCCCGCCGTAGCCCATCGGCACGCCGAAGCGCTGGGAAGAACCAAACACGATGTCGGCCCCCTGCTCACCCGGTGAGGCTAGCAGCACCAGCGCCATAAAATCGGCGGCCATGCTGACAATGACTTTACGCTCCCTGAGCGTAGCAATAAGATCCCGGTAGTCATGCAGATGTCCGCGGGTGCCGCAATATTGCAGCAGCACACCAAACAGGTCCTGATGATCCACCGCCTTCTCTGCCGCATCGATAATCAGTTCAAACCCGAAGGTTTCGGCGCGTGTGCGCACTACGTCAAGGGTCTGCGGATGCACATCATCAGCCACAAAAAACTTATTGGCATTTTTAAGCTTACTGACCCGTTTCGCCATCGCCATCGCTTCAGCCGCTGCCGTGGCTTCGTCCAGTAAGGATGCCGAGGCGATATCCATCCCGGTCAGATCGAGGGTGACCTGCTGAAAATTAAGTAACGCTTCCAGACGCCCCTGTGAAACTTCCGGCTGATAAGGGGTGTAAGCGGTATACCAGCCCGGATTTTCCAGCAGATTACGCAGAATAACCGGCGGGGTGATCACCGCGCTATAGCCCATGCCAATCCAGGATTTAAAGCGTTTATTACGCCCGGCTATCGCCTTCAGCTCTGCCAGCGCCTGCTGTTCCGTAATGGCCTCACCGACTGCCGGCAGTTCAGGCAGACGGATATCCTGTGGCACTATCGCGTCGATCAGCGACGGCAGAGAACCGGCACCGATAGTTTGCAGCATTTTTTCCTGCTGCTGTGGTGAAGGCCCGATATGGCGGGCAATAAATTCATTCTGATTTTCGAGCTGGCTGAGAGTCCGGGTCATTCGCTTTGCATCCTGAATCAGGCTTGAAGATAAACAGCAGGACACAGAGTTCCTGCTCTGGCAGAGGATACCGGCAGCCTTCTGCCGGTAACGGGAGGGCGTTTATTCGCCGATAGATGCGAGATAGGCATCCGCATCCAGCAGTCCCTGCTGGCTGTCGCCGGCAGGTTTCAGTTTAAACAGCCAGCCACCCGCATAGGGCGCGCTGTTCACCAGCTCCGGGTGCTCACCCAGCGCATCATTGACCGCAATCACTTCACCGCTGAGCGGTGCATAAATATCAGAAGCGGCCTTTACGGACTCCGCTACCGCACAATCTTCTCCCCGGGTGACCTGAGCGCCGACATCCGGCAGGTCAACAAACACCATATCGCCCAGCAATTCCTGCGCATGTTCGGTGATCCCGACAGTAACGCTGCCGTCAGCTTCCTGACGCACCCATTCATGACTCTCACGGTATTTTAATTCAGCCGGAACATTGCTCATTCGGGTTATCTCCTGAAATTATTGTTATACCAAAGGTTTACCAGCACGAACGAACACCGGTTTGCAAACGGTGACCGGCATTTCGCGCTGTCTTATCTGTACCACGGCACTGTCGCCGATGGAAGCCGGTACCCGGGCAAGGGCAATGCTGACGCCCAGGGTTGGTGAAAACGAACCGCTGGTAATAATGCCCTGCTGCCGGACCCCTTCGGTATCCGTAAACAGCACCGGTTGTGCATTACGCAGAACGCCTTTTTCTTTCAGCACCAGACCCACCAGCTTTTCGGTGCCCTGCTGACGCTGAGCTTCAAGGGCTTCACGGCCGATAAACTGTCGTTCTTCCGGCTGCCAGACAATGGTCCAGCCCATATTGGCAGCCAGCGGCGACACGCCCTCATCCATTTCCTGTCCGTAGAGATTCATCCCGGCTTCCAGCCTCAGCGTGTCACGGGCGCCCAGCCCGGCAGGGCTGACACCGGCTTCCCGTAAACGCTGCCACAGGGCAGGTGCCTGCTCCGCCGGCAGCGCTATCTCGTAACCTGACTCACCGGTATAACCGGTGGTGGCAATAAATAACTCTCCGCTCTGCACACCGAAGAACGGTGCCAGCCCTCTCGCGTCCTGCCGCTGGCGCTCTGTCAGCAGGCTTTGTACTTTCTGCTGAGCATGGGGGCCCTGAATGGCAAGTAATGCCAGTTCACTGCGTTCCTGCAAGGTGACACCAAAAGGCGTGGCATGGGAGCTTATCCAGGCAAGATCTTTTTCGCGGGTCGCGGAATTGACCACCAGCCGGAAGTGATCCTCTGTCATAAAGTAAACGATCAAATCATCAATCACGCCGCCGGAGGCATTCAGCATGGCGGTATAGAGTGCTTTTCCGGGCTGTGTCAGTCGTGCGACATCATTGGCCAGCAGATAGCGAAGAAACTCGCGGGTACGTGCACCGTGCAGGTCCACAATGGTCATATGAGAGACATCAAACATTCCGGCATCATTCCGCACCGCCAGATGTTCATCAATCTGCGAGCCATAATGCAGGGGCATCATCCAGCCATGGAAATCAACCATCCTGGCACCACAAGCCTGATGCTGTTCATATAAGGGGGTGTGCTGAGTCATAACCGTCGTCCTGTCGAAAAGTGAGAGGTTTACCGGTGGTGGTTTACGCCTTTAAGGCTTAAAAACCCGGGCGCAAACGTTACCCTGCCAAAAACTTACCATTGAATGCGGCACTTCACCATAAGCAAAATAATGGCAAAAAACCGCCATGCACCCTGATAGTGCATAGCGGACTGCAGTAAAAAACACCAGTTAACAGACGGAAATATGAACATTTCACCGGTAACTGCTCCTTCGGGCAGAATTTAAAGGTAACTTACCGGCGAATACGGGTGACAAATTAATGACTGCATTTCTCTTACGGATTAGAAAAAGTATGGCAAAGAGAGTCGTCAAATTAGAATAAATCAAATGACGTTCTAAAGTGGTGCAGCGCGACCTATGGCCTGGCACCTGACCGGCAGGGCGCTTAATCGCAGGGAATAAGCTGCGGTGAAGCGCAGAAAATATTTTGAAACGGTACTTCGGCTATCAATGAGCCCTCACTTTCCCTTTATAAGGGCTTAGCCTGACCAGAGGAGCAAGGGCGTCACAGGCCGGACAGTTAACTGTCCGGAGTGCTTCTGTCAGAAAACGGCCCTGGTCAGCACGCCGCTTTGCAATGTGCAGTTCACGGCCTGATACTGTAACGAACAAAATCTTCCAGATTAGCCAGCCTGTCGTAGAGCTTTCTCGCCGGATTCGACCCACGGGTTATCCAGTAAACTTTCGCCCAGGATTTCTCTTTCGCTTCGTCACGGATAGCTTCGATCAGCGCTTTACCCGCACCCAGCCCCCGCATGGTATCGTCCACAAAGAGATCTTCCAGATAACACAAGGGCTGCGTATACCAGGCCCCTTCATGCAAAACAAAGATAGCGAACCCGATAATCTTTTTATCTGTCTCCGCCACCCTGCACATCAGGGGCGAGTCTGACGACAGCGCTCTTTTCCAGGTCGATAACGTCACCGACATATCAAGGTCACTTCCGGCGAATGCCAGATATTGCTTCCACAGTGTCATCCAGGCTTCGTGATCCTCAGCCTGAACCTCGCGTACATGAACCGTCATTCTGCTCCCTCTTTCTTCCTGTAATGAGTCAGGATAATCACCGGACTGCCACTTTTATATCGGCTTCCGGGCGGTAAATATACTTCCGCTTTATGCAGATCATTGGACAAGTAAATAAAGACTGCCGTTTATAAGGCTGCGGCCAGTAGTTCAGACGAATCCGTCAGTATGACGCCATGGTCCAGCATATCGGCCTTTGCGGCAGCCAGGGAGCCCTGAAAATTAATCCCCTTGCAGGCATCTTCGATAACCGTGGTAGTGAACCCTGCCAGCCGTGCATCAATGGCGGTCATTGCCACACAGAAGTCGGTCGCCAGACCAACAATATAAACGTGACTGATCTCACGGGCCTGCAGCCAGGCGGCCAGTCCGGTCGTTGTCTGCCGGTCGGCTTCGGTAAAGGCTGAGTAACTGTCGATATCCTGATGGTAACCTTTGCGGATAATCAGTTGTGCGTGCGGAATGTCCAGCTGGCGGTGAAGCATGGCCCCTTCACTTTCCCATACCGCATGCACCGGCCACAGATGCTGAGGACCGTAACGGGTTTCGATGATATCGCCGGGCTGTTTACCGGGATGATTTTCGGCAAACGACAGATGGTTATGAGGATGCCAGTCCTGGGTCAGCACAACGTTACTGAAACACCGGGCCAGCTGGTTGACCCGCGGAATAATCATTTCGCCGCCGGGAACCGCCAGACTCCCGCCGGTCACAAAACAATTCTGCACATCTACGACAATTAACGCCCTGTGCCGGTCAGGCACTGAGGGTTCTGATAAAGGCATAACGTTATCTCCGTCAATTCACTGCAAGGCTGCTGGCCACGTCAGGACCAGTGTCAGAAAGCCAGTATAAACAGAGTCCTTGCCCGAACGCGACAGCCATAACCGGCGTAATACGCGTCCATCCGATCACTGTGGCAGAAAGCCCGCTGTTTAGCTGATTTTCGCGCAGGACAGACATTTAAAGAGGGGGCCGGAAGGAAGGGTTGCGCTCAGGCCCGCCTGGCGGCGGGCCATGACAGCCTGTTTAGCTGTTTTTTAACCACTCCGGTAAGTCATGCAGGCCCATTGCCTGCTGCAGCAATTTTGGCTTAACCCCCGGTAAGGTATCAGCCATTTTCAGCCCGATATCGCGCATTAATTTGAGCGCGGGGTTGCTGCCGGCAAACAGTTCACGAAAGCCCTGCATCGAAGCCAGCATCATCGCCGCACTGTGCTTGCGACTGCGCTCATAACGACGAAGGTAGAGATACTGACCAATATCTTTCCCCTGCTGCTGCAGGCGACAGATTTCACCGATAAGCTCTGCAGCATCCATAAAGCCGAGGTTCACCCCCTGCCCTGCCAGCGGATGGATAGTATGGGCAGCATCGCCGACCAGCGCCAGCCGGTGTGCAGCAAACTGCCGGGCATAACGGGCCATCAGCGGGAAGGTTTTACGTTCACTTTCAGCACGGCATAACCCGAGTTTCATATCAAAAGCGACAGACAGTTGCTGATTAAACTGGTCTTCAGACATCCCGCTCAGTCGCTCAGCCTGTTGCGGTTCGCAGGACCAGACAATGGAACTCAGATGCGGGTCAGAAAGCGGCAGAAAAGCCAGAATGCCTTCACCATAAAAAATCTGTCGTGCGACAGCATCATGAGGCTGCTCCGTACGGATATTGGCCACCAGAGCGTGGTGCTGGTAATCCCTGAACATCAGCGGAATATCCGCTTTTTTTCGCAGCCAGGAATCCGCCCCGTCCGCCGCGACCAGCAACCGTGCCGTCAGCATAGAGCCGTCTTCCAGGGTGACGAAAGCTTCGTTATCACCAAAAGCAACCTGTTGAAGCTGTGCCGGAGCAATCAGTGTCACATCACTGCAGCGGCTGGCCCGCTGCCATAAGGCTTCGCGCAGTACCTGATTTTCAACAATATAGCCCAGACTGGTCATCCCCTGATGCTGATCGTCAAAGCGGATATGACCAAAACTGTCTTTTTCCCAGACTTCCATACCGTGATAAGCACTGGCGCGCATCGCCAGAATATCCTGCCAGACACCGAGGTGGCTGAGCAGACGTTCGCTGGCACGATTAATCGCCGATACACGAACCGACGGGGCTGCCTGCAGATCCGGCGGGGTATGCGGGGACTTTTCCAGTACCGCAACTTTCAGGCCACTGCCTTCCAAACCGCAGGCAACCGCCAGACCAACCATTCCGCCACCGGCGATGACAACATCAAAGCTCTGCATCAGTACTCTCTCATTAACGTTTCACCCAGCCCAGGGTACGCCCGGCCAGCTGATGTTTAAGCCACGGCATTTTATCCATGACAGTTAAGCCAATATTACGACCCGCAACTAATGGCAGATTCCGGTTAGAAAAAAGCCGTACCAGACCATCGGTGATAGCGATGGTTTTCTGCCGGTCGGGTTCACGCCGCTCCCGATAGCGCTGCAGCGTCGCATAATCACCGATATCCTCCCCGGCGGCACTGGCCCGGGCGACCGTTTCGGCCAGTGTCATCACGTCCCGCAAGCCGAGATTAAATCCCTGCCCCGCAATAGGATGCAGGGTCTGGGCCGCATTTCCGGCAACGACCAGACGATGGCGGGTGACCTCCTGCGCCTGCTGCAATACCAGCGGATAATAGTCACGTTTACCGCAGCGTATAAAACGCCCCTGCCGCCAGCCAAATGCCTTTTGCAGTTCATCCAGGAATTGCTGTTCACTCCAGGCCTCCACCTGTGCGCGCATCTCTGCCGGATGACACCAGACCAGAGAGTAGCGATCGCCGGACATCGGTAACAGTGCCAGCGGACCGTGAGGCGTAAACCGCTCATAGGCTCTGCCGGCGGGCAACTCGCTGGTTCTGACATTGGCTATCACAGCCATCTGCTGATAATCCTCCTGCTGCCAGCGCACTCCACATCCCGCCGCCAGTGAAGACCCGGAGCCATTGGCCACCACCAGCAACTTCGCCTGGTGTTGTTCGCCATTATCCAGCGTAACCGTGACCTGCTCTGCAGTCCGTGACACACTCTCTGCCCGTGCAGGACAAATTACGGTCACACCGGGCGCATGCTTAAGCCGTGAAAACAGCTGCTGTCCGGCATCATGCAGTTCGACCACATTGCCCAGCGCCGGCAGCCCGTATTCATCATGACGGATGCCGACATGGCCCGGAAAACCACGATCACTGACATGGATGTCGGTGATCGGCGTTGCACAGCCGGCAAGATGTGACCAGATCCCAATCTGTTCAAGTTGCTGGCAGGTTCCCGCTGCCAGAGCAATCGCCCTGCCATCAAAACCGGGATGCCCGCGTTCGCCGGGCGTGGTTGCTTCAATCAGAGTCACAGGGAGTTTTCCCTGCGTGAGGTGCGAGACCGCCAGCGCAAGCGTTGCGCCAGCCATCCCTCCCCCTGCGATAATCATGCTCATGCTGCGCTGTTTCACCTGTTAGCGGCGTGACTGTCTGGCTTCTGCCATCAGTGCTTCAATATCATCTGCATTTTTTACTACAGTATCGGTCAGATTTTCATGACCTTGCTCAGTGATCAGGATATCGTCTTCAATACGGATACCTATCCCGCGGTATTGTGGCGGGACATCCGCATCAGGCGCAATATACAGCCCCGGCTCCACGGTTAATACCATGCCCGGCTCCAGCAGACGTTCCCGTGCCGGAGACCCGTAATCGCCCACATCATGCACATCCAGTCCCATCCAGTGACCCAGACCATGCATATAGAACTGTCGGTGAGCATTTTCAGCGATAAGGGTCTCGATGTCTCCCTTCATTACCCCAACCCGTACCAGCCCGGTCACCATAATACGGACCACTTCGTCATTCACCTCACGGATACTGACACCGGGACGGTAGAGGGATAATGCTTTTTCCAGTGACTCCAGCACGATGTCATAGATTTCACGCTGAGCCGGAGTAAAGCGTCCGTTCACAGGAAAAGTGCGCGTAATGTCGCCGGCATAGCCGTAAAGCTCACAACCGGCATCAATCAGAACCAGATCACCGTCGCGTAATTCACATTCATTTTCGGTGTAATGCAGAATGCAGCCGTTTTCCCCGCCACCTACGATGGTGCCATAAGAAGGAAACCGCGAACCATGACGGCTGAATTCATGATGGATCTCACCTTCCAGCTGATATTCGTACATTCCGGGGCGGCAGACTTCCATCGCACGCTGATGGGCCAGCGCACTGATTTTCCCGGTCTGGCGCAGGATCGCTATCTCTTCGTCATCTTTGAACAGACGCATTTCATGCACCAGAGGACGCCAGTCGGTCAGTGTAGCTGGCGCACGAAGATTCTGGCGACTCCCCTGACGCAGTTTATTGAGAGCAGCAAACACTTTGCTGTCGGCAACGTCATCATCGCCCTGCGCAAAGTAAACCACATCCAGCCCATTGAGCAGCTGATAGAGCTGATCGTCCAGGTCCTCCCAGGGCAGCGCTTTGTCCACACCGAGTTTTTGCGGAGCCGCGTCCTGGCCCAGACGGCGGCCCGACCAGATCTCTGCGGTAACATCCCGCACCCGGTTAAACAAAACGCTGTGATTATGTTTTTCATCACTTTTTATCAGTAACAGGAGCGCCTGAGGCTCATTAAAACCGGTGAAATACCAGAAATCGCTGTTCTGGCGAAAAGGATATTCGGTGTCACGGCTGCGGGTGACTTCCGGGGCGGCAAAGAATAATGCAGCACTGCCCGGGACCATTTTAGCCAGGAGTGCCTGGCGGCGCCGTTGGTAATTTTCCAGAGTGATCATCATCAGTGCTCCCTGTTAGCCCGGCCCGTTACGGCCGGGAGATAAAGATAAATTAATGCAATGTTGGTTTCTTAACTTCTACCGCCGT
This sequence comes from Tatumella sp. UCD-D_suzukii, assembly GCF_000611875.2. Taxonomy (NCBI): domain Bacteria; kingdom Pseudomonadati; phylum Pseudomonadota; class Gammaproteobacteria; order Enterobacterales; family Erwiniaceae; genus Tatumella; species Tatumella sp. UCD-D_suzukii. The sequence continues at coordinate 294,783 of NZ_JFJX01000049.1, forward strand.
CGGCTGCGGGCGATTAAACGTTTCATAGCACAGTACCGCCGCGACACGGACATATTCGAGCACTTCTTCCAGGGACTGTTCCAGTTCTTCCTGGTCTTCGTCTTCATCGTAGCCTAACTGAGCGATAGTTCGCAGGTCGTCGATAGCTTCGCCGGCTTCACCGGTCACTTTATCCAGTTTCGGTTGGGTAACTCCCAGGCCGAGCAGGAAGTGGTTTACCCAGCCTGCCAGCGCGTCTGCACGCTCAAAAACAGTACTCTGGCTGTCTTCCGGCATCAGTAAGCGGAACATAAAGCCATCGTCTTCCAGTGTCTGCAACACCGCATCGCGCACTTCCTGCAGCGGCTGAGAGAGCGTCTGTGAGAAGGCCAGGCCATCATTGGCCAGGTCATGGACTAAGGTTTTCCAGCTGTGATCCTGATTGCCACCACAGATGATACCACTGATCAAACCGTGCATTTCTGCCGCGGTCATTCCTACCCCCTGCGAAGAGAGTGTGGCAGACAATGCATCATAGGAAGGTAGTGCGTTCTGTAAGGACATAGTTATTCATCAATGTTGGAAAGTTAAGTTCATGGTATGCTACCACTAGCAGCCTGAAGGATTCCAGAAAAGGGGTTGTAAGTTATTATTCAGGTCTATATAGTGGCCCCCGTTCCCCGATAAGCGTCTCGGATGCGGGCAATGTAATCAGTCAGGAAGGTGGCATGTCTGCGCAACCAGTAGATATACAAATTTTTGGTCGTTCATTAAGAGTTAACTGTCCGCCGGAACAGCAGGAAGCGCTGAATGCGGCCGCAGCTGACCTGGACCAACGGTTGCAGGACTTAAAAGTCCGCACCCGGGTGAACAATACCGAGCAGCTTGTGTTCATAGCAGCATTAAACATCTGTCATGAACTGGCGCAGGAAAAAAGCAAAACCCGTGATTATGCATCGAATATGGAACAACGTATTCGCATGCTGCAACAGACTATTGAACAGGCATTAGTTGAGCAGGGTCGGATCACCGACCATCAGGGACCGAAATTCGAATAACACTTTATGGATCCTGTGCTACAATTTCCATGAAGTAAATTTTCTCTGGGATGTTTGCGAGCGGGCCAGTCCCCTGAGCCGATATTTCATACCAACAGAATGTGGCGCTTCATTTTTTGTGTGCATGCCCGGTCCGTCCGGGAAGCCTGATAATAATGACGGCATGTTCACCTTGAACCAAGGGTTCAAGGGTTACAGCCTGCAGCGGCATCCCGGAGATCTCCCTTTAGTACGTTTCTGTCCTTCCGGACATTTCTTCCCTGAGTCATCCCGTTTCTGCCTTCCGGTATTATCCTCTTCTGTGTCAGAATATCCGTTATCCTTACTTTTTACGGAAATGCCGTGACTTATTCTCAGTCTGAACGACAACAGATCCGTGCACAGATACGCCGCCAGCGACAGGCTCTCAGCCCGCAGCAACAGCAACAGGCTGCACAGCAGGTGGCGGAACGCGCCCTTTCCTTGCCTTTATTAGCACAGGCGAGGAATGTTGCTCTGTTTCTTTCTTTCGACGGTGAGCTGGACACCCGGCCCCTGATCTCCCGGTTATGGCAACGCGGACAGCAGGTTTATCTGCCGGTGTTGCATCCTTTTTCGACAGGGCAGCTGCTGTTTATCCGTTATCTTCCGGATACGCCACTGAACCCTAATCGCTACGGTATCCCTGAACCGTCACTGAACCTGACGGAACTGGCCCCGCTGGATACACTGGACATTATTCTGGTGCCACTGGTGGCCTTTGATGCCCGGGGACAACGGCTGGGGATGGGCGGCGGCTTCTACGACCGGACGTTGCAGCACTGGCAACAACATGGTGTGCTACCGGCTGGCCTGGCGCATTGCTGCCAGCAGGTCCCTGCCCTGCCCACGGAACAGTGGGATATTCCGTTGCCGGTGATCATTACTCCGGAAAAGGTCTGGCAGTGGTAAGTCACGAACGGAATATTCACCGTGCTGACATAAAGAATGCATCCGTTTCCCGTGTATCCGCTCTGCGCTCTGCGCCGGTTCCGCCCGTCATATGCACAGTAGTTTCAGTTGCCGCGTGGCAGCCGGGTTAAGACCCGAAGGCGCGGACCTTAACAATCCCCGCCTGGCACAGGTCCTCGCTGCACCCTCACTTATCACTCCGGCCTGACGGCCCGCCCGGATCCGCCGTCCTGGCTCAGCCGTGATTTCGCCACTGTCTTTCAGTTTTAAAACAAAACCACAATCCGCTTTTCCGCGGATGTTTGCACCGTTGGTCGGGCGACATCGCACCGCTGAGCGAGTGAATGTGGCCAGGACGAGCCGCAGGGACGCGGCGAGAGGTCATGCTGAGCAGGAGCGAATCATGACCGGTCCGTAAAGGACACATGAGTGAGTGAAGGTACCGCGGAGCGGCGGGCAGGCTTGTCGCAAGGCAGGGAGTGCAGAGGGCGCGGCCATGCGCCCTTTGCCCGGTCGCCCGCAGCGGGATGCAGGCAGCAAGCCTTATTACAAAGCGAACGGAATATTCACCGTGCTGATAATAAAAAACGCATCCGGTTTCCCCGGTTATCCGCTCTGAGCAGATTCCGCCCGTCATACGTACAGTAGTTTCAGTTGCCGCGTGGCAGCGGCCGGGTTAAGGCCCGAAGGCGCGGGCCTTAACAATCCCCGCCCGGCGCAGGTCCTCGCTGTCCCCTCACTTATCGCTCCGGCCTGACGGCCCGCACGGATTCGCCGTCCTGGCTCAGCCGTGCTTTCGCCGGCGTCCATGCCGGCTCTGCCTGGCCGTCACTCTGCGTTCGGCGCTGCGGATAGCGCCTCAACACCTTCTATCCGGGCATCGGCACTGTCTTTCGGTTTTAAAACAAAACCATAATTCGCTTTTCCGGTGATGTCTGCACCGGTGGTCGGGCGACATCGCACCGCTGAGCGAGTGAATGTGGCCAGGACGAGCCGCAGGGACGCGGCGAGAGGTCATGCTGAGCAGGAGCGAATCATGACCGGTCCGTAAAGGACACATGAATGAGTGAAGGCACCGCGAAGCGGCGGGCAGGCTTGTAGCAAGGCCGGGAGTGCAGAGGGCGCGGCCATGCGCCCTTTGCACGGTCGCCCGCAGCGGGATGCAGGCAGCAAGCCTTATTACAAAGCGAACGGAATATTCACCGTGCTGATAATAAAAAACGCATCCGGTTTCCCCGGTTATCCGCTCTGAGCAGATTCCGCCCGTCATACGTACAGTAGTTTCAGTTGCCGCGTGGCAGCGGCCGGGTTAAGGCCCGAAGGCGCGGGCCTTAACAATCCCCGCCCGGCGCAGGTCCTCGCTGTACCCTCACTTATCGCTCCGGCCTGACGGCCCGCACGGATTCGCCGTCCTGGCTCAGCCGTGCTTTCGCCGGCGTCCATGCCGGCTCTGCCTGGCCGTCACTCTGCGTTCGGCGCTGCGGATAGCGCCTCAACACCTTCTATCCGGGCATCGGCACTGTCTTTCGGTTTTAAAACAAAACCATAATTCGCTTTTCCGGTGATGTCTGCACCGGTGGTCGGGCGACATCGCACCGCTGAGCAAATGAATGCGTCCAGGACGAGCCGCAGGGACGCGGCGAGAGGTCATGCTGAGCAGGAGCGAATCATGACCGGTCCGTAAAGGACACATGAATGAGTGAAGGTACCGCGCAGCGGCGGGCAGGCTTGTCGCAAGGCCGGGAGTGCAGAGGGCGCGGCCATGCGCCCTTTGCCCGGTCGCCCACGGCGGGGTGCAGGCAGCAGCCTTATTACAAAGCGAACGGAATATTCACCGTACGGAGATAAAAATAACAGATGAGTTTAAACCCCGAAAACCGGCTAACGAAAAGTCTCTCGTTTTTCTCCGTGCCACCCACCCGGTGACTTACCGCGACATCGCACCGCTGAGCGAGGGAATGTGTCCAGGGCGAGCCGCAGGGACGCGGCGAGAGGTCATGCTGAGCAGGAGCGAATCATGACCAGTCCGTAAAGGACACATGAATGAGTGAAGGCACCGCGAAGCGGCGGGCAGGCCTGTCGCAAGGCCGGGAGTGCAGAGGGCGCGGCCATGCGCCCTTTGCCCGGTCGCCCACGGCGGATTACAGGCAGTATGCCTTATTATAAAGCGAACGGAATATTCACCGTGCTGGGATGAAAAACAACGGACGAACTTATTACCCACAAACCAGAGACAAAGATCCCCCGTTTTTCTCCGGGCCACCCACCCGGTGTCTTACCGCGACATCGCACCACTGAACGAGTGAATGTGACCAGGCGCCCTTTGCCCGGTCGCCCGCAGCGGATTACAGGCAGCAAGCCTTATTACAAAGCAAACGGAACACTCACCGTACTGATAATAAAATATCCCGACTATCGCCCTGCCCCCTGTAATCCGGTTACCGGTATTTATCTGTTAATACCGGATGACAGCACCTGATATCGGGTCAACAGCGACAAAAAAGGCGGGTTTCCCCGCCTTTTCAGACTCTGGTGATGAACTTAGTACAGCAGGCGGGCACGCAGCGTGCCCTGAATACCTTTCATCAGTTGCAGCGCTTTATCGGCGACGTCCTGCGGGGCATCGATATCGATAACCACATAACCCATGTACGGCGTGGTCTGCAGATACTGGCCCATAATATTGATGCCCTGCTCGGCAAAAATCTGGTTGATGGCCGTCAGTACGCCCGGACGGTTCTCATGGATATGCAGCAAACGGCTGGCGCTGGCGGCATGGCCTGGCAGAGAAACCTCAGGGAAGTTTACCGCTGACAACGTTGAACCGTTATCAGAGTATTTAATCAGCTTACCGGACACTTCTACGCCAATATTCTCCTGCGCTTCTTCGGTGGAACCACCGATATGCGGCGTCAGGATAACATTGTCGAACTCACACAGTGGCGAGACAAAAGGATCACTGTTGCTGGCCGGTTCCTGCGGATAAACATCGATAGCAGCACCACTCAGATGCTTGCTTGCCAGCGCGTCACACAGCGCCGGAATATCAATCACCGTTCCGCGGGAGGCATTGATCAGCAGACCGCCTTTTTTCATTGCCGCCAGTTGTTCAACCCCGATCATATTTTGTGTGTTCGGGGTTTCCGGCACATGCAGGGTGACCACATCGCTCATCCCCAGCAAATCATTCAGATGTTTTACCTGCGTCGCATTACCTAACGGGAGCTTATCTTCCACATCGTAGAAGAAAACATGCATCCCCAGGCTTTCAGCCAGCACACCCAGCTGCATGCCGATATGGCCGTAACCAATGATACCCAGTTTTTTACCACGGGCTTCAAACGAACCCTTGGCATTTTTGTTCCAGATCCCACGGTGTGCCTTGGCATTCGCTTCCGGAATACCGCGTAACAACAGCAGCAATTCACCAATCACCAGTTCAGCAACAGAGCGGGTGTTAGAGAACGGCGCATTGAAGACCGGGATACCGCGTTTTGCCGCCGCATCAAGGTCAACCTGATTAGTCCCGATGCAGAAGCACCCTACCGCCACTAATTTTTCTGCGGCCGCAAACACTTCTTCGGTCAGGTGGGTACGGGAGCGGATCCCGACAAAGTGTGCATCGCGAATCGACTCTTTCAGGGATTCGGTATCCAGTGCACCTTTATGAAATTCAATATTGGTATAGCCCGCTGCACGAAGATTATCCAGCGCTGTCTGATGAACACCTTCCACCAGCAGAAACTTAATTTTGTCTTTTTCCAGTGATACCTTTGCCATTGCCCGACCTTATGGTTGACGATATTGAGACGAATATAAGTATTTCTTCTGTCAACATAACAAAATTTCCGCTACGGGCAACAGAAAACCGCTCCCGGTTTCAGGCTGCCCGCACGACGGTTTCAGCAGATTTCGATAAAAAGAAAACGATTACGTCTGCAGGAAAGCAGAATTTATCAACTGCTGTTTTAAATGTGATATAAATCACTAAAATAAACTCAAAAAAAAGACGTCTCTCAGACGCCTTTCTTCAATGTGATCACACCATCTTCTGTACCAATCAGCGCAACATCAGCCCCTCTGGCCGCAAATAGCCCGACCGTCACTACACCCGGTAATGCATTGATTTTACGCTCAAGCTCCGCCGGATTGACAATGCTGAGGTTGTAAACGTCAAGAATAATATTCCCGTTATCTGTTACCACATGCTGTCGATATTCCGGTAACCCACCCATTTTCACCAGTTCCCTGGCAACATACGCCCTGGCCATCGGAATAACCTCGACCGGTAATGGGAAATGCCCCAGAACATCCACCTGTTTGCTGGCATCGGCGATGCAGATAAACTGCTCTGCCACCGCGGCGATGATTTTCTCGCGGGTGAGCGCAGCGCCGCCACCTTTAATCATCTGCATTTGCGGGTTGATTTCATCTGCACCATCTACATACACCGATAACTGATCGACATTATTCAGGTCGATGACCGGGATACCGCAGGCCAGCAATTTTGCCGTCGAATCTTCAGAACTGGATACAGCCCCTTCAATGTCATGCTTCATGGTGGCTAGTGCATCAATAAAATGAGCAACGGTACTGCCGGTACCCACACCTACTACCGCTCCGGGACGGACATACTTCAGTGCTGCCTGACCCACTGCTTTTTTTAATTCATCACGGCTCATGATATGTTAAACCTGTACGCTCTGTTCGTCAGCGTAGTATAAAACAAGCAAAAGAAAAAAAACCTACTCTTGCTGGCAAGTTCCCATGTTTTATAAAACCGTCAGCAAAATTACGGAGATACTATCTTAGTGCGCGTCAGTGAACTTAACCGGGGATATGTTTTCCCTGCAGCCGAGAGAAAACACCCATGAAACGCCCGGATTACCGAACCCTTCAGGCCCTGGATGCAGTGATACGAGAGCGGGGTTTTGAACGCGCTGCACAAAAGTTATGCATTACCCAGTCAGCTGTTTCACAGCGTATTAAACAGCTGGAGAATCTTTTTGGTCAGCCCCTGCTGGTCCGTACTGTTCCTCCCCGCCCCACCGAGCAGGGTCAGAAGTTACTGGCGTTACTGCATCAGGTAGAGATGCTGGAAGAGCAGTGGCTGGCGGACGAATCGGGCGGCAGTACACCGCTACTGCTGTCTATCGCAGTTAACGCCGACAGCCTGGCAACCTGGTTACTGCCGGCTCTGAAAGATGTGCTGGCCGACTCACCGGTACGACTTAACCTGCAGGTAGAAGATGAAAGCAGGACACAGGAACGTCTGCGCCGCGGTGAGGTTGTAGGAGCGGTGAGTATTCAGCCTCAGGCATTACCGAGTTGCCTCGTGGACCAATTAGGGGCTCTGGATTATCTGTTTGTCGCCTCCCCCGAATTTGCCAGCCGCTATTTCCCGAACGGGGTGACACGGAATGCATTACTGAAAGCCCCTGCGGTCGCCTTTGACCATCTGGATGATATGCATCAGGCCTTTCTGCAGCAGTATTTTGATCTGCCGCCGGGCAGTGTACCCTGCCATATCGTCAACTCTTCCGAAGCCTTTGTTCAGCTAGCCAGACAAAGTTCTGTCTGCTGTATGATCCCGCATCTGCAGATTGGCAACGAACTGGCGAGAGGGGAACTGGTCGACCTGACTCCCGGCCTGTACCAGCGGCGGATGCTGTACTGGCACCGGTTTGCGCCGGAGAGTCGTTTAATGCGTCGTGTCACCGATGCCCTGCTGGAACACGGGCACCGGGTATTACGACAGGGAGAGTATCCGGCTGATGCCGGTGCGTTCTGAAGGCCTTACCTGTTCAGGGCTGGTTTTCCGGCTCTGCAACCGGCGTAACGGCAGGCTTTGATGGCGGGAACAGTTCAAAGACGACATTCACATTGTCATCAAAGCTGATGCTTTGCTGCTCGTAGGTTTGCTGCGGTGTGGTATCGGCATTGGCCTTCGCCAGACTGTACATCCGCATCACCGGACGGGCAGAGGTATCTTCGGTATGGTACTGAATACTCCATACCGGCCCCAGTCGGGTATTAAACCCTTTCGCCAGTGCACTCGCCTGTGAGATTGCATCTTTAATCGCTTCATCCCGGGCCTGCTGCTGATAGCGCTGCGGCTGACTGACTCCCGGACTGACCGAACGAATTTCATTCAGCCCTGCTTTTAATGCACCGTCCAGCAAGGTATTCAGTTTGTCTATCTGCCGGACCGTAACCGTCACCTGGCGCAATGCCTGATAGCCGGTCAGCTGGGGTTTGCCCTGTTTACTGTAATCATATTGAGGCTGCGTACTGATATTGGCTGCATCAATGTCTTTTTTCACTACTCCCTGCTGCTGCAGATAATCAAAGTATTGTGCTACCCGATCATCAACACGTTTTTTCGCTTCCGCCGCCTGCCTGGCTGTCTGCTCAACAACAATCGTCAGAGTCGCCATATCCGGCTTTACCTCAACCGAGGCATGGCCGGAGGTACTGATATGTGGCTGGTCGGGTACATCAGCCGCCATAACAGGCAGTGCCGACAGACTGCCTGCCAGTGCAACAGATATCACCATTGGGTAAAGTTTCACAGCGTCTCTCCCGGAAAGTTAACTATAAGATGTGGCCGAACTATAGCCAATTGGATTCAGGTGGCAGGGAAAAGTTCGCTATCCGACAAAGCTTTACACAGAGTCTCTGAGCATATAAACCCCGTCTTCAAATAGCCGGAATGCCAGAAAGAACATCATTAGCGCGACCAGTAAATTGATGACCTGTCGTGTACGTGGACGCCGTAACCAGGGAGATAATGTCCCGGCAAGCAGTGCCAGTGCATAAAACCAGACGACAGATGCGGTAATGGCTCCGGCAGCAAACCAGACACGCTCTTCTCCCGGCACCTGACTCCCCAGGCTTCCCAGCACAACAAAGGTATCCAGGTAGACATGCGGGTTCAGCCAGGTGACCGCGAATAACGTCATCAGTAATTTCATACGCTGACGACCCGCGGGTTGCCGTTCACTTTCTGCCGGTACCGGTCTGAATACCTGACGAAAAGTGCCCCAGCCGTACCAGAGTAAAAATGCACAACCCGCCCAGGTGATGCACTGTAATGCCAGCGCAGAATGCTGTAACAAAGCACTGCCGCCAAAAATACCTGATCCGATCAGTACAACATCACTGAGCATACAGAAGCTGGCTGCCATCAACGCATACTGACGCAATATTCCCTGATTAAGTATTAATGTATTCTGGGGACCTAGCGGCAGAATAAGCGCCGCACCAAGGGTAATTCCTTGTAAATAGAACAACATAAGTATTCCTCCGCAAATTTAAGTGCAGAGTCTGGCGAGTTTCCACCGGAAAATGAAATGGAAAGAACTTATCAGCAATTAGTAAAACTTATGCGGGGAGGGATAGCGGAAGCGGCCTGTCTGTGCGGAACACAGACAGGCCGGGGAATTACTCTGCAGCGTCTGCTTTGACTGGCGCCTGGTTGTACAGATGCACATCCATTTGCGGATATGGCAGACCAATTTTATTGGCATCCAATGCGCGTTTAAAGGCTGCCATCAGATCCCAATAAGTCTGGGTCTGATCATTGTACGTTGTCCAGCAACGAACAACGACATTCAGGCTCGAAGCGCCCATTTCGTTCAATGCAACAACGACAGGCTTATCTTTAACGACACGGGATTCAGCTTCAACCACTTTACGCAGAACAGAAAAAACCTCATCGATATCAGAGTCATAAGAGACACCAATGATAAACTGGCTGCGGCTTAATGGCTCGCGGCTGTAGTTAGTGATTTTACCGGAGATAATGCTGCCGTTAGGGACGACAACCATATTGCCATCACTGGTTCTCAGCGTGGTAGAGAAAATCTGGACACTCAGTACGGTGCCCGATGCCCCCCCGATATCCACAAATTCACCGACACGGAAAGGGCGTAAGGTTACCAGCAGTACACCAGCAGCAAAGTTCGACAGTGAACCTTGCAGAGCCAGGCCCACGGCCAGACCTACGGCACCCAACACGGCGATCACCGAGGCGGTTTGTACGCCGACACGGCTCAGTGCAGCGATGACGGTAAATGCGATAATGACATAACGTAAAAGGACCGACAGAAAGTCAGCAACGGTCTGATCAATGCTACGGGCGCGCAGCACTTTGTTTAAACCATTAGACACCACACGGGCGACAATGAAACCGACAAAGAGAATGGCAATTGCTGCTGCAACATTTACCGCATAACTCAGCAATAGGTCCTGATTGCGTGCCAGCCAACTGCCGGCATTGTGGAGGCTTCCCACAACATTTAAGTCTTGCATTTAATAATCCTGTAATAAAAATTCCTGAGTGAAACGAACAGAGCCTGCCACTCCGACAGCTCCGCACAAGGGTAAACAATAAATGGCAGAATGCCAAATTCGTATTGGGGGATTTTTTATCAGGGTGGTGAGTGTTCGGTTCATCTGTCGTTTTTTAATCAGCACGGTGAATATTCCGTTCGCTTTGTAATAAGGCTTGCTGCCTGCATCCCGCTGCGGGCGACCGGGGAATTTTTGTCTCAGGTTTGTGGGTAATAAGTTTGTCCGTTGTTTTTCATCTCAGCACGGTGAATATTCCGTTCGCCTTGCATTAAGGCTTGCTGCCTGCACCCCGCTGCGGGCGACCGGGCAAAGGGCGCATGGCCGCGCCCTCTGCACTCCCGGCCTTGCGACAGGCCTGCCCGCCGCTTCGCGGTGCCTTCACTCACTCATGTGTCCTTTACGGACCGGTCATGATTCGCTCCTGCTCAGCATGACCTCTCGCCGCGTCCCTGCGGCTCGTCCTGGCCACATTCACTCGCTCAGCGGTGCGATGTCGCCCGACCCACGGTGCAAGCATCAGACAAGAAGACATTTTCCGTATTTTAAAAGACTAAACACGGGGACTACTGCCCGGAGAGCAGGTTTTGGGGCGCTATCCGCAGCGCCGAGCGCAGAGTGACGGCCAGGCAGAGCCGGCATGGACGCCGGCGAAAGCACGGCTGAGCCAGGACGGCGGATCCGGGCGGGCCGTCAGGCCGGAGCGATAAGTGAGGGTACAGCGAGGACCTGCGCCAGGCGCGGATTGTTAAGGCCCGCGCCTTCGGGCCTTAACCCGGCCGCCGCCATGCGGCAACTGAAACTACTGTGCATATGACGGGCGGAACCAGCTCAGAGTGGATAACCGGGGAAACCGGATGCGTTTTTTATTATCAGCACGGTGAATATTCCGTTCGCTTTTGTGTCAGGCATGCTGCCTGTAATCCGCCGCAGGCGACCGGGCAAAGGGCGCATGGCCGCGCCCTCTGCACTCCCTGCCCTGCGACAGGCCTGCCCGCCGCTTCGCGGTACTTTCACTCATTCATGTGTCCTTTACGGACCGGTCATGATTCGCTCCTGCTCAGCATGACCTCTCGCCGCGTCCCTGCGGCTCGTCCTGGCCACATTCACTCGCTCAGCGGTGCGATGTCGCCCGACCAACAGTGCTAAATCTTGTATTAAGCGGATTGTGGTTTTGTATTAAAACCGGAAAACAGTGGCGATGCCTGGATAGCAGGTTTTGGGGCGCTATCCGCAGCGCCGAACGCAGAGTGACGGCCAGGCTGAGCCGGCAGGGACGCCGGCGAAAGCACGGCTGAGCCAGGACGGCGGATCCGGGCGGGCCGTCAGGCCGGAGCGATAAGTGAGGGGACAGCGAGGACCTGCGCCAGGCGCGGATTGTTAAGGCCCGCGCCTTCGGGCCTTAACCCGGCCGCCGCCATGCGGCAACTGAAACTACTTCACGTATGACGGGCGGAACCTGCTCAGAGCGGATACACGGGAAACAGGATAATTTGTTTGTGTCAGCTCGGTGAATATTCCGTTCGCCTTGCTGCAAGGCACTCAGCCTGACACGATGGCAATAAAAAAGGCCCGCTATGATGCGGGCCTCTTTCCCCTCAGTGGGGCTTACAGACGATCAATCGCATTCAGCTCATGGAATGCCTGTTCCAGGCGAACTACCATTGAGCTCTGCGCTGCACGCAGCCAGGCACGTGGATCATAGTATTTTTTGTTCGGTTTATCGTCACCCTCAGGGTTGCCCAACTGAGACTGCAGATAACCTTCGTTCTTTTTGTAGTACTGCAGAATACCGTCCCAGGTCGCCCATTGGGTATCGGTATCGATATTCATTTTGATCACGCCATAGCCGATAGCTTCTTTGATCTCTTCAGCAGAAGAACCGGAGCCTCCGTGGAAAACAAAGTTCAGCGCGTTGTGCGGCAGGCCATGTTTTTCGCTGACATAATCCTGTGAATTACGCAGAATTTTTGGCGTCAGCTGAACATTACCAGGTTTGTACACCCCATGCACGTTACCGAAAGAAGCTGCGATAGTGAAATTAGGGCTGATCTCGTTCAGTTTACGGTATGCGTAATCAACATCTTCAGGCTGGGTATACAGAGCTGAGTTATCGAGGTGCGAGTTATCAACGCCGTCTTCTTCACCGCCGGTACAACCCAGTTCGATTTCCAGAGTCATACCCATTTTCGCCATGCGAGCCAGGTATTTGCTGCTGATTTCGATGTTTTCTTCCAGTGACTGTTCTGACAGGTCGATCATGTGAGAAGAGAACAGAGGCTTACCGGTTTTGGCGAAATGCGCTTCACCGGCATCCAGCAGACCGTCGATCCATGGCAGCAGTTTTTTGGCACAGTGGTCAGTGTGCAGAATAACCGGTACACCGTACGCTTCAGCCATCAGATGCACATGGTGTGCACCCGCGATAGCACCCATGATAGCCGCAGCCTGCGGTTTGTCAGACTTATAGCCTTTACCGGCAATAAATGCAGCACCACCGTTAGAGAACTGAACAATTACCGGCGCTTTCACTTTCGCCGCAGTTTCCAGTACCGCATTGATGGAGTCGCTGCCGACACAGTTTACTGCAGGCAGTGCAAAATGATTCTCTTTAGCGACCTGGAAGATTTTCTGAACATCTTCGCCAGTAACTACACCAGGTTTTACGAAATCAAAAATTTTAGACATGACATTGTCCTGTTTCGTTGGCCGTAAACGGATGCCCGTTAGCCGGGCTAAACTCGATGCGCCCGGCCCCTGCCGGGTACACCGTCGCAGAATTACTGTTTTGCACGCTCTTCAAGCATGGCAACTGCCGGTAATTTTTTACCTTCAACAAATTCGAGGAAAGCACCACCGCCGGTAGAGATATAAGAAATTTTATCTTCGATACCGAACAAATCGATGGCCGCCAGCGTATCACCGCCACCTGCAACAGAGAATGCTTCGCTGTCTGCAATGGCATTAGCAACGATTTCGGTGCCTTTACGGAAGTTAGGGAATTCAAATACCCCTACCGGACCATTCCACAAGATCGTCTTCGCGCCTTTCAGGATAGCGGCCATTGCCTGTGCCGTTTCGTCGCCAAAGTCCATGATCTCTTCATCATCACGAATTTCGTTAACTTTTTTCACGGTTGCAGGTGCCGTTTCAGAGAATTCAGTACCTACGCGGGAGTCCGTCGGTACCGGGATCCCATGTTGATCACGCAGTTTTTTCGCCGCTTCCACGAAGTCCGGCTCATACAGTGATTTACCGACATTGTTGTCAATAGCCACAAAAGTATTTGCGATACCCCCGCCGACAATCACGGTATCCGCAATGCCCACCAGTGACTGCAGGACATCAAACTTCGTTGAAACTTTAGACCCACCCACCACAGCAACCATCGGACGTGCCGGGTTGCTCATCGCTTTACCTAATGCTTCCAGCTCTGCGGATAACAGCGGGCCGGCACACGCGATAGGGGCGAATTTGCCTACACCGTGGGTAGAGGCCTGAGCACGGTGCGCGGTACCAAAAGCATCCATCACAAAAACATCACACAGTGCGGCATATTTCTTCGCCAGCACTTCGTCATCTTTTTTCTCGCCTTTGTTGAAACGGACGTTTTCCAGCACAACCAGTTCGCCGCTTTCCACAGATACGCCGTCCAGATAGTCTTTTGCCAACGTGACATTGGTACCGTTCAGTTTATCTTTCAGGTAATTCACCACCGGCAGCAAAGAAAACTCTTCGTTATATTCGCCTTCTACCGGGCGACCGAGGTGAGAGGTCACCATGACTTTAGCACCTTGCTTCAGTGCAGATTCAATGGTCGGTAATGATGCACGGATACGGGCATCTGACGTAACTTTTCCGTCTTTCACCGGTACGTTCAAGTCAGCACGAATCAGTACACGTTTACCTGCAAGATCCAGATCGGTCATTTTAATTACAGACATGGTGAATCCTCTTATTGATTCTCGTAAGTTTGTCAGGCGCTATCACGCCTTACCTGAAATTACCTGCAGACATTGCTAAGGTGGTGTCCAGCATCCGGTTAGCAAAGCCCCATTCGTTATCGCACCACACCAGGGTTTTCACCAGGTGCTGACCACTGACCCGTGTCTGAGTACCATCGACGATGGCACTGTGCGGATCGTGGTTAAAATCAACAGAAACCAAGGGTAGTTCGGTATAGTCGACTATACCACGAAATATTCCCTGTGCTCCGTTTTGCAAAACCTCGTTAACTTTGGCCGCAGTCACCGGTATTTCCAGGGTAACACTGAGGTCGATAGCCGTCACATTGATCACCGGCACCCTCACGGCAATAGCCTCAAACCGATCCGCAAACTGAGGAAATATCCGCGTGATCCCGGCCGCCAGTTTGGTGTCTACCGGTATGATCGACTGGCTGGCTGCCCGGGTCCGGCGCAAATCGGTATGATAGGCATCCAGAACCTGTTGATCATGCATGGATGAATGGATAGTCGTGACGGTACCCGATACAATCCTGAAGGCATCATCCAGTAGTTTAATCACCGGGATGATACAATTTGTGGTACAGGACGCATTTGAGACTATCCGGTCGCTTTCTTTCAGTTCATGGTGGTTCACACCATACACCACGGTCGCATCCAGAGAATTCCCGCCCGGGTGTGAAAACAGCACTTTTTTAGCACCGGCTGCAAGGTGTGCCTCGCCATCCGCTCGGCTGCCATAGTGCCCGGTGCAGTCCAGTACAATATCAACGTCCAGTTCCCGCCAGGGAAGAGAGGCTATCTGAGGCTGATGTAACAGGCGGATAGGATCACGCCCTACCCGTAGCACATCCTCTTCCAGCCGTACCTCATAAGCAAAGCGACCATGCGTGGTGTCATATTTCAGAAGATGGGCAATCCCTTCATTGTCGGCCAGTTCATTAATGGCTACGACTGAAATATCCGTATGCCGGCCGCTTTCGTACAGTGCGCGCAATACGCTACGGCCAATACGTCCAAAACCATTAATCGCAATTCTCAGGGTCATGTCACTACCATTATTTCTGTGCCGGTGGTTACGGAATACAGCGATCCCTGTCACCTCAACGCGTTAGCGCAACGACAGACCGAACACTATTGCCGCTACAGAACCCCAACTGAAACGCTTCAGCTGAGAATAAATCATGCGATGTCACACGGGAATGACTGAGATCAACTGCAATTCTAATTATTCGATCAAACTCACATTTTTAACTGTCAGCTGTGCATAAAAAGCACATCTCAGTTCATCTTTCCCGTTCCGTAACCTGAAAAAAAAGCATGGCAGTTTCCCGCCATGCTGTTCACTTACAGACCTGTCAAAGGACCGGATTACAGCAGAGCGTTAGCTTTCGCCACTACATTCTCTACGGTGAAGCCGAACTCTTTAAACAGCAGATCCGCCGGCGCTGACTCACCGAAGCTGGTCATACCGACAATTGCACCGTTCAGGCCGGTATATTTGTACCAGAAGTCAGCGATAGCTGCCTCGATAGCCACACGGGCGGTGACTGCCGCCGGCAGTACCGATTCACGGTAAGCCGCATCCTGCTTATCAAAGGCATCCGTTGACGGCATCGAAACAACACGGACTTTACGGCCCTGTCCGCTCAGCTGCTCTGCCGCCGCGACGGCCAGAGAGACTTCCGAACCGGTGGCAATCAGGATCAGTTCCGGCTGGCCGTCACAGTCTTTCAGTACATATCCGCCGCGGGCCACGTTCGCCAGCTGCTCTGCACTGCGTGGTTGCTGCGCCAGGTTCTGACGGGAGAAGATCAGTGCGGTCGGGCCGTCCTGACGTTCGATAGCGTATTTCCAGGCCACCGCAGATTCCACCTGGTCACACGGACGCCAGGTGCTCATGTTCGGAGTCGTACGCAGGCTGGCCAGCTGCTCGACCGGCTGGTGAGTCGGACCGTCTTCACCCAGACCGATAGAGTCATGGGTATAGACCAGCACCTGACGGATTTTCATCAGGGCTGCCATACGCGCAGCATTACGTGCATATTCCACAAACATCAGGAAGGTTGCGGTGTAAGGCAGGAAGCCACCATGCAGGGAGATACCGTTCGCCACCGCGGTCATACCGAATTCACGCACACCGTAATGGATATAGTTACCTGCGGCATCCTCGTTAATCGGTTTAGAGCCGGACCACATTGTCAGGTTGCTCGGGGCCAGGTCCGCTGAACCGCCCAGGTATTCCGGCAGCAGTTTACCGAACGCTTCAATGGCATTCTGTGAGGCTTTACGGCTGGCGATGTTCGCCGGGTTTGCCTGCAGTTGTTCGATATATTTCAGTGACTCTTCCTGCCAGTTTTGCGGCAGTTTGTCACGGGTACGACGAACAAATTCCTGAGCCAGCGCCGGGAAAGCCTGCTGGTAGGCAGCAAATTTCTTATCCCACGCCTGCTCTTTCTCAGAACCGGCATTTTTGGCATCCCAGGCCGCATAAATATCGTCAGGGATTTCAAACGGTGCGTAGTTCCAGCCCAGTTGTTTACGGGTCAGTGCAATTTCCTCGTCACCCAGCGGGGCGCCGTGAGAATCGTGGGTGCCGGCTTTGTTCGGCGAACCGAAACCGATCACGGTTTTGCAAATCAGCAGTGACGGTTTGTCGGTCACGCTGCGTGCTTCTTCCACCGCACGGCGGATAGCGTCATGGTCGTGGCCGTCGATACCGCGGATCACATGCCAGTTATAGGCTTCGAAACGCATACCGGTGTCGTCGGTAAACCAGCCATCGGTGTGACCATCGATGGAAATGCCGTTGTCGTCATAGAAAGCGATCAGTTTACCCAGTTTCAGGGTACCGGCCAGTGAACAGGCCTCGTGAGAGATCCCTTCCATCATGCAGCCATCACCCATAAACGCGTAGGTGTAGTGGTCGACGATATCGTGGCCCGGACGGTTAAACTGGGCAGCCAGTGTGCGCTCAGCAATGGCAAAACCGACCGCATTGGCAATGCCCTGTCCCAGCGGCCCGGTGGTGGTTTCCACGCCCGGGGTGTAACCGTATTCCGGGTGGCCCGGGGTACGGGAATGGAGCTGGCGGAAGTTTTCCAGTTCCTGAATCGGCAGATCATACCCGGTGAGGTGCAGCAGGCTGTAAATCAGCATGGAACCGTGGCCGTTAGACAGGACAAAACGGTCACGATCGGCCCAGGACGGGTTCTGCGGGTTATGGTTCAGGAAATCACGCCATAACACTTCGGCAATATCAGCCATGCCCATCGGGGCACCCGGGTGACCGGATTTGGCTTTTTGTACGGCATCCATACTGAGGGCACGAATGGCATTCGCGAGTTCTTTATGAGAGGGCATGCTTAAACTCCAGATCGGATAATGGCCTTCCCTTTACCAATGCATTGAAAATCAACAATTAACAGGCAAGGCGGAAAAACAGTCGTCCTTCAATGTACATGAAAAACGGGGCAAAAGTATATGCTATGACGGGCGAATTGTGCGACCCGGAGGGCTGGCTGGCTGGGATAAACCCTCAGAGTGTTTACCGGAAGCGGTGATCGCAAAAGATTATGCTACCCCCTTGCGGGGAAAGACAATTTTCCTTGTCCGTAAGCACCGTTTTTTAGTGGGGAACAGGGGTGGGTGCTTTTTGAACAGAAAGGATAAAAAAACCGGCAGTCCTGACGGTTCTGCCGGTGTACCTGAGCGAATGTCAGGAATTAGCTTTTGAAGATGCTGGCGACCAGAGAGCCCAGGTCAGGCGAACTGTTAGTGCCTGTGGCTTCCGGATGAACTTCACCTTGCGGAGAAATTTTATCCATCAGTTCCGGCAGGATTTTAGACAGAACGCCGGAGGCACCGTCAACGTCGGTCCCCAGTTTGCCGGCCAGAGACTCTAAGTCCTGGCTGCTGAGTGCTGACTTAATGTCATCACTGCTGACAGACTGATTCGCGCCATTGCTCAGCCAGGTCGACAGGATTTCGCCCAGTCCGCCCTGCTGGAATTTCTGGATCAGAACTTCCACACCGCCCTGCTCCTGTACCCAGTTCCAGACAGCCTGTAACTGCCCCAGATTATTTTGCTGCCCGCCGGTCAGGGAACCGACCAGATCATCCAGTAAACCCATGATATTCTCCTCTTAAATCCGTATCAGGTAACTTACCCCTGATACGGTCTCCGATACAAGTAATTACGCTTTGTTGGCGGCCTGAACATGTAACATATCTAAAGCCAGCGTCGCCGCCGCCAGCGAAGTCAGGTCCGCATGATCATAGCCTGGCGCGACTTCCACCAGATCCATGCCCACGATATTCATACCCTGCAGACCACGGATCAGCTTCGTCGCCTTGTCAGACGTCAGCCCGCCAATCACCGGCGTTCCGGTGCCCGGTGCGTGCGCCGGATCCAGGCAATCGATATCAAAGGTCAGATAAACCGGCAGATCACCGACAGTTTTTTTGATTTCCGCCAGGATGGATCCCACAGACTGATCATTGACCCATGCCGCATCCAACACATTGAAGCCCAGATTTTTGTCATATTCGGTACGGATACCAATCTGTACCGAGTGATCCGGGTCAATCAGCCCTTCATTCGGGGCATGGTAGAACATGGTACCGTGGTCAAAGGTCGGCCCGTTTGAATAGGTATCGGTATGCGCATCAAAATGTACCAGAGCCATCTTACCGAAATGCTTCGCATGGGCGCGCAGCAGCGGCAGGGAGATGTAGTGGTCGCCGCCGAAGGTCAGCATACGTTTGCCGTTAGCCAGTAATTTTTCGGCATGTTCCTGTAAGCGGGTCGACATGTCCTGGGAATCACCAAATGCATAGACCAGGTCACCGCAATCAACGACGTTCAGACGCTCACGCAGGTCAAAATCCCACGGCCAGCGACACCCTTCCCAGGCCAGGTTGGTCGAGACCTGGCGAATGGCTCCGGGGCCTAAACGGCTGCCGGGACGACCGGATGTCGCCGCATCGAAAGGAACGCCAGTGATCACCCACTCAGCATCGCTGTCATACGGCTGAAAGTTCAGCGGGAACCGCATAAAGCCAAAGGCATTTGACACCAGGGAGTTGTCATACTGATTACCCAGGGTATGGTACATATCTCTTCCTCTTTCATTCCGGTGAACGGATCACCGGCATCAGATATTCAGCTATCCGCTCAGGTATAGACGAAAAAAAACCCTTGTGTGTCGTTAAACCCGACGCACAAGGGTATTTGCGGATTATGATATTTCGCTGCCACCTCTGCAATGATTATCCGTGCGTAGTGATAACCGTCAGACAGGGCAGACGTTGTTACTCGTCTTCCAGGTAGGTATACCCGTAAAGACCACTTTCAAATTCCGACAGGAACTGATCACGTAATTCTTCTTCGATATCGCTGGCTTTCACCTGTTTCTGGAACAGTTCCAGCAATTCACGCGGATTCAGCTGTACGTATTCCAGCATATCAGCCACGGTATCGCCTGTATCGGACAGTTCCACATCCACTGAACCGTCATCAAAGGCATACACGTTAACCGCTTCAGTATCACCGAACAGGTTATGCATATTGCCCAGAATTTCCTGATACGCACCGACCATAAAGAAGCCCAGCATCGGCGGATTTTGCGGATCATATTCCGGCATAGGCATGGTGGTGGCAATACCATCACCGTCGACATAGTGATCGATGGTGCCATCAGAGTCACAGGTAATATCCAGCAGGACGGCACGACGTTCCGGAGACTTATTCAGCCCTTCCAGCGGCAGTACCGGGAACAACTGGTCGATCCCCCAGGCATCCGGCATGGACTGGAACAGTGAGAAGTTGACGTAGATCTTATCTGCCATCCGCTCCTGTAATTCGTCAATGATCGGACGATGTGCACGGTTGCTCGGGTCCAGGTGCTGGCGGGTATAATGGCAGATGCTCAGGTACAACTGCTCAGCCCAGGCACGCTGGGTCAGGCTGTAGGTGCCGGCCGAATATCCGGTGTGGATATCAGACAGGTCCATCTGACTGTCATGCAACCATTCACGCAGGGAGCGGCGAACATTCGGTTCATGCATCTCCTGCCAGGTTTCCCACAGGCTGATAATCGGACGAGGTGAGTCTTCCGCCGGGGCCTGAGGAGTAGTAAATTCATTGCGCTCCACACCGATGATGTTAGACACCAGAACCGTATGGTGTGCTGTTACCGCACGCCCTGATTCCGTGATCACGGTCGGATGCTCCAGCCCATGTTCGTCACAGGCATCACCGATCGCCCAGATAACATTATTGGCGTATTCATTCAGGCCGTAGTTAACCGAACAATCTGACTGGGAACGGGTACCTTCGTAATCAACGCCGAGGCCGCCGCCGACATCAAAACATTTGATGTTTACGCCGAGTTTCGCCAGCTCTACATAAAAACGTGCTGACTCGCGAACCCCGGTAGAGATATCCCGGATATTGGCCATCTGGGAGCCAAGATGGAAATGCAGCAGTTGCAGGCTGTCCAGACGACCGGCATTACGCATGATATCCACCAGCTGCAGTACCTGAGTTGCCGACAGACCAAACTTCGATTTTTCGCCGCCGCTCGACTGCCATTTACCTGATCCCTGAGACGCCAGACGCGCACGGATCCCCAAACGCGGTGTTACGTTCAGGCGCTCAGCTTCTTCGAGAACCAGACGAACTTCGGTCATTTTCTCAATAACCAGATACACCTTATGGCCCAGTTTTTCGCCGATTAACGCCAGACGAATGTATTCACGGTCTTTATAACCGTTACAGACAATCACCGAACGTGTCTGACCCGCGTGAGCCAGTACTGCCATCAGTTCGGCCTTGGAGCCGGCTTCCAGCCCCAGCGGCTCGCCGGAATTGATCAGTGACTCGATAACGCGCTTGTGCTGATTGACCTTGATGGGATACACCAGGAAATAATCGCCACGGTAGCCAAACGATTCACGGGCACGGCGGAACGCTTCGTTGATTGAGCGCAGGCGATGTTGCAGGATCTGCGGAAAACAAAACAGCGCCGGCAGACGCTGCCCCTGAGCTTCACGCTCTTTGACCAGTTTTGCCAGATCAACCCTGACCTCCGGCTTATCCGGATTCGGGCACACACTGATATGACCCAGTTCATTGACGTCATAATAGTTGTTGCCCCACCAGGCGATGTTATAGGTTTTTAACATCCGGCTGGCGTCAGAATTAGTGATTGCGACTTCCTGCATTGAGCGCAATTCCCCATGTTCGCCTGCTGACGAACCCTTAATAGTCTTCATGTCGTCAGACATTGCGAACCTCTATTTTAGATTGAAAAGTGAAACGGCTGATTTCCCGCATGGAGAAACGTCTCCTGATCGGATTGGCAATTTCATCCATCAGGTATAGCACAGAGTCAGGATGAACGATGGCATTAATAGGATCACTGGCCTGAGTTACGAGGGAGAGAAAATCTCCGGTAACACAGAGAACAGGCCCGGCCTGCGTACGGCATTCAGCCAGCACAGGAGTCAGGATCAACAGGGCAAAAAGGATAACGTCGTCGGGACAGTATGAAGGTCACTGCATAAATCGCAGAAAAAAAAGAGTAAGAACTCAGCGCATCAGAACAGAGCGAAGAACCATCAAAAATTGTATAGGCCTGGTTCATTAGTCTTGTCACCTCCACATATGCTGTCTGCATACGGAAAACGGTCAGAGGGTGAAGGTCAGAAACGGGTATTCCTGACACTATTGCCGCATCAATACGCGCCGCCACAGGGCGGTGTTCCCCGGGGGAACAGCAGCCGCTGTTTATACCGCCCACCGCCCTAAAAAGCAAAGAAATTATCTCAAAATCAGTACGCTGTCCGCATAAGTTTACAAGCCTGAAAGCGTTAATAATAAAAAAGGGCTGGAATTTACACGGAGGTGTGACCTAAAATAGACGTCCGGATGGTTTTCCGTCTAATAAATCTCCATCTGCACTCATTAGTCACCAGGCAGTGTCATACCAGCCTGTGTCGAAAGGCACACCCTGTACCGCTCACGGCTTTGTCTGAAGAAGCGAAACTGAGCACTGCTGATGTTCGCTATGCTGTAGAATTGAAACCATAGAGTAAGGTAAAGAACAAATGGCAAAACACTTATTTACATCCGAGTCCGTATCAGAAGGGCATCCCGATAAAATTGCTGATCAGATCTCTGATGCAGTGCTGGATGCCATCCTTGAACAAGATCCTAAAGCTCGCGTAGCTTGCGAAACCTATGTCAAAACAGGCATGGTGCTGGTCGGCGGTGAAGTGACTACCAGTGCATGGGTCGATATCGAAGATATCACCCGTCAGACCGTCCGTGATATCGGTTATGTTCATTCAGATATGGGCTTCGATGCGAACTCCTGTGCAGTACTGAGTGCAATCGGTAAACAGTCTCCGGATATCAACCAGGGTGTTGACCGTGCCGACCCGCTGGAACAGGGTGCCGGTGACCAGGGCCTGATGTTCGGTTATGCCACCAACGAAACCGATGTGCTGATGCCAGCTCCGGTGACCTACGCACACCGTCTGGTGCAGCGTCAGTCCGAAGTCCGTAAAGATGGCACGCTGCCATGGTTACGCCCGGATGCAAAAAGCCAGGTCACTTTCCAGTACGACGATGGAAAAATTGTCGGTATCGATGCCGTGGTTCTGTCCACTCAGCACGCTGAAGACATTGGTCAAAAAGAGCTGCAGGAAGCGGTGATGGAAACCATCATCAAACCTGTGCTGCCGGAAGAGTGGCTGACCAGCGCAACCAAATACTTTATCAACCCGACCGGTCGTTTTGTTATCGGCGGTCCTATGGGTGACTGTGGTTTAACCGGTCGTAAAATTATCGTCGATACCTACGGCGGTATGGCGCGTCACGGTGGTGGGGCGTTCTCAGGTAAAGATCCGTCAAAAGTTGACCGTTCTGCGGCCTATGCTGCCCGCTATGTGGCGAAAAACATCGTCGCCGCCGGCCTGGCTGACCGTTGTGAAATCCAGGTCTCTTATGCTATCGGTGTGGCTGAGCCGACCTCTATCATGGTAGAAACCTTCGGTACCGGTAAAGTGCCTACCGAGCAACTGACCCTGCTGGTACGTGAATTCTTCGACCTGCGTCCATACGGTCTGATTCAGATGCTGGATCTGCTGCACCCGATTTACCGTGAGACTGCGGCCTATGGTCACTTTGGCCGTGAGCACTTCCCATGGGAAAAAACCGACAAAGCTGAAGCCCTGCGCGAAGCTGCCGGTCTGTAATGCTTTTGACAGGGCAGAGTTCTGCCCTGTCTCTTCTCAGTTCTGCACACACTCCCCCCCTGAACTCATCGCTATTGCGGAATTTATGGTTACCCCTCATCCACGCATCTCAGCAAAATATTTGTTAAAAATCTTTTGTGGTAACGGTTACATTTGAAAGCGACTATCAATCCCGGATTTTTCAGGCTATAACAATTTATATTCATCGTGAAAAATAGGTTGCTTTGGGTTCCGGCAGCGGGATTATAATCCGGAAATTTTTTTCTGTCCGGGTTTACATCAGCCCTGGTACAGAAAGTGAGTTATCTGAATTAAATATTTCTTTCAGCAGGTTATGTTATGTAATCGATTACATCACTGTGATCTTGCTCACTGACAGATCCGGAAGTTTTTTTTAACATTACTACAATAATGATAGTTAACAGCGGAGGCTAAACATGCCTGGCAACACACACAAACGCAGAACGTCAAACAAGATGATGACATTCTTCGTCTGCTTTCTTGCTGCACTTGCAGGATTATTGTTCGGGCTGGATATCGGTGTTATTGCCGGTGCCCTGCCTTTCATCGCGAAAGATTTCAATGTCACCCCTCATCAGCAGGAGTGGATTGTCAGCTCCATGATGTTTGGTGCCGCCATCGGAGCCATCGGTAGCGGCTGGATGTCTTCACAACTGGGCCGTAAAAAAAGTCTGATGGCCGGTGCAATTTTATTTGTTGCCGGTTCTCTGTGCTCTGCGTTTGCTGCCAACCCGGAAATCCTGATTGCAGCCCGTGTACTGCTGGGTCTGGCGGTGGGGATTGCCTCTTATACCGCACCACTTTATTTGTCGGAAATCGCACCTGAGAAAATCAGGGGCAGCATGATTTCACTGTATCAGCTGATGATCACCATCGGTATTCTCGGGGCTTATCTGTCCGATACTGCGCTGAGTTACAGCGGCGCATGGCGCTGGATGCTGGGTGTCATTACTATCCCTGCATTATTGCTGCTGGTCGGTGTGATGTTCCTGCCGAACAGCCCCCGCTGGCTGGCGGCCAAAGGGAATTTCCATGATGCCAAACGGGTGCTGGATCGTCTGCGTGACACCAGTGAACAGGCGAAGCGTGAGCTGGATGAGATCCGTGAAAGTCTGAAAGTTAAGCAGACTGGCTGGGCGCTGTTCAAAACCAACAGTAACTTCCGTCGTGCGGTGTATCTTGGCGTTCTGTTACAGGTCATGCAGCAGTTCACCGGTATGAACGTTATCATGTACTACGCACCTAAAATCTTTGAAATTGCCGGGTTTACCGACACTAATCAACAGATGTGGGGCACTGTAATTGTTGGCCTGATTAACGTTCTGTCGACCTTTATTGCCATCGGCCTGGTTGACCGCTGGGGTCGTAAACCGACGCTGATCCTTGGCTTTATCGTGATGGCTGCCGGTATGGGTATCCTTGGCGGTATGCTGCACTTCGGTATTCATTCTGTCGGGGCGCAGTACTTCGCGATTGCTATGCTGCTGATGTTTATCATTGGTTTTGCAATGAGCGCCGGTCCGTTGATTTGGGTACTGTGTTCTGAAATTCAGCCGCTGAAAGGCCGCGATTTCGGGATCACCGTCTCGACCACCACTAACTGGATTGCCAATATGATTGTCGGTGCCACCTTCCTGACCCTGCTTAACTCGCTGGGTAATGCACCGACCTTTGGCTTGTACGCCTTACTGAACCTGTTCTTCATTGTGCTCACACTGTGGCTTATCCCGGAAACGAAGAACGTTTCTCTGGAACACATCGAACGCAATCTGATGCAGGGCAAAAAGCTGCGTACCATCGGTCAGAAAGACTAATCTGCACCGCTCCCTCCCGGGCAACGTTACCGTTACCCGGGAGGTTTTCCCCCTTCCCGTCCCGCCGATTGAAATCTCCCCGCACAGCGATTATGCTGCCGCTATGAAAACTCCCCGTCTGCCTATTGCTCTTCAGCAAGCTGTTATGCGCTCTTTACGTGAAAATCTGGCGCTTGCAAACCGCACGCTTGAGAAAAACTATGCTGAGCCCGCTCTCCTCTATCAGCAACGGGGTACTATTGCCGGAACGGCCTGGCTGCAGCAGTGGGAAATTCGTTTAAATCCGGTGCTGTTGCTGGAAAATCAGCAGGCTTTTATCGATGATGTCGTTCCTCATGAACTGGCCCATCTGCTGGTCTGGAAAGAGTTTGGCCGGGTGGCGCCTCATGGTAAAGAATGGAAGTGGATGATGGAAACGGTACTGGGTGTCAGCGCCCGGCGGACACATCAGTTTAATACCGGTTCGCTTCAGAAAACCTTTGCCTATACCTGCCCATGCCGCCAGCACCAGCTGACCGTACGCCGGCATAACCGGGTGCTGCGTGGAGAAACACGTTACCGGTGTACCCATTGTGGCAATGACTTACGTGCGGTACCGCAGCGTGACTGATCACACTTTTCTCCCCTGAGCAGGGAGGCTATGACATAATCCTGCGGGTCTCTGCTGAGCTGTTACTGCACTAAAAAATAGCGGACAGCAGTTGACGTTATCTTCACAGGCAGAGACACTGACTATTATTTTTTATTACTGGCTGTCCGCCCGGCGACAGCCCTGAACTGGCAGATTTTTCATGCGCGTACCCCGCATCTATCACCCTGAACATGTAGTAAGTCATAGCGAAATAGAGTTAAGCGAAGAAGCCGCAAACCATGTCGGTCGTGTGCTGCGGATGACCTCCGGTCAGTTACTGGATATTTTCGACGGCAGTAATCAGGTCTTCAGTGCCACCATTACGCATGCGGATAAGAAAAGAGTCAGAGTACAACTGGCTGAAGGTGTCACCGATAACCGTGAATCACCACTTTCTCTGCATCTCGGGCAGGTAATTTCCCGCGGTGAGAAAATGGAGTTTACTATCCAGAAATCCATTGAACTGGGGGTGAACTGCATTACTCCGCTGCTCTCCGAACGTTGCGGTGTCCGGCTGGATGCGGAACGTCTGGAGAAAAAACGTCAGCAGTGGCAGAAAATTGCCATTGCTGCCTGTGAACAATCGGGCAGAAACCGGATACCGGAAATTCGTCCGGTCATGTCACTGAGTGACTGGTGTGCAGAACAGGAAGACGGACTGAAGCTGAATCTTCATCCGCGAGCTACCCAAAGTATTAATACCCTCCCCTTGCCGGTGAGCCACGTACGCCTGCTGATTGGACCTGAGGGAGGTCTGAGTACGGATGAGATAGCAATGGCCGCGGATCAGGGATTCACCGATATACTGCTTGGCCCGCGAGTGCTGAGAACAGAGACCGCCGCATTAAGCGTTATCACTGCACTACAGGTCCGGTTTGGTGACCTGGGCTGAGACAAAGATTTACCGGCACCTGCGGTAAAACCTCCGGGAGCCTGAACCGGTAATATCCGTTAATGATAAGGTAGTCACTGCTGCCTTCCGAGGAGAGAAGAATGATTAAGCTTGGCATAGTGATGGACCCTATTGCGGACATCAATATTAAAAAAGATACCAGCTTCGCAATGCTGCTGGAAGCGCAGCGCCGGGGTTACGAAATTCATTATATGGAGATGAATGACCTGCACCTGCGCGGTGGCGTTGCTTCTGCACGAACCCGCCTGTTAACGGTTGAGCAGAACTTTGACGGCTGGTATCAGTTTGGCAGTGAGCAGGAAGTCCCGCTGGCGGATCTGGATGTGATCCTGATGCGTAAGGATCCACCGTTCGATACCGAATTTATCTATGCCACTTATATTCTGGAAAGAGCGGAAGAGCTCGGGACCCTGGTGGTCAATAAACCCGGCAGCCTGCGTGACTGTAACGAAAAGCTGTTCACCGCCTGGTTTGCCGAACTGACCCCGGATACGCTGGTCACCCGCAGCCAGGAAAAACTGCGCGAATTCTGGCAGGAACATGGCGATATCATCATGAAACCTCTGGATGGCATGGGCGGGACCTCCATTTTCCGTGTGAAACAGGATGATCCTAACTTTTCAGTGATCTGTGAGGCGCTAACGCATAATGCCACCACCTTCTGTATGGCTCAGAACTATTTACCTGCCATTAAAGAAGGGGATAAGCGTGTGCTGGTCGTTGATGGTGAGCCGGTACCTTACTGTCTGGCCCGCATTCCGAAATCCGGTGAAACCCGCGGTAATCTGGCAGCCGGTGGACGTGGCGAAGCACGGCCATTAAGTGAAAGCGACTGGGCGATTGCCCGAAAAGTGGCTCCGGTACTGAAAGAGAAAGGTCTGATTTTTGTCGGCCTGGACATTATCGGTGATCGTCTCACTGAAATTAATGTCACCAGTCCGACCTGTGTACGTGAAATTGAGGCTGCATTCCCCATTTCTGTCACCGGCATGCTGATGGATGCTATTGAAAAACGTCTGGCACGCTAACCTGTCGCCACACGCTTACCGGCAGCCCGGGGCTGCCGGAGACTTATTAAAAATAAACTGATCAGGCCCGTATGAATTTAGAACACCATTTCCTTATCGCGATGCCTTCGTTACAGGACACGTTGTTTAAACGTTCCGTCGTCTATATCTGTGAGCATAATGATGAAGGCGCTATGGGCTTAATCGTTAATAAGCCAATGGAAAACCTGACGATTGAAGGTATCCTGAAAAAATTAGAGATTACGCCGACACCCACCCACGGCAGCAGAGTACTGGACTATCCGGTCTACAATGGCGGCCCGATGGCCGAAGATCGCGGGTTCATATTGCATACCCCTTCGCACAATTTTTCTTCCAGTATTTCCATTTCTGAAGATACCGTACTGACCACATCAAAAGATGTCCTTGAATCTCTGGGCCGTGAACAGCAACCCGAAAATGTGATTGTCGCGCTGGGTTACTGCACATGGGATCAACAGCAACTGGAGAGTGAAATTCTGGAAAACTCGTGGCTGACGGTCCCGGCGACCCCGGAGATCCTGTTCCATACCCCGGCGTCTGAGCGCTGGCGCAGTGCGGCCAGGCTGATTGGTGTGGATATTTGCCAGATTGCCAGCGAAGCGGGGCATGCCTGATGTCGGTCAAAACATTGCTCGGTTTCGATTTCGGAACAAAAAGTATCGGGATCGCTATCGGTCAGCAACTGACCGGAACAGCCCGCCCCCTGACCGCGATTAAGGCTCAGGACGGCATTCCTGACTGGTCAAAAATTGAAAAGCTGCTGAAAGAATGGCAACCGGATTTAGTCGTCGTCGGTTTACCACTGAATATGGACGGTACTGAGCAGCCACTGACTGCCCGTGCCCGTAAATTTGCCAACCGCCTGCATGGCCGCTTTGGCGTCGCCGTGGAATTACAGGACGAACGGCTAAGTACGGTGGAAGCCCGTGCGGATCTGTTTGAACATGGCGGATATAAAGCGTTGAGTAAAGGTAATGTGGATTCAGGCTCCGCGGTGATCATTCTGGAAAGCTGGTTCGATCACCACGCCTGATGAAAATGATCCCGTACTGATCAGCGTCAGCAATACTTCCGGCAATACGCTTTACTATCTATACGGCTAAGTGATCATCCATGCCAGAATTGAATTTTACATCAGCATAAACGGGGAGTTATCGATGAAACAAAGTATCAAAGGTCTGCTGTGCAGCGCACTCTGCTGTTTGACGCTATCTGCCGTAGCGGCACCACATCCGTCAAGCCTGCAAGGTGTTACCGGCAAACCGGTGGCTCTGACGCTGGATGCGAACCCAACCACCGGGTATCAATGGATGGTCAGCAGGTTACCCCAGGGTTTACTGTTAATTCCCGGCGATTACACCCAGTCTTCTGACTGTAAACCAGGCATGGTCGGCTGTGGCGGACAACAGACGTTTTATCTGCTGGCAGAAAAACCCGGCATTTCCACTCTGAAACTGATCTACGGCCGTACGTTTGATAAAACCAGTTGGCAGGAAAAGAGTATCCGGGTGGAGATCAGCGCTGCTCCGGTGAAAAAGTAATACAGGCCCCTCCTCCGCTATTATCCGCTTTGCGATAAAATTATTCTCAGGGTTCAGGACAGTGGCAGCGGAGGGCTCTGCCTCAGGGCTTGTGAAAAACTTTGCATTCCCGACTGCATACCGGTCTCAATCATTCCCGGCAGTTGGTGCGTTTTACCCTCACGGATCACATTAGCCACCGCAGGAGTATTCACCAGCACTTCAAAAATCGCCCGCTGCTCTGCCCCTGGCGTCCCCGTGCTGAGCAATCGCTGACTGATCACTGCCGCCAGGCTTTGAGCCAGCTGGGTTCTGACCAGTGCTTTATCATCGGCCGGTGCACTTTCCAGAAGTCTTTCCACCGATTGTGCGGCATTCACCGTATGCAATGTCGCCAGCACCAGATGGCCGGTTTCTGCTGCCGTCAGCGCGAGGCGCAAAGTCCGGTTGTCCCGTAATTCACCCAGCATAATAATATCCGGGTCCTGGCGTAGCGCTGCCGTCAGGCCTTCACTGAACGTCGAAAAATGGGCTCCTGCCTCCCGTTGCTGAATAAGAGAGCGCTGGCTGTGGTGAAGATATTCAATCGGGTCTTCCAGCGTAATAATGTGGCGTGCCGCACTGGTGTTCACCCGGCCAATCATGGCCGCCAGAGAGGTCGATTTTCCGCAGCCTGTCGCACCGGCCACCAGCAGCAGGCCATTGTTTCGTTCCAGTAACCGATAGCTGATCGCGGGTAATCCCAGTGCCTCCATCGCCGGGATTTCTGCACGCAGAATACGCAGTGACAGTGATAAACCGCATTGTTGCCGGAACAGGGAGGCGCGTAACCGCGTTCCGTCTGTTGCTGTTATCGCCAGATCACAGTGCCCCTGTCGGGAGAGCTGTTGCTGCTGCAGGCGGCCCAGCCATCGTTCACAGAAATTACTGATCTGTTGTCCGGTCACCGGAGCCGTATTATTCAGGGCTTCGAGTTGTCCGTGACATCGCCACCAGGGGAAATGTCCACAGCAGAGATGCAGATCGGAGGCATTATGCTTTACACTAAGGGCAATAATTTCATCCAACTCCATAAAATAGTCCGTTATGACTTTCATCCAGCATAATTTACAGCAAGTCCGGCAGCGTCTCGGTGCTGCTGCCGAAAACTGCGGTCGGGATCCACAGCAAATTACGTTGCTGGCCGTCAGTAAAACCAAACCTGTGAGTGCTATCCGGGAAGCATGGCAGGCAGGCCAGCGGTGTTTCGGCGAGAATTACGTCCAGGAAGGGGTCGAAAAAATTGCTCAAACCCGGGATTTGCCGGAAGCTGAATGGCACTTTATCGGCCCGTTGCAATCCAATAAGAGCCGTCTGGTGGCTGAGAATTTTTCCTGGTGTCATACCATTGACCGGCTGAAACTGGCGCAGCGTCTGAATGACCAGCGTCCGTCACATCTGCCGCCACTCAATGTACTGATACAGGTCAATATCAGTGATGAGCAGAGTAAATCCGGCATTTCTCCGCATGAAATACCGGCGCTGGCTCAGCAGATTGCACTGTTGCCGCAACTGAAGCTCCGTGGTCTGATGGCTATTCCTGCTCCGGAGACAGAATATCAGGCACAGCTCGCGGTCTGCCGTCGGATGGCGGAGGAATTCCGTACACTTAGTACGTCATACAGCAATATTGATACGCTATCGCTGGGAATGAGCGATGATATGGAAGCTGCCATTGAAGCCGGCAGCACGATGGTACGTGTCGGTTCAGCCATTTTCGGTGCCCGTCACTATCCGCCATCTTCACAATAACTGAGGACACTCATGTACACTCTGACTTTTCTGGTCAAAACAATTATCGATCTTTACGTCATGGTGCTGCTATTACGCATCTGGATGCAATGGGCTCGCTGTGATTTCTATAATCCACTGGCTCAGTTTATCGTCAAAATCACCCAGCCGGTGATCCGCCCCCTGCGTCGGGTTATTCCTGCTATCGGACCTATCGATACAGCCTCGCTGGTGCTGGCGCTGGTGCTGACGATTATAAAATTCCCGGTGCTGATGCTTATCCAGTCCGGCGGGTTTGCTATCGGCCCTTACAATATTCTGATAGGTGTCCTGTCATTGCTGAAAGCGGCCGGTAACCTGGTCTTCTGGGTCATCCTGGTACGTTCATTAATGAGCTGGGTCAGTCAGGGACGCGGCCCGATGGATTATGTTCTGCTGCAACTGACCGAACCGCTGATGTCCCCAATCCGCCGTTTTCTGCCGGCTATGGGCGGCATCGACTTCTCGGCCATGGTGGTCGTGCTGATCCTTTATGCGCTGAATTTCCTTGGGATGGATATCTTCCCCGGGCTCTGGTACCTGCTGTAATCCTGAATTATTGGAAAAATTATGCAAAAAGTAGTTCTGGCGACCGGTAATGCCGGAAAAGTACGTGAGCTGGCCGAACCGCTGGCGGCTTTCGGCCTGGACATCGTCGCTCAGACCGACCTCGGCGTGGATGCGCCGGAAGAAACCGGTCTGACCTTTATCGAAAACGCGCTGTTGAAAGCACGCCATGCTGCACAGGTCACCGGCCTGCCGGCCATAGCCGACGATTCCGGACTGGCGGTAGAGGCATTGAACGGTGCCCCGGGCATCTGGTCTGCCCGCTATGCCGGCGAAGATGCCAGCGACAGACAGAACCTGGATAAATTACTGGCGGCGATGAAAGACGTGCCGAAAGATAAGCGCCATGCCGCATTCCATTGCGTCCTGGTCTATCTTCGTCATGCAAATGACCCGACACCGCTGGTCTTCCACGGGCGCTGGCCTGGAGTGATCATCCGTGAAGCCCATGGCGAAGGCGGATTCGGTTATGACCCGGTGTTTTTGCTGCCGGAGTCAGGTAAGACAGCAGCAGAGATGACCAAAGCAGAAAAGCTGGCAGTCTCTCATCGCGGTCAGGCACTAAAACAATTACTGGATGCGCTGGGTCATGGGTAATCTGCCACCGCTGAGTCTGTATATCCATATTCCATGGTGTGTGCAGAAATGTCCCTACTGCGACTTCAACTCACATGCGCTGAAGGGTGATGTTCCGCATATGGAATACGTCGGCCATCTGCTGGCTGACCTGGATAATGACATCGCCCTCACTTCCGGCCGTGAGGTCTCCACCATTTTTATTGGCGGAGGCACCCCCAGTCTGTTAAGCAGCGAGGCGATGCAGGCTCTGCTTGATGGCGTACGCCAGCGTGTGCCTGTCGCCGCCGGTGCCGAGATCACCATGGAGGCGAATCCGGGGACGGTGGAAGCCGACCGTTTCAGCGGCTATCAGCGGGCCGGTGTTAACCGGATTTCGATTGGTGTGCAGAGTTTCAGTCAGCAAAAGCTGGAACGCCTTGGGCGTATCCACGGGCCGGAAGAAGCTAAACGGGCAGCGAATTTAGCCGCGGGGCTGGGCCTGCGGAGTTTTAATCTCGACCTGATGCACGGCTTGCCGGATCAATCACTGGACGAAGCGCTGGACGATTTACGTCAGGCGATTGCCCTGGCACCGCCGCACCTGTCATGGTATCAGCTGACTATCGAGCCTAATACCCTGTTTGCCTCACGGCCACCGGTACTGCCGGATGATGATGACCTGTGGGATATTTTCGAGCAGGGCCATCAGCTACTGACCGCGGCGGGCTATCAGCAGTATGAAACCTCCGCCTATGCTAAACCCGGCCTGCAATGTCAGCATAACCTCAACTACTGGCGTTTTGGTGATTACCTGGGCATCGGATGTGGTTCACACGGTAAATTAACGCAGCCGGACGGTGAAATCATCCGTAGCGTGAAGACCCGTCATCCTCGTGGCTTTATGCGGGGCGAATATCTGGATAAGCGTTATACCGTTACCGATAATGAAAAACCGTTTGAATATTTCATGAATCGTTTCCGGCTGTCGGAGCCTTGCCCGCGTGAGGAATTCGTCCGGTATACCGGGCTTAGCGAGCAGCACATCCGGCCTGCGCTGGATAAAGCGATTGCTGCGGGATATCTGAATGAATCTGAAAATGCCTGGCAGGTCACTGAAAAAGGCAGACTGTTTCTGAACAGCCTGCTGGAGATTTTTCTGGAACAGGAATAACGCCTGCTTTACCGCCCGCCACAGTGAATTGCGGCGGGCAGTTCTGAACGGTTACTGATCCAGTTGCTGATAGATGGCAGTCCGTTGTTTTTCCAGCGATCCGGCTTTTTGACAAACCTCATGACCAAACTGCTGAAAGTCAGCTTCCTGCTTATTCACTTCACTGCGCACCGCTTGTTGCAGTCCCCCCAGGTTCCCCATCAGGGCCTGTAGCGGATTACTGCCATTCCCTCCGTTACCGGAGCTGCTGCCCAGTTCATTGAGACTATCCTGCAAAATGCCACCCATGGTGCTCTGTACCAGCTTATCACCCTCAGCACGTACCTGATCGATAGCGGCGTGATGGAACATTAGTCCGTCGCTGCGGTGTTCAATGATCCGGTTCATCTGCGCTTTCAGTTGAGTATCCAGCGTTGTCAGCCGGGTCCGGACATGACTGCCGCTGCCCAGCTTTTCGACGATGATTTTATCCAGTGCAACACGGCTGGTTTCCAGACGCTGACGAGCCCCCTGGTCTATCCAGGGTAAATCACGCCGCACAGCCGCCTGATAAGCAATGGCCTGCTGACGCAGTGTTTGGTCCGGCGTTACCGCTTTACCGTTAAACGTCATCTCTCCCTGAGGAGTGATGGTCAGATTGCCATTACTGCCACTGACAGCAACCTGCTGTGCCGTGACAGTAATATCATCCTGCGGCTTCACAGAACATTGATAATCGGCCCGGGCAACCTGGGCGGTTGCCAGCAATATTCCGGCAGCGATCACTTTACGTAGCATGCACACTCCTATCTGTCTGAACATCGGATACTGATAGCGCATTAGCGCGCTGAGAGCGAAATACCGCTATCAGAGTTCAGCAGCGTCTTCATCCCACCAGACATCAAACAGTTCAGTGACTTTAATGTCGGACAGCTGACGAGCTTCCAGCCACTCACGTACCGCTTTACGATGTTCTTCGGTACATTTACCGGTCTGCTGCAGGCAGACCAGCCCTTCCCACTGCAGATATCCACTGCCATCGTAGGCCAGGCCATTCGGCTCGATAACCTCATCCACAAAAGCATCCAGGGTGGCATCAATATCGGTTTCAGAGGTGCCGGCAGCGAACGTCCAGCTGACAGAAAAGCCCAGTTCCTGGAATTCCGCCAGGTGCATTTTTTTACGTAAACGACGACTGCGTTGTACTGTCATTATTTGATCCTCTCAAACATTAAGTCCCAAACTCCATGGCCAAGACGCTGACCACGTTGTTCAAATTTAGTGACCGGGCGCGATGCCGGGCGCGGTACAAAGGTTCCGTCCGCAGACTGGTTCTGAAACCCGGGGATGCTTTGCATGACTTCCAGCATGTGCTCCGCATAGTTTTCCCAGTCGGTGGCCATGTGGAACACGCCGCCCAGCTTCAGCTTGCGTAATATCAGTTCAGCAAAAGGTACCTGTACAATACGGCGTTTATTATGACGCGCTTTATGCCACGGGTCAGGGAAAAACAGCTGTACCATGCGTAATGAATTATCCGGGATCATCGTTTCCAGCACTTCCATCGCATCATGACACATGACGCGCAGATTGCTGACACCCGCTTCGTGGGCCGATCCCAGACAGGCTCCGACACCCGGCGCATGAACTTCGATACCGAAGAAGTCCTGGTGCGGGTTTTGCTCAGCCATGGTGACCAGCGATGCCCCCATACCGAAGCCGATTTCCAGCACGACCGGTGATTCCCGGCCGAACAGCTCTGCAAAATTAACCGGCTGCGGAGTAAACTCGACACCCATCTGTGGCCAGTAGTGATCCAGCGCGTGTTGCTGTCCTTTTGTCAGCCGTCCCTGACGGCGGACAAAGCTGCGAATACGTCGCAGCGGACGGCCGTCTTCGTCAAATTCCGGCGTGATGACATCATTGATCATAGGAGTGCCTGTTGGTTTACCTTTTCGGGAAAAACGGGAATTATGCAAAGTTCGGCCACGGAAGCAAGCCTTTGCAATCTTCATGTTTACAGTCAGGCAGGTCTGTGCTGGAATTCCTGTCCTGATCTTAGCTTAGCTTCTGTGGAAATATTTGCTGTTATGATGCAATCGTCGCTTTTTGCGCAACAAACCCTGGACTGGTACCAACAGTACGGGCGTAAGACCCTGCCATGGCAGCAGGAAAAAACTCCCTACAAAGTCTGGCTGTCTGAAGTCATGCTGCAGCAGACCCAGGTAGCGACGGTGATCCCTTACTTCCAGCGGTTTATGTCACGCTTTCCGACCGTAAGTGACCTGGCGGCGGCACCTCTTGATGAGGTTTTGCATCTGTGGACCGGACTGGGTTACTACGCCAGGGCCCGTAACCTGCACAAAGCCGCCTGCCAGATAACAGAAAAGCATGGGGGGATTTTCCCACAAAACTTTGACGATGTCGCGGCCCTGCCGGGCGTCGGACGCTCTACCGCCGGCGCAATTCTTTCATTATCTCTGGGCCAGCATTATCCCATCCTCGACGGGAATGTGAAACGGGTATTGGCCCGTTGTTATGCCATTGAGGGATGGCCCGGAAAAAGCGATGTGGAAAAACGACTCTGGAAACTCAGCGAGGAAGTGACACCGGCCCGCGGCGTCAGCCAGTTTAACCAGGCGATGATGGATTTGGGGGCCATGGTCTGTACCCGCTCCCGGCCTAAGTGCGAGATCTGCCCGCTGCAATCGGGGTGCATTGCCTTTGCTCATCATACCTGGGAGAAATATCCCGGGAAAAAACCGAAAAAGACGCTGCCGGTGAAAACAGCCTGGTTTTTATTAGTCAGACAGGGTGACAATGTGCTGTTGCAGCAACGGCCCCCGGTTGGCATCTGGGGCGGGTTATACTGTTTTCCGCAATTCGACAGCGAACAGGCAATGTTCAGCTGGTTAAGCGCGCACAATATCGGCGGTGAGCCCCAACCGATGACGGCATTCCGTCATACTTTCAGCCATTTCCATCTGGAAATTGTGCCCTGGTTACTGACATCACCGGAATTTGGCGCGTTAATGGATGAAAGTGGCAGTCTCTGGTATAACTTAGCCCGAGCTCCCGCGGTCGGACTGGCAGCCCCGGTTGAGCGACTGTTACATGAACTGAAACACCCGCAACAGATGGCATTACATTCGCGTAAGCCTAATGAGGAAGAATTATGAGCCGCACTATTTTTTGTACCTATCTGCAACGCGAAGCCGAAGGCCAGGATTTTCAGCTGTATCCGGGAGAACTGGGCGCCCGCATTTTCCGGGAAATTTCAAAACCGGCCTGGCAGGAATGGATGACAAAACAGACGATGCTGATCAATGAAAAAAAACTCAGCATGATGAACCCTGAAGACAGAAAAGTGCTGGAACAGGAAATGATCAACTTCCTGTTTGAGGGGAAAGACGTTCATATTGAAGGCTATACTCCACCGGCACAGTAACCGGCCGGTCCTCATCCGAAACCTTACATCCTACAATCAGCCAAACAAAAAAATGAAAAAACTGTACCCGTTTCTGGTGATTGCCCCATTACTGGTTTCCTGCTCCAGTCATAAGCCCCCGGCGTTTAATGAAGACTGGGTGAAGGACACCAATGGTTTCGATATTCTGATGGGCCAGTTTGCCCATAACATCGAGAATATCTGGGGGATCAATGAGGTTCTGATTGCCGGTCCGAAAGACTATGTGAAGTACAGTGACAATTATTATACCCGTAGTCACATTAACTTCGACAGCGGTAAAATAACCGTCGAGACCATCGCCGGGACGGATCCGATGGCAAGCCTGCGGCAGGCAATCATCACCACGTTACTGGTTGGCGAAAACCCGGGTAACGTCGATCTGTACTCCGATGCGAATGATATCAAACTCAGCCAGGAACCCTTGCTGTATGGTGAAGTGCTGGATAATACCGGTCATTCCATTCGCTGGGAGGGCCGGGCCGCCAGTTTTGCCGACTACTTACTGAAACACCGCCTGCAGCGCCGTATGTCAGGGCTGCATGTCATTTGGTCCGTGACTATCCCGATGGTGCCTAACCATCTGAATAAACGTGCTCACAAGTATTTGCCGTTGGTTCGTCAGGCTTCGGAACAGTATGGTGTTGATGCCTCACTGATCCTGGCAATTATGCAGATAGAGTCCAGCTTTAACCCCTACGCCGTCAGCAATTCTGATGCACTGGGACTGATGCAGGTGGTACAGCATACCGCCGGTGTGGATGTTTTCCGTATGAAAGGTAAGTGGGGTAAACCCAGCCGGAGTTATCTGCTGGACCCGGAAAATAATATTGATGCCGGTACCGCGTATCTCTCATTGCTGCAGAAAAGTTATCTCGCAGGGATCACTAACCCGCTATCGCGACGTTATGCGGTGATCACCGCTTATAATGGCGGTGCCGGGAGTGTACTGAGGGTATTCTCCGGTAACAAAGACCAGGCTCTTGATATGATTAATGCCATGTCTCCGGATGAAGTGTACCAGACACTGGTTAACAACCATCCGTCAATGGAATCACGCCGTTACCTGTATAAAGTGAACAACGCTGAGCGCAGCTATTATCGTTATTGACCGGAACCCCGGAGCCTGAATGGCTCCGGGGTCTGTCGTTCAGGCCGCTTACGCCCCGGGAAGAACAACCCAGCCATACAGCCGTTCATTCTGTTGTTCATCTTCGCGGATATAGACGCCCTGCAGTTCCGGAGAGAAGCCCGGTAACTGATTGATGCCTTCTTCCAGTGCCAGAAAGTAATCCCGCACCGCCCCGCCCCAGATTTCACCAGGAACGACGCAAAGCACACCCGGCGGATAAGGCAAAGCTCCTTCGGCCGCTATCCGGCCACTGGCTTCCGCCAGCGGGACCAGCTCAACTTCACCACGCAGATAAAGATGATGAGCCTTCTGCGCATCCATCGCCACCACAGGCAGACTTTTTTCCCGGAACATGGCTTTTTGCAGATCTTTGACCCGATAGCTGACATAAAGATTATGCATTTCCTGGCATAAGCGGCGCAAAGTGTACCCCTGATAACGCTGCTCATACTTGCGGTAGATCGTAGGCAGTACATCTTCCAGCAATGCATCCTGTTGCACATGTTCTTCAAACTGTGCCAGCATCGCGACCAGATGAGCCATTTTATCTGCACTTTCTGCCGGGGTAAGCAGGAACAAAATCGAGTTCAGGTCGCATTTTTCCGGCACAATACCGTTTTCCCGCAGGTAATGTGCGAGGATCGTCGCCGGGATCCCGAAGTCGCTGTACTCACCGGTGGCTGCATCAATACCGGGTGTGGTCAGCAGTAATTTGCAAGGATCCACCAGATATTGTCCGCGGGCATAACCGGAAAATCCGTGCCACCGCGCCTCCGGTTCAAAACTGAAATAGCGGCGATTGCTGGCCAGTATGCCGGTAGGAATATCCTCCCAGCGCTGCCCGCCCACCGTTTCCGGCAGGAACGGCCGGATCATTTGGCATCGGGACAGGATAGCTTTACGCGCTTCAATCCCCAGGATGACACAGTCCTGCCACATCTTCCGTCCGGCCTGCCCCTGGTGAATTTTTGCGTTCACATCCAGTGCGGCAAACAGCGGGTAAAACGGGCTGGTGGAAGCATGCAGCATAAACGCATTGTTCAGGCGCTTATGCGGACAGAACCGCCGCTGCCCGCGGATATGATTATCCTTTTTATGGATCTGAGAAGTCTGGGAAAAACCTGCCAGCTGCTTATGGACCGACTGAGTGACAAATATGCCGGGATCTTCCGGGGTCAGTTCCAGTAACAGAGGCGAACAGTCTGCCATCATAGGAATAAACTGTTCATACCCGAGCCAGGCGGAGTCGAAAAGAATATAGTCACAGAGGTGACCGATTTTATCCACGACCTGCCGGGCATTGTAAACCGTACCATCATAAGTACCGAGTTGTATGATAGCCAACCGGAACGGGCGTTTATCCTCAGCGCGGTGGGGAGCAACTTTTTGCAGCTGCCCCCGCAGATACTCTTCTTCAAAACAATGAGCATCAATGCCGCCGATAAACCCGAACGGATTCCGCGCCGCTTCCAGATACACCGGTGTGGCGCCGGCCTGAATTAAGGCGCCATGGTGGTTAGACTTGTGGTTATTACGGTCAAATAATACCAGATCGCCCGGGGTCAGCAGGGCATTGGTCACAACTTTATTCGCGCTGGAGGTGCCGTTAAGGACAAAGTAGGTTTTATCTGCGTTGAAGACACGGGCAGCAAATTTCTGGGCATCTTTGGCCGAACCTTCATGGATAAGCAGATCCCCCAGCCGGACATCTGCATTACACATGTCAGAACGGAAAACATTCTCACCATAAAAGTCATAAAACTGCCGGCCGGCCGGATGCTTACGGAAGAACTCTCCTCCCTGATGACCCGGACAGGCGAAGGTGCTGTTTTTCATCGACACATAGCGGGTCAGCGTATCGAAAAACGGGGGGAGCAATGTTTGCTGATATTCACAGGCAGCCTCTTCCAGTGCCTGATGGCCGGCATCATCCGGCTGATAAATGCCGCGAACACCCTTCTGCTGAAGATCCGGGGACAACGGGCCACCGGCAACAAATACCGGTAAATTGAAGCCACTGTGGTTCAGCAGAGACAGCATCCCCATCGATGCATCCGCATGGGTCAGTACGACGGCAGCAATATCGGTAAAATCGGTATGTTCCAGTGATACCAGCGCTCGCGGTGAAGTGATCTGCGGGATCAGTGCGGCACTGGCCGCAATTTTTAATGGTGTCATGACACAAATCCCCAAAGGTCAAGGATGAGTGGGTGCACATAGGCACGGCAATGAGGATAGTTCCCCGGCGAATAATGTCAGATATCTGGCTGTGAACCGGATCAGGGTTCAGGATGATAGACATCAGTAAAATCAGAACAGTTTCTGTTTTTACTCATGCCCAACAATGAGCCAATGGCTGGCTTCACCGCATGGTGACTGAGTGGATTTTCCGGCAGGTGCCCGTCAACCGCAGGTTAAGGATCCGCAGCCGGGGTAAAACATTACGAGCAGAGCAACGCATCTTTTGCACCGTAATAACCTCTCAGGGCAGTGAATAACGTCAGAAAATAAACGGCGCTCATAATGTCACCTTTGACAGGGACAGGCAAGCAATAATTAATCAAACCATTTACGCCAAAAATCAAATTAACTTATTGTTTATTAATGAGAAATAAAAAACATCAGGAATGAATAAACGTATTTACTGATTTTATATTCATTACGAAACGTAACACAGCCCGTCCCTGCTCATTGTTGTGAAAACACTATCCTGCCTGCCCCCCGGTTGAGCATCGGATCCTGTGCAACCACCCCATTATTCCATCGCCATTTTGACGGCCTCACCCAGCTTCACCATCACCTGCCGGTGTTTTTCAATCGGTGGCAGAGCACAATTGATCCTCAGGCAATTTCTGTATTTACCGGAAGCTGAAAATAATGAGCCAGGTGCGACGTGAATTTTCAGACGACATAACTGGCGGGAAACACAAACCATATCGACCTGCGCTGGCAACTCAACCCACAACATAAAGCCCCCTTTCGGCCGGGTCACGCAGATGCCACAGGGAAAGTATTCCCGCAGCCAACCGGTGTAAATTTCCATATTGCGCTGATAAATTTGCCGCATACGGCGCACATGGCGGTGATAATACCCTTCACGAATGAAAGCAGAAACCGCCATCTGGGTTGACGGGACATTAGTGCCGCTGACAGCATATTTTTTCTGCAACAGACGATCGTAATTCCGCCCGGGGATAATCCAGCCAATACGCAGGCCGGGAGCGATGGTTTTAGTAAATGAGCTGCACAGCATCACCCGACCGTCAATATCCATGGAATGGATGGTCTGTGGCCGTGGATAATCGGTGGCCAGATCACCATAAATATCATCTTCGAAAATCACAATGTCATGACTCTGGGCCAGTGCCAGTACCGCTCGTTTACGCTTATCGGGCATGATAAACCCTAGCGGGTTATTGCAGTTCGGTACCAGGATCACCCCTTTGACCGGCCACTGTTCCAGAGCCAGTTCCAGTGCTTCAACACTTATCCCGTTAACAGGATCGGTTGGGATCTCAATAGCTTTAAAGCCTAAGCCGCGCAATAACTGCATTGTGCCGTAATAGGTTGGTGATTCAACCGCGATAATATCCCCGGGCTCGCACACGGCCAGCAAAGCCAGCGATAATGCATTATGACAACCACTGGTGATCACCACGTCATCCGCTGTGACCCTCGAACCGGCACCCAGCATCAGGCGTGCGATCTGCTCCCGCAACTCCCTCTGCCCGGTCAGAGCATCATATTTCAGAATATCTCCGCTATCATGGCGGATCACTTTGCTGAACTCACGCCACAGCGGTTTCAGACCGGGCTGCTCCATATCCGGTGAACCGCCGCCAAAGGTAATGACGTCTTTATCATCACGCACATTCAGCATGCTCAGCACCTGTTCCCATTGGGTAATCTCCACCGGGCGTTGGATCGGACGAGACATCTGGGGAACCGGAGCCTGTAGCTGTTGCGGAGCCACAAAGTATCCGGAGCGGGGTTGTGCAGTGATCAGTCGTTGTTGTTCAAGCAACTGATAGCTTTGCTGAACGGTACTGATGCTGACACCATGTTCCTGGCTCAGGCGGCGTACTGAAGGTAGTTTTTCGCCTTCCCGGTAGAATCCCTGCTCAATACGCTGCGCCAGAAGATTAGCCAGATGCTGGTAACGCGTCATGCTGTATCCTTAATTTTCACCATACAGATTAATTAACCAGTACAGATAAGTGAATAACCTGCGAAACAGTCACATTTTTAGCTAATCTGTATGCTGAATAAAAGTATTTTTTGTGTCTGTATTGTTTATGCAGGGATCGGTGAAGATAAAGCCTCTGATAACACGCGGGGGTAGCAGAATGGAATTTCATGAAAACAGAGCAAATCAGCCATTTATTGGCTACGTCTTACTGGCCAGATCACTGAAACGAGTATGGCTGCACAGAAGAAACCGGCGGGATCTTCAGCAGGTGAATAATGAGCCACCGAAA
This sequence comes from Tatumella sp. UCD-D_suzukii, assembly GCF_000611875.2. Taxonomy (NCBI): domain Bacteria; kingdom Pseudomonadati; phylum Pseudomonadota; class Gammaproteobacteria; order Enterobacterales; family Erwiniaceae; genus Tatumella; species Tatumella sp. UCD-D_suzukii. The sequence continues at coordinate 337,439 of NZ_JFJX01000049.1, forward strand.
ACGGCTGGAAAGCGACAGAATGATTCGGATTAACCGCAGCAGATCCCCCTGGCTCGCCAGGCACTGCGAGGCATTTCGGATGTGCGGGAGTTTATACTGCCACAACCGTGGGTATCGCCGATCGTCTTCTGTCGGGATACCTGCAACTCCTTTACGTTATTACGCTGTTTTATTTTAGATATCCGCCCTGATATGCTGAATTGCTGTGTATAACCGCACCGCCTTGTAACGCGCATTATTTATCCGGGAGTTATTCATGTTTCAGGCCATATTGATTGAAAATGACAAACAGGGTTACAGAACCACATTAAGCCGGATAGACGATGCGCAGTTACCTCCGGCATCGGTATCACTCGATGTGTTGTTTTCCGGGCTGAATTATAAAGATGCGCTGGCAATAGAGAATAAGGCACCGATTATCCGTCAGTTTCCGATGGTACCGGGGATCGATTTTGTCGGCCGGGTTACCTCGAGCCGCCATCCACGATGGCGTCCCGGCGACCTGGCTATTCTGACCGGTTACGGGGTCGGTGAAAGTCACTGGGGCGGTCTGGCAGGAAAAGCCTCCGCAGACGGCGACTGGCTGGTCGCGCTTCCTGAAGCGCTAACGCCTGCGGACGCAATGGCCATCGGGACTGCCGGGCTGACCGCAATGCTGTGCCTGATGACCCTGGAAAAGCAAGGGATCACCCCGCAGCAGGGGGAGGTTCTGGTGACCGGTGCCAGCGGAGGCGTCGGGAGCTTTGCCGTCTGGCTGCTGGCAAAAGCGGGTTACCGCGTCATTGCCAGCACAGGAAGGCCCGATGACAGTGAGTATCTGCTGAATACCCTTGGCGCATCACGTATTATTCCGCGTGAAACGCTGAATAAGCCTGCGAAACCGCTGGCGAAAGAACAATGGGCTGCTGCCATAGATACTGTCGGCGGCCATACGCTGAGTAATGTACTGGCAGGCACTGCCCGTTATGGCGTGGTCGCTGCCTGTGGCATGGCTCAGGGACTGGACCTGCCCGCCAGTGTGGCACCCTTTATCTTACGTGCCGTGACTCTGGCCGGGGTCGACAGTGTGATGTGCCCGATGCACCGCCGCCAGCAAGCCTGGGAAAGGCTGGCTTCACTCTGCGACAGTGAACATCTGAGAAGAATGACCAAAACGATACCGCTGGCATCCGCCATCAGTCATGCTGATGACTTACTTCGCGGGCAGGTTCGTGGCAGACTGGTGGTGGATTGTTACTCTTCTGCGGAACCGTCGGTCTGACGATCCGCAGAGCCATTGCTCAGGAAAAAAGATGAAGACTCGCCCGGTGATCACCATACATTATTGCAGCCAGTGCCAGTGGCTGCTTCGTTCTTCCTGGATGGCCCAGGAATTATTAAGTACCTTTGCCGATGATCTGGCCGCCGTTACACTGAAACCCGGTCGCGGCGGGATCTTTGAAATTCATGCCGACGACCATCTGTTATGGGAAAGAAAACGTGACGGTGGTTTTCCGGATGCGGTCAGTCTGAAAAAACGGGTCAGGGACTATTGTTTCCCGGAAAAAGCGCTGGGGCATATTGATAATCCGGGGAAACCCGGCAACTGAGCCGCCCTTACCCTTAGCCCCGTTCAATCCGCTTTGCAGCGTCGTCCAATGCATCGATAATGGCGTACAGCGTTTCCTGCGAGATTTCCGGTTCCGCCAGACGGGTATTCAGTGCCGTCCTCAGGTTATGTACCGCCCTTTCAATCTGCGGGATACGGCGATTTTTCCCGGCCACGGCCAGCGTCTTCAGCCGGGCCGTAATTTCCTGTAATTGCTGCTCACCATCTTTCAGAAATTGTTCCCCGTACCCCGTCAGCTGGTAGCTCTTGCGCCCGGACCCCGGGTTTTGCGGCACAATAGCATCCATCTCTTCCAGCAGCATCAGCGCAGGATAAATAATCCCCGGGCTTGGGCTGTACTCTCCCTGTGCCAGGGTTTCTATCGACTTAATCAGCTCATAACCATGCGCGGGTTGCTGCTGCAGAAAGCTTAAGATCAGTAACCTGATTTCTGCAGCATCCAGCATTTTCTCACGACGACGGCGTTGATGTGATCCGGGTTGGGAAATATTCATAATCTCGTTCCTTTTCTCTGTGCCGGAACCCCCCGGCGGGCAGAGTTATTATCCTTTTCGGTGCCAGTAAGCTACGCCCCGCACCAGGGCGGGATGGCAGTCACGCTGGCCGGTAAAGTAATCACTTAACATTTTGACAGATTCCCCTTCCCCGGTCAGCCAGATGAAATAGTCATCCTGCGGTAACTCCAGTGAAGCCAGTTGTTGCAGGCTGTGCCGGACCCCATCGGTATTCATCGAGCCCGCTCCGTAGCACGTCAGCTCAGCATTGTCCGGTAGCGACGGCAGATAATTTTTTACCAGGGATTCATCGGTAAAAGCCAGCAGGATCAGCTTCTCAGCGTGGGTTTCTGCCAGCCTGCGTTGCAAAGCGGGCAGACCGGTTTCGTCAAAGACGAACAATTGGACCCGGTAATCTGCCGGCACAATCAGTGAGCCACGAGGCCCGCCGACCGCCAGCCTATCCCCCGCTTTCGCGTTTTCTGCCCAGTCGCTGGCAACGCCTTTTTCATGGCGATAAAAATCCAGTGTCAGCCGCGATTTCCCGTCGAAAAACAATGGGGTGTAGTCTCTGGCTGCCGGACGCTCTCCGCCTGGCCAGACTATCCCTTCTTCCGTGATTTCCGGCAAACGCAACCGGCCGGTCTGCGGGTCAGGGAAGAAAATCTTACTATGGTCATCAAACCCCGGAGAGTGATAACCCGCAAGCTCTTCGCCGGTAAATTCAATCCGCCAGAATTTTCCGGCAATCAATTGTTTATTGCTGACGGTAATCTGACGAAAACGTAATTCATTTTTTACCCGTTCAGGCAACGCACGTCCCGAGGATAATGTATCTGACATAAAATTCTCCCGCATTAGTCTTCAGCCTTCCCTTCAGGAAGGGTTTTATCATGGAATGATTCTCATTTACCAGATTGCAATCTATCTATGATATATCTTTACTTCAAGAGGAAAACAGGGTTTCTGCCAGGAAAAATGCACCTCCCTGGTGCCAGAACTGTAATTAAAAAATTAAAAATCAATAAGTTAATTAAAACAACACCCGCAATAACGGTAGCATTTTTTGTCTGTCTCGCTGAGTATGGCTGCAGCCGGGCAGGCGGTGCTATGACAATAGTCAAACACTTAGCCCCCCCTTACGCGCGAACTATTACTGAATCGCTGACTGCCTGCCTTCCATCATTATTTTCGTACTTTTCCGCACCCCGGGCTGTGCCTTCGCAGGATTGTCTATACTTAGTGTTTATGAATTGACCAGTTTTCCCGGGTGCTGGCGAGGAGGCAATTATCACTTCATTAAATAAACATCAGCAAACGATGGCGGAACTCCCGGAAGACGGGGACATCGGAATTCATGGCGATCCTTATGAGCTGTGGCTGGAGGGGATGGATGATTATGAACCCGAACCCGGGATCATCGAAGGTCTGCCTGCCGCCGATGCCCTGACACCTTCAGATCGTTATCTGGAGCTATTTGAGCATGTGCAAAATGCACATATATTTCCGGACAGTAAGACCTTTGCCGACTGCTCTCCGAAAGGTGACCCGCTGGATATTCTCATCCTGTATCGCAAGCTGCGCCGGAGCGGGAAAAAGTTTGAACTTGCGGATTTTGTTGCAAAGCATTTTACCCCTCCCCCCGACCATGGTGTTTATCACCACCAGCAGGCGGATAAGCCTATCTGTCAGCATATAGACGACCTCTGGCCGGTACTGGTCAGGGAACCCCGTCAGCATCAGCCATTTTCATCGTTACTGCCTTTACCCAAACCTTATCTTGTTCCCGGCGGACGTTTTGGTGAGGTTTATTACTGGGATTCCTATTTTACAATGCTGGGTTTACCCGAAAGCGGCAGAACCGATCTGCTCAGGGATATGGCCGATAACTTCGCCTGGCTGATTGAGCATTATGGTCATATCCCTAACGGGAACCGGACTTATTATCTGAGCCGCTCACATCCGCCGGTATTTTCGCTAATGGTCGAATTATTTGAAGAAGCAGGACTGCCCGGCAGTAGTCACTATCTGCAGCATTTAATTCGCGAGCATGAATACTGGATGGACGGTGCCGGCTCCCTTCTGCCACAGCAGGCTTACCGGCATGTGGTACGGATGCCCGACGGTTCGCTACTGAACCGTTACTGGGACGACAGGGATACACCTCGGGATGAGGCCTGGCGGGAAGATATAGCCACAGCAAAATATTCAGGTCGTCCGCCTGGTGAGGTGTACCGGGATTTACGAGCCGGTGCGGCTTCCGGCTGGGATTACTCATCACGCTGGCTCAGAGACCCTGACCGGCTGGCAAGTATCCGTACCACACAGTTTATTCCCGTCGATTTGAATGCATTACTGTATAAACTCGAAACGACAATCGTCCGTCTGGCGGAAAATGAAGGCGAAACACTCACCTCACGGACATGGCAGTTAAAAGCCGATGCCCGACGTAAAGCGATGGATCACTATCTGTGGGATGACGTGGATGGGGTTTATCGCGACTATGACTGGCGGCGGAGTACGTTTGGCTCCTTTTCAGCCGCGGCTGTTGTACCGTTGTTCACGGGTATAGCCAGTCCGGTTCAGGCGAAACGGGTGTCGGCTGAGCTACGCAGATTATTGCTGACTGAGGGAGGACTGGTTTCATCGATGGTAAATAGCGGCGAGCAATGGGATAAACCCAATGGCTGGGCACCGCTGCAATGGATGGCGATTGAAGGACTGAATGCTTATGGTGAAACTGCACTCGCCCGCGAAATTGCGGTGAACTGGCTGAAAACCGTTACCCGTTTCTATTCGCTGCATCATAAGCTGGTTGAAAAATATGATATCAGCAGTGAGCATTCACAGCCCGGAGGGGGTGGTGAATATCCGTTGCAGGATGGTTTTGGCTGGACGAACGGTGTAACACGTAAACTGATGACGATGTATGGGCGTTTTCTGCCAAAGGGGTAAGGGGGGCGGGGGCAATCGGGAGAGTTTTCGTTAGCCGGTCTTCAGGTTTTAAACTCATCTGTTATTTTTATCTCAGACCGGTGAATATTCCGTTCGCTTTGTAATAAGGCATGCTGCCCGGGCCCCGCTGCGGGCGACCGGGCAAAGGGCGCATGCCCGCGCCCTCTGCACTCCCGGCCTTGCGACAGGCCTGCCCGCCGCTCCGCGGTGCCTTCACTCATTCATGTGTCCTTTACGGACCGGTCATGATTCGCTCCTGCTCAGCATGACCTCTCGCCGCGTCCCTGCGGCTCGTCCTGGCCACATTCACTCGCTCAGCGGTGCGATGTCGCGGTAATACGCTGGGTGGGTAGCCCGGGAAAACCTGGGGATTTTTCGTTAGCCGGTCTTCAGGTTTTAAACTCATCTGTTATTTTTATCTCAGGCCGGTGAATATTCCGTTCGCCTTGCATTAAGGCTTGCTGCCTGCACCCCGCTGCGGGCGACCGGGCAAAGGGCGCATGGCCGCGCCCTCTGCACTCCCGGCCTTGCGACAGGCCTGCCCGCCGCTCCGCGGTGCCTTCACTCATTCATGTGTCCTTTACGGACCGGTCATGATTCGCTCCTGCTCAGCATGACCTCTCGCCGCGTCCCTGCGGCTCGCCCTGGACACATTCCCTCGCTCAGCGGTGCGATGTCGCCCGACCAACAGTGCAGACATCAGATAAGAAGACATTTTTCGTATTTTAAAAGACTAAACACGGGGACCACTGCCCGGAGAGCAGGTTTTGGGGCGCTATCCGCAGCGCCGAGCGCAGAGTGACGGCCAGGCAGAGCCGGCATGGACGCCGGCGAAAGCACGGTTGAGCCAGGACGGCGAATCCGGGCGGACCGTCAGGCCGGAGCGATAAGTGAGGGGACAGCGAGGACCTGCGCCAGGCGCGGATTGTTAAGGCCCGCGCCTTCGGGCCTTAACCCGGCCGCCGCCACGCGGCAACTGAAACTACTGCACGTATGACGGGCGGAACCTGCTCAGAGCGGATACGCGGGAAAACGGATGCATTCTTTATGTCAGACCGGTGAATATTCCGTTCGCCTTGCATTAAGGCTTGCTGCCTGCACCCCGCTGCGGGCGACCGGGCAAAGGGCGCATGGCCGCGCCCTCTGCACTCCCTGCCTTGCGACAAGCCTGCCCGCCGCTGCGCGGTACCTTCACTCACTCATATATTCTTTACGGACCGGTCATGATTCGCTCCTGCTCAGCATGACCTCTCGCCCGACCCACGGTGCAAGCATCAGACAAGAAGACATTTTCCGTATTTTAAAAGACTAAACACGGGGACTACTGCCCGGAGAGCAGGTTTTGGGGCGCTATCCGCAGCGCCGAGCGCAGAGTGACGGCCAGGCAGAGCCGGCATGGACGCCGGCGAAAGCACGGCTGAGCCAGGACGGCGAATCCGTGCGGGCCGTCAGGCCGGAGCGATAAGTGAGGGGACAGCGAGGACCTGCGCCGGGCGGGGATTGTTAAGGCCCGCGCCTTCGGGCCTTAACCCGGCCGCCGCCATGCGGCAACTGAAACTACTTCACGTATAACGGACGGAACCTGCTCAGAGCGGATACGCGGGAAAACGGATGCATTCTTTATGTCAGACCGGTGAATATTCCGTTCGCCTTGCATTAAGGCTTGCTGCCTGCATCCCGCCGTGGGCGACCGGGCAAAGGGCGCAGTGCCGGAATAATATCTCTTTACCGTCACTGCCCTGGTGTGACAAGTTAGAGAAGCAGACTTTCTGAAATATTATCACCCCTTTTTCTTCGTATAAATTTCCTTATTTACTAATACAGGCACCCACGAATGAGAATAAGTATCAAAACCCCGCTTATAAATTCGCTTCCTCTGAGTGAATGCTTAGAAACCAATGTCTGGCTAAAAATGGAATCGGCTCAGCCCACCGGTTCATTTAAACTCCGCAGCGCAGCCAATGCATGCCGGTATTATGCAGAGCAAGGAGCCACCGGCTTTGTCAGTTCCTCCGGGGGGAACGCCGGGATCTCTGTGGCACACAGTGGCAGAAAGCTGGGACTGCCGGTAACGGTCGTAGTACCGGAAACCACCTCGTTAATGGCAAGGCAACTTATTCTCCGCGAAGGTGCACAACTGATTGTTCACGGAAAAGTCTGGAGCGAGGCTAACGATCACGCATTATCGCTCACCAGCGGTAACACGGTTTATATTCATCCATTCGATGACCCGCATCTGTGGGAGGGGATCAGCTCAATCATTGATGAAGTCATAGAAGAAGGAGTAACCCCTGATGCGGTTGTTCTGTCTGTCGGAGGGGGCAGTTTACTTTCAGGTGTCGTTCAGGGACTGCTCAGGCACCAGTTAGGGCATATCCCTGTTTATGCCGGCGAAACTTATGGTACGGCATCACTGAATGCCTCGGTGAATGCCGGCGAACTCGTCAGATTACCGGTTGTCAGTGGCATAGCCACAACACTCGCCGCAAGCCAGGTGTGCAGAAATGCATTCGATGTTGCAACCCGTCACAACGTTCACAGTATGCTGGTCTCCGATGAAGAAGCGGTGAGTGCCTGCCGGACTTTTCTTGATGACCACCGCGTACTGACAGAACCTGCCTGCGGTGTTTCGCTGTCACTGTTGTATGACCGGAAAATTCAGTTTTCCGCCGATGATAATGTACTGGTGATCGTCTGCGGCGGTGCATCGGTGACTGCCAGCGCAATACTTGCTGAATAGTCACGTCATCTGATAAACGCTGATACCGGTGTGTTGATGGTGGCGTCAGACATGGCTTCCACAACCCCCGGTACAGATCCGGAATCATCTCTCCGGGAAGCATTAAGAACTGCGCGCATTCGTGGTGGCTAAACGTTTACCGGCCTTCCGACGGATACCCCGGGACTCGGGACTCCACCGTGCAATAACTCTTCTCCGGCAATAAAAAAGCCCCCTGCAACTGCAGAGGGCCTTTAGCTGAAAATCTGATTTGGGTGCCTGACGGCCCGGATTATCAGTTTACTTTTTCAGAGATAGCACTTTTAGTATCGGATGCCGCATCTTTGGTTTTATTCCAAAGTTTGGTTGCACCTTCCTGAGTACCATTCACCGCTTTGTGGGTGGTTTCTTTCGTCTTGTTCCAGCCTTTCTCAGTACCTTCTTTAGTACGGTTCCAGGCTTTCTGTGATTTCTCTTTCGCTGCGTCAGTAGTAGTGGTGTGACCACCGTTTTTCAGCTTGTTGACTGTCTGCTCATTTTTTTCCTGCAGACGGTGTTTGGTTTTGTTAGCAATTTCCGCGCTGCGGTCTTTAGCCTGCTCAGTCGTCTCTGATGCACTATTTTTAAGCTGCTGAGTCTGTTCCTGAATCTGCTGTGAAGTCGTTTCTGCAAAAACATGCGCAGTAAAGAACGTCATAGAAATAGCAACAGCAGTTAATGTCTTTTTCATCTTCATTTCCCTTTTTTTAGGCTATGTAAAAAACCTAGCAGCCAATCTTTATTCTTACAAGTAATGCCCTGAGAATACAGAATTCTCTTACACTCGCCTGTTATGGGGTATACCGTTTTATTACGTCTGTCTGATTAAAGATGCATTTGACTTACATCAACACGTCTGAAGTTCCCTTATCGTAGAGTGATACCTCTGTCATTCCAGTGAGGCCACAATGCGTACTATACGACTCTGCGTGATTGGAAATGGTATGGTGGGACATCGTTTTATCGAAGAATTGATCGATAAGTCCCCCGCTAACCAGTATGAGATCACTGTTTTCTGCGAAGAACCCCGCCAGGCGTATGACAGGGTCCATCTCTCATCCTATTTTTCACATCATACCGCTGAAGATCTGTCGCTGGTTCGAGAAGATTTTTACGGAAAACATCATATTCAGGTTTTTATCGCAGAGCGCGCACTGACCATTGATCGCCAGCGTAAAGAGGTAAGCTCAGCCGCTGGCCGTACGGTCTGTTACGATAAGCTGGTCATTGCCACCGGTTCTTATCCGTGGATCCCCCCTATCGAAGGCAGTAACAGCCCTGACTGCTTTGTTTACCGAACCATTGAAGACCTGAATGCAATAGAAGCCTGTGCACTACGCAGTAAACGCGGTGTTGTTATTGGTGGCGGATTACTGGGCCTTGAAGCGGCCGGGGCACTGAAAAATCTCGGTGTTGAAACCCATGTCGTCGAATTTTCCAGTGTACTGATGGCCGAACAACTGGATACGACCGGGGGCGAACAGCTACGCAAAAAAATAGAACGTCTCGGGGTTAACGTCCACACCGGAAAAAATACCCGCCAGATTATTCAGCAGGGGAGCGAATCGCGTAAGACGCTGTTATTTGCTGACGGTTCCTCTCTGGAAACCGATTTTGTTGTGTTCTCCACCGGTATTCGCCCGCAGGATAGTCTCGCTCGTCAATGCGGGCTGGTGACTGCTGAACGCGGGGGAATTGTGATTAATAAGCAGTGCCAGACCAGTGATGCGGATATTTATGCCATCGGCGAATGTGCCAGTTGGGAAAACCGTGTCTATGGGCTGGTCGCCCCGGGATACAAAATGGCACGAGTGGTTGCCGCACACTTGTGTGATCAGCCCGCCGAATTCGATGGCGCCGATATGAGTGCCAAACTCAAATTACTCGGGGTCGACGTCGGCGGACTGGGCGATGCTCATGGCCGCACCCCGGGCTGCCGCAGCTATATTTATCTGAATGAAAATCAAGAGGTTTACAAGCGTCTGATTGTCAGTGCTGATAACCGTCTGCTGTTGGGTGCCGTGCTGGTCGGAGATACCTCCGATTACGCTAATTTATTACAACTGATGCTGAACGGCATTGAACTGCCGGAAAATCCCGACCAGCTGATCCTGCCTGCGTATGCGGCAGGGGAAAGCCGGGTGATGGGGGTCGATAAGCTTCCGGACAGTGCTCAAATCTGTTCCTGCTTTGATGTCAGTAAAGGCACCATTATTAAAGCCATTGCCGACGGATGTCATACCGTAGCAGCACTGAAAGCCACCACCCATGCCGGCACCGGTTGCGGTGGCTGTATTCCGCTACTGACGCAGGTACTGAACAGTGAACTCACACGACAGGGAATCGAAGTCACCCACCATTTGTGTGAACATTTCCCTTACTCCCGTCAGGAGCTGTTTCATCTGATTCGGGTCGGCCAAATCAAAACCTTTGATGCACTACTCCGGCAATACGGTAAAGGATACGGTTGCGAAGTCTGTAAACCCGCCATTGCCAGCCTGCTGGCCTCGGCATGGAATGATTATATCCTGCAACCGGCACTGGTCCCGTTACAGGACTCCAACGACAACTTTCTGGCAAACATCCAGAAGGACGGTACCTATTCAGTCATCCCCCGTAGCCCCGGAGGGGAGATCACCCCGCAACAATTAAAGGTTATCGGTGAGGTAGCGACTGAATTCTCCCTGTACAGCAAGATCACGGGTTCACAGCGTATTGCTTTGTTTGGTGTTCAGAAAGATGATTTACCGGAGATCTGGCAGAGGTTGCTGGATGCCGGGTTTGAAACCGGTCATGCCTATGCCAAAGCTCTGCGCATGGCAAAAACCTGTGTCGGTAGTCGCTGGTGCCGTTATGGTGTCGGGGACAGCACCGGACTCGGGGTCATGCTGGAAAACCGTTACAAAGGTATCCGTACTCCCCATAAAATGAAATTCGGTGTTTCCGGGTGTACCCGTGAATGTGCTGAAGCACAAAGTAAGGATATTGGCGTCATCGCTACCGAAAAAGGCTGGAATCTTTATGTCTGTGGTAACGGAGGCATGAAACCCCGTCACGCGGATCTGCTGGCGGCCGACCTCGATCAGGCCACACTGGTTCGCTATATCGATCGCTTTATGATGTTCTATCTGCGCACTGCCGATAAATTACAACGTACTTCGGTCTGGCTCGAAAGCCTGGAAGGCGGGATCGATTACCTGAGAAAAGTGATCATCGACGATCACTTAAATATGGCTCAGCAGGCGGAAGAGGACCTGCGTTTACTCAGGGAAAAATATCACTGCGAATGGCGTGAAACCCTGGATACCCCGGAGACACGTGTCCGGTTCCATCATTTCGTTAACAGTCCGCAACGTGACATGCTGGTTCAGATGGTCCCCGAAGGCCAGCAACACCGGCCAGCAATACCGGAAGAACGCATTCCGGTAGCCCTGCAGGAGGATAAATGATGACTGAGTGGATAACTGTTTGTAACGTCAACGATATTCTGCCTGGTACCGGCGTCTGCGCTTTAGTTGAAAATCATCAGGTTGCTCTGTTCCGTCCGCGGGATGATGTGCAGATTTATGCCATCAGTAACATTGACCCTTTTTTTCAGGCAAGTGTACTCAGTCGGGGCATTATCGCTGAACATCAGGGGGATCTCTGGGTAGCCAGCCCGCTGAAAAAACAGCACTTCAGGCTGCGTGATGGTTTATGTATGGAGGACAACCGTTATTCCGTCCCCGGGTATGCGGTGAGGGTCTCTGAGGGCGCAGTGCAGGTAAGCACTCTGCCGGCGGCTATACCGGGTGGCGATACGGTGACCAGTGTATGACATCCCCTGTCCCGGGTAATGCCTGGCCGTATTTTCCGGCAGCGACCGGTCAGGTGATACTGACCGGCGCAGGGCCGGGTGATCCCGAATTACTGACCGTGAAAGCCCTGCGATCCCTGCAGCAAGCCGATGTCGTGGTTTATGATCTGCTGGTGTCTGATGAGATCCTGGCGCTGATCCCGCAGAACGTTAAACGGATCGCTGCCGGAAAGCGATGCGGTCAGCCTGGTTATACCCAGGAAGAGATTAACCGCATCCTGATACGTGAGGCAGAAGCCGGTCAACAAGTGGTGCGGCTGAAAGGTGGTGATCCGCTTATTTTCGGCCGGGGCGGAGAAGAGCTGGAAGCTCTGCAAGCCGCAGGTATTCCCTGCTCCGTTGTTCCCGGTATTACCGCGGCCAGTGGCTGCGCCGCCAGTGCATTAATTCCACTGACACACCGTGCACACGCTTCAGGCGTGCGCTTTATCACCGGACACCGGCAACCTTCCGCCATATCAGTTCCGCTAACGACTTTCAGCGATGACGAAACTCTGGTGATTTATATGGGGGTACAGCGGGCTGCTGATATCTGTGCACAGCTTCAGAACGCTGGTGCCGGTAAACATACCCCGGTCGCTGTAATTGAAAATGGTACCCGGGCGCAGCAGCGCGTCAGGATCGGTCAACTCAATGAACTGTCCGCACTCTGTGACGGTATTCGTACTCCCGGTCTGATTATTGTCGGGTCAGTCGTTCATCTGTACCACAAACTCCATAAAAAAACGGATAAGTATACGGATGAAATAATTTCATCCGCTAAGAGTCCTGAATTTCATCTTTAATCCTCAGGGATCCGGGAAATATAATTTAATTAATGTGAATAATTAATTAAATCTTAATGTAAGTAACAAAGCATGTCATCACGAAATTAATAGTTCCTGAAACATGTTTAAGATCAAACCAGGCATCTCATTTGCCAGGATATATTAATTACGCAGTAGCAATACAATAAAAAGATATCAATAGATAAGAAAGATTATCATTAATTATTCGTTCATCCATTAACCCTGTCGTTACCTGACACCAGGTAATTTCTCTATCAACTATTAACACTGAGCTTAGCCATGTCGTTATCAAAGAGAAAAAACTCCGGACTGCTGCAGCAGTGGGAGCCGGAAAACAGTCAGTTCTGGGAGCAAAGCGGAAAAAAAATAGCGCAGCGGAACCTGTGGGTGTCAGTGTTTGCGTTATTACTCTCTTTTTGCGTCTGGATGCTGTTCAGCGCTGTTTCTATTAATCTGAACAAAGCCGGATTTAATTTTACGACTGATCAACTATTTATGTTAACTGCCCTCCCTGCACTTTCGGGAGCTATCCTGCGCGTACCTTACTCTTTTATGGTGCCGTTAATCGGTGGCAGGAAATGGACGGCGATTTCTACAGTGATCCTGATTATCCCGTGTCTCTGGCTGGGTATCGCGGTACAGGATACCAGCACCCGCTATTCCACTTTCATTATTATCTCTCTGCTGTGTGGTTTTGCCGGCGCAAACTTTGCTTCAAGTATGGGGAATATCAGCTTCTTCTTCCCGAAAGCACGTCAGGGTAGCGCACTTGGCATCAATGGGGGGTTGGGGAACCTCGGCGTCAGTGTGATGCAACTGGTCGCTCCGCTGGTTCTTGTCGTCCCGTTATTTAGTCTGCTCGGTGGTAAAAGCGTCACTCAGGCGGATGGCAGCCTGCTGTGGCTGGCGAATACCGCCTGGGTCTGGGTCCCCCTGCTGGTTATCGCAACACTGGCCGCCTGGTTTGCGATGAATGATGTTCCGGGCACCCGGTTGTCTATCCGCCAGCAGTTGCCGGTACTTAAACGCGGCCATATGTGGTTACTGAGTTTTTTGTATCTGACCACTTTTGGTTCGTTTATTGGTTTCTCCGCCGGATTTGCCATGCTGGCAAAAACGCAGTTTCCGGGAGTCGATATTCTCAAACTGGCCTTTTTTGGCCCTTTCATCGGTGCACTTGCCCGTTCGTTCGGCGGCATGATCTCCGATAAGTTCGGCGGAGTTCGCGTCACCCTCATTAATTACCTTTTTATGGTGTTATTCACCGGATTACTGTTTTTCACGCTGCCGGTCGGGGGCACTAGCCACGGTAATTTCACCGCATTCTATGCCGTATTTATGGGGCTCTTCCTGACCGCCGGGCTGGGGAGTGGCTCCACCTTTCAGATGATCGCTGTGATCTTCCGTCAGCTGACTATCAATAAGGCGCTGAAAGACGGTGTCAGCGAAGACAAAGTTCAGCAACTCGCAGTGACTGAAACTGCCTCCGCGCTGGGCTTTATCTCCGCAATTGGCGCATTCGGCGGATTCTTTATCCCTAAAGCCTTTGGTAGTTCATTGGATCTCACCGGTTCCCCGGTGGGGGCAATGGTAATTTTCCTGGTATTTTACGTGGTTGGCCTGTTGGTCACCGGGCTGGTCTACGGTCGTAAAAAACCCGCAAAACAATAAAAGCGTATGCCCGCTCAGCGGGCATTTTACCTACCGGATACCTGACAGAGTCAACGCCGAAACAAGCGACTCTGTACGGAGGAAAATATGAGCAAACTACTGGATAAACTCCGCTACTTTAAGCAAAAAGGCAGCACGTTTTCAAAAGATCATGGTCAGACGATGAACAGTAACCGTGACTGGGAGGATAGTTATCGGCAGCGCTGGCAGCACGATAAAATTGTCCGTTCTACCCACGGCGTTAACTGTACAGGTTCCTGTAGCTGGAAGATCTATGTAAAAAACGGTCTGGTGACCTGGGAAACCCAGCAAACTGATTACCCACGTACACGTTCAGACTTACCTAATCACGAACCGCGCGGATGTCCGCGCGGAGCCAGTTACTCCTGGTATATCTACAGTGCAAACCGCCTCAAATACCCCTTAGTCCGCAAGCAGTTAATCCAGTTATGGCGCGAAGCCCGCCAGGAATTCAGCGACCCGGTCGATGCCTGGGACAGTATTGTCCGTGATGAGCAAAAAACTGCCCGCTATAAAAAAGCCCGCGGAAAAGGTGGTTTTGTCCGTTCAGACTGGAATGAACTGAACCAGCTAATTGCGGCTGCCAATATCTGGACCGTCAAAAATTATGGCCCGGATCGGGTGGCGGGTTTCTCTCCGATACCGGCCATGTCGATGGTTTCTTATGCGGCGGGTACACGCTATCTCTCTCTGATGGGAGGCACCTGCCTGAGTTTTTACGACTGGTACTGCGACCTGCCACCGGCTTCCCCGATGACATGGGGTGAACAGACGGATGTGCCTGAATCGGCAGACTGGTATAACTCTGCCTATATCATTGCCTGGGGATCGAATGTCCCGCAAACCCGTACTCCTGATGCTCACTTCTTCACTGAAGTCCGGTATAAAGGAACGAAAACTGTCGCCATCACCCCCGATTATGCTGAAGTCGCGAAACTCAGTGACCAATGGCTGGCCCCCAAACAGGGAACCGATGCGGCTCTGGCGATGGCGATGGGCCATGTCATCCTCAGGGAGTTTCACCTCGATAACCCCAGCGACTATTTTATTAATTATTGCCGGCGCTACACAGATATGCCGATGCTGGTCGTACTGGAAGAAACCGATGAAGGTTATTACAGCGCAGGCCGTCTGTTAAGAGCCGCTGATCTGGCTGATAACCTCGGTGAAAGTAATAATCCGGACTGGAAAACTGTCGCGATTAACCATGACGGACAGTTAGTGATCCCAAATGGTTCAGCGGGTTTCCGCTGGGGACAGAAAGGCGGGTGGAACCTGGAGGCCCGTGCAGGCGGACAAGAGACTACATTACGCCTCAGCCTGGCAGAAGATTATGATCAACTGGCAGAAGTGGCCTTCCCTTATTTCGGTGGCCAGCAATCACCGCATTTTCGCCATGTCGAACACTCTCCGGTACTGGTCCATACCTTACCGGCAAAACTGTTGACTCTTGCTGACGGTACACAGGCGAAGGTCGTGAGCGTTTATGATCTTACCTTAGGGAATTACGGCATCGATCGCGGTTGGGGCGATACTCAGGCCACCACCTCCTATGATGAAATAAAAGCCTACTCCCCGGCATGGGCAGAACAAATCTGTGGCGTTCCCCGGGATCAGATTATCCGCATCGCGCGCGAGTTTGCCGACACCGCACACAAGACCCACGGTCGCTCTATGATAATCGTCGGTGCCGGTATGAACCACTGGTACCACATGGATATGAATTACCGCGGCCTGATGAACATGCTGATCTTCTGCGGCTGTGTCGGACAAAGCGGCGGTGGCTGGGCGCATTATGTCGGTCAGGAAAAGCTGCGACCCCAAACCGGCTGGCAACCGCTGGCATTTGCGCTGGACTGGACCCGTCCGCCACGCCATATGAACGGGACGTCCTTTTTCTATAATCACTCCAGCCAGTGGCGCTACGAGAAACTCTCCACACAGGAGTTGTTATCTCCGCTGGCAGATAAAAAAGCCTTCAGCGGCCAGTTGATTGATTTTAACATCCGTGCTGAACGAATGGGCTGGTTGCCGTCTTCGCCGCAACTGAATACTAACCCTCTGACCATTGCTTCAATGGCCCAAAAGGCCGGCGTATCCCCGGTTGATTATACCGTTTCGGCACTGAAGGAAGGTGAGTTACGTTTTGCCTGTGAACAACCGGACAGCGGTAATAACCATCCCCGAAATTTATTTGTATGGCGCTCAAATCTGCTGGGATCGTCGGCGAAAGGCCATGAATATATGTTGCGTTATCTGTTAGGGATAGACAGCGGTATCCAGGGCGATGAAACCGTAGCAGACCCGGAAATGTCTCCGGAAGAAGCAGACTGGCAGACTCCCGCCCGGGAAGGAAAACTGGACCTGCTGGTGACACTCGACTTCAGGATGTCCAGTACCTGCCTGTTTTCCGATATCGTTTTACCGACGGCCACCTGGTATGAAAAAGACGATATGAATACGTCGGATATGCATCCCTTTATCCATCCGCTGTCGGCAGCCGTCGACCCGGTATGGGAATCCCGCAGTGACTGGGAAATCTACAAAGAGATTGCCAGAACCTTCTCTGAACTCTGTCCGGGTCACCTCGGGGTAGAGAAAGATGTGGTGCTGTTACCTATCCAGCATGACTCCCCTGCAGAACTGTCGCAACCTTACGAGGTGAAACAGTGGCACAAAGGTGAATGCGAACTGCAACCGGGTAAAACGGCACCGCATATCATGGTGGTTGAACGTGACTACCCCGCCCTCAGTGAACGATTCACCTCTGTCGGTCCGTTACTTGAAAAGCTGGGTAATGGCGGCAAAGGGATCTCCTGGAACACAGATAAGGAAGTCGAACTGCTGCGTCAGCTGAATCACACCCGGGCTGAAGGCGCAGGCAAAGGTCAGCCACAGCTTGATACGGCCATTGATGCCGCAGAGATGATCCTGGCACTGGCCCCGGAAACTAACGGACAAGTCGCCGTAAAAGCCTGGGAGGCTCTGGGTGAAATTACCGGACGCGACCATACCCATCTAGCCCTGCCAAAACAGGAAGAGAAGATCCGTTTTCGTGATATCCAGGCACAGCCAAGAAAGATCATCTCCAGCCCGACCTGGTCAGGACTGGAAGATGAACACGTCTCTTATAACGCCTGTTATACCAACGTCCATGAATTGATCCCCTGGCGTACTCTGACCGGACGCCAGCAGCTTTACCAGGATCACCCCTGGATGCGGGCCTTCGGAGAAAGTCTGGTTAGCTACAGACCGCCGATCAATACGCGTAGTGTTGAGAAAATGCAGCATATTCCTTCCAATGGCTATCCGGAGAAGACACTGAATTTTCTGACTCCTCATCAGAAATGGGGGATCCACTCCACTTACAGCGAAAATCTGCTGATGCTGACGCTTTCGCGCGGCGGACCGATTGTCTGGATGAGCGAGGAAGATGCCAGAGAGATGGGCATCCGCGATAACGACTGGATTGAAGCCTTTAACAGTAACGGGGCTCTGACCGCCAGGGCCGTGGTCAGTCAGCGTGTCCCTGCAGGTATGACCATGATGTACCACGCACAGGAACGTATTACGAATATCCCTGGTTCCGAGGTGACGGGGATGCGTGGGGGGATCCATAACTCAGTGACCCGTATCAGCCCTAAACCCACACATATGATCGGCGGCTATGTCCATCAGTGCTACGGGTTTAACTACTACGGAACCGTGGGTTCCAACCGTGATGAATTTATTATTGTCCGCAAAATGAAAAATATTCTCTGGCTGGACGATGAAGGCCATGATCAGGTTCAGGAGGCTAACCAATGAAAATACGTTCCCAGGTAGGTATGGTTCTGAACCTTGATAAATGTATTGGCTGTCATACCTGCTCCGTGACCTGTAAAAATGTCTGGACCAGTCGTGAAGGTATGGAATATGCCTGGTTCAATAACGTGGAGAGTAAACCCGGCACAGGTTATCCGACCGCATGGGAGGATCAGGAAAAATGGCGCGGCGGGTGGATCCGCAAAATCAACGGCCGGCTGGAGCCTCGCCTCGGCAACAAGGTCGGGGTATTAAGTAAAATTTTTGCCAATCCGCTGGTCCCGGGGATCGATGACTATTACGAACCTTTTACCTTCGATTACCAGCACCTGCACAATGCGCCACAGGGGAAACACCAGCCGACGGCACGTCCCCGCTCGCTAATCACCGGTCAGCGCATGGATAAGATCACCTCAGGCCCGAACTGGGAAGAAATTCTCGGAGGTGAATTTGAAACACGCTCAGCGGACCAGAACTTTGCGAATATGGAAAAGCAAATCTATGGCGAGTTTGAACATACGTTCATGATGTATATGCCACGCCTCTGTGAGCATTGCCTGAACCCGTCGTGTGTTGCAACCTGCCCGAGCGGTGCTATCTATAAGCGTGAAGAAGACGGTATTGTCCTGATAGACCAGGATCGCTGCCGCGGCTGGCGTTTATGTATCAGTGGTTGTCCGTACAAGAAGATCTACTTCAACTGGAAAAGCGGAAAGTCTGAAAAATGTATTTTCTGCTATCCGCGTATAGAAGCAGGTATGCCTACCGTTTGCTCCGAGACCTGCGTCGGCAGGATCCGTTACCTGGGCGTTTTGCTCTATGATGCCGATAAGATCTCTGAGGCCGCTACCACGGAAAATGAACAGGATCTTTATCAGCGCCAGTCTGATATTTTCCTGGACCCCAATGACCCGCAGGTGATCCTTGCAGCACAACAACAAGGGATCCCGCAGAATGTGTTGGAAGCAGCAAAAAATTCGCCGGTCTGGAAACTGGCCATGGACTGGAAGCTGGCTCTGCCGTTACATCCTGAATACCGTACCCTGCCTATGGTCTGGTATGTACCACCGCTTTCCCCGATTCAGTCGGTTGCTGAATCCGGGGCTTTAACCAGCGATGGCGTATTACCGGCAGTAGAAGAACTACGTATTCCGGTTCAGTATCTGGCTAATATGCTGACAGCCGGTGATACCGCCCCGGTAATTTCAGCATTAAAACGCATGATGGCGATGCGCCATTATAAACGCGCTCAAACGGTGGAAGGCAAAACCGATACCCGGGCTCTTGAAGAGACAGGACTGACAGTGGCTCAGGCAGAAGAAATGTACCGCTATCTGGCCATTGCCAACTATGAAGACAGGTTTGTCGTGCCTTCCGGTCACCGTGAAATGGCCGGACATGCATTCCCGGAAAAAAGCGGATGCGGATTTACCTTCGGTGATGGCTGCCACGGGAGTGATACCCGTTTTAATTTGTTTAACAGCCGCCGGATCGATGCCATCAATGTGTCCGAAAAAACAGGAGATCAGTGATGCAGCCATTAAAACTGATTGCTGTGATGCTGGAATATCCTTCTCAGGAACTGTGGGAAGCGTCAGAAGAAATATTAGCAGTTATCACCGCAGGATCACCGGAGTTACTCGAATTTACTCAACGTTACTTGCAGGCTCCGTTACTGGATCGTCAGCAGGAATGGTGTGAAACCTTTGACCGTGGACGCGCCACCTCACTGCTGCTGTTTGAACACGTCCATGCGGAGTCGCGTGACCGCGGACAAGCGATGGTCGACTTAATGACGCAATACCAGGCTGCAGGATTGCAACCGGATTGCCGTGAGCTGCCCGACTACCTGCCGGTGTATCTGGAATATCTGTCGCTGTGCACGGAAGAGGAATGCCGTCAGGGGTTACGGGATATCGCTGAAATACTGGCTCTGCTCGGCGGTCGTCTGACACAGCGGGGCAGTGACTATCGGGTGTTATTTGACCAATTGTTAGTGCTGGCTGACAGCCCGCTACGTAGCCACACTGTGCTTGATAAAATTGCCGGAGAATCCCGCGATGATACTCCGCAGGCAATGGATGCTATCTGGGAGGAAGAGCAGGTGAAATTTATTGAAGATCCGGCATGTAAGAATGCGGCACAACAACAATACCGCCAGCGCTTCCGTGACCAGGTCACACCGCAGTATCTGGATTTATCTGCCGGAGGTGTCAAATGATAGGCTGGCTGAATACTTTTCTGTTTGATCTTTACCCTTACCTGTGCGGAACGGTGTTTCTGGCAGGAAGCTGGTTACGTTACGATTACGGCCAGTACAGTTGGCGGGCTTCTTCCAGCCAGATGCTGGATAAAAAAGGCATGACGCTGGCCTCCAATTTGTTTCACATCGGTATTCTCGGAATTTTCTTCGGGCATCTGTTTGGTTTACTGACCCCGCACTGGGTCTATGAGTCCTTCCTGCCGATTGCAACGAAACAAAAGATAGCCATGGTGGCCGGAGGTGTTTGCGGCATCATGACGGTGATCGGAGGGGGATTACTGCTGAAACGCAGGCTGTATAACCCCCGTGTCCGGGCGACCTCTACCCACGCCGATATTCTTATCCTGAGTTTACTGGTGCTCCAGGCTTGTCTCGGGGTAACGACCATCCTGTTTTCCAGCCGTCATATGGACGGCGAGGAAATGATGAAGCTGGCAGGCTGGGCACAATCTATCGTCTTTTTCCGGGGTAATGCAGCCTCGTTTCTGGATGGCGTGGACATGATCTATCGGGTACACCTGGTGCTAGGAATGACACTCTTTTTAGTATTTCCTTTTACCCGTCTGGTTCATATCTGGAGTGCGCCGGTAGAATATCTGACCCGTCGCTATCAGCTGGTTCGCTCGCGACATTAGTCAGACACCTGTCAGCGAACACTATACGACAGGCTTTACCGCCTGTCGCTGCTTTCAGAGAGTATCGCCGGTAAACAGACGATACCCGAGATCCACGGTTTCACTGCCCGCTGTTCGGCGACCTTCCAGCTGTGCAATCAGCAACCCGGTAGCGACCTGACCTGCTTCCAGCCTTGGTGTGATCACACTGGCGAGTTTTTGCTGATTTGCTGAACCGATATCCAGACCGTGGAAACCGGCAATCGCGATATCTTCAGGGACCCTGATCCGACGCGCCTGACACTCCAGCAATACGCCCATCGCCAGATCATCATTCGTACAAAATATTGCATCAGTTTGCGGATGCTGTGCGATGATTTGCTGAAATAACCGGCGACCTAACACCATCGAGGAGATTGCTCCGGGGACATAGTGATGCCCTGACAATCCATATTCCTGTAATGCCTGCGTCATCCCCTGATAGCGGCTGACATCACGCGGATCATCCATCGCACCGATGAAGGCCATCTGTTTTTTACCGCGCCTGATAAATTCACCGGTCATATCAAAAGCGGCTTGCCGGTTATCAAATCCGACCTGAATATCCAGTGGATCAGAAGTTATTTCCATCAGCTCAGCCACCGGAATACCGGATGTTTTCAGGTAATCTCTGGCTGTCTGAGTGTGCTGTGTACCGGTCAGCAGTAAACCATCAATATGGTAGGAGAGCAGAGTGATTATTTTTTCCTGTCCGGTCAGCGGATCATAGTTATCACTGGCAATAATTGTCTGATAACCATGCTTTTCTGCGACCTGCTGAATACCTTCCAGCACATCTGAAAAAATCTGATTCCGGAAAGACGGAATGATCACACCAAGCGTTTTGCTCCCCGCCCCCGACAGCATTTCCGGTAACCGGTTAGGAATATAATTATGCTGGCGCATCACTTCATCAATAGCACATCTGCTACGCTCTGAAACCTTAGACGGATCACGCATATAGCGGCTTACCGTCATTTTTGTCAGGCCTGCCAGGGTCGCGATATCCTGCAGGGACATACGGTTTCGTTTCATAACATTTCCTGTAAGTATTTTTTTCGCGGGTAGTCTACCTGTGAAATGCAGATACTGCCCGGATAACCCTGTCTGACGTAATGCGGGCCATCACCCGGAGACACAAGGCACAGTGACGTCTACGGTCAGTGATAAAGGCAGAGGCGGGATCGTTTACTGGCGGGAGCATCGCCTCCCGCCCGGACGGATTAAACTGACGCTAACATGCCGCCATCAACAAACAGGATATGGCCGTTCACAAAATCAGAAGCCGGCGCGGCAAGGAAGACAGCGGCTCCTTTCAGTTCTTCAGGTTTGCCCCAGCGGGCTGCAGGAGTCCGGTGGCATAGCCAGTCAGTGAACTGTTTATCATTGACCAGTGCCGATGTCATTTCTGAATCGAAATAACCCGGCGCAATACCGTTAACCTGAATATTATACCGGGCAAGTTCAACACACATGCCTTTAGTCAGCATTTTTACTGCACCTTTGGATGCGGCATACGGTGTAATATTGTCGCGGCCTAATTCGCTTTGCATGGAACAGATATTGATGATTTTTCCACGCTTACGCTCAATCATCCTGCGGGCAACCTGTTGAGACACCAGAAATACTGATTTCTGGTTAACATTCATTATGTTATCCCATTGTTCAACCGGAAAATCGGTGAAAGGTGTACGGAACTGAATGCCCGCATTATTAATCAGAATATCCAGCGGACCGGTACCCGTCTCTATCTGTTCAATTGCTTGCGCTACGGCTTGCGGGTCTGTGACATCAAATGCGCAGGCATGTGCCGTTATTCCTGCCTGCTGTAATTGCGTCACGGCGTGTTCGCAACGCTCCCTGTTGCGGCCATTGATAATGACTTCGGCACCATGCTCACCTAGTCCATAAGCCATTAGTAATCCCAGACCCTGGGTAGACCCGGTGATTAAGGCTCGCTTTCCGCTCAGGTTAAATAAGTTACTCATTTTCTGCCCCCATACCACTAACTGTTACGCGTAACTGTACGCGCAACAGCCCGGGGAATAAACGCTTTTCAGCCATTCTCACGAAGCTTTGAGAAGATATGTGATCCTTGTCAGATATTTGCCTCCTAATGTTCATCGATACTTATCTGTCTTACACACTGATGCACAGATAAAAATATCGCGGTAAAGAAAATGTAAGCTCCGGGCTTATACTGCCGGAATCAATTATTTCCCCCACGCCGGTTATAAAGGTAATGCCGTAAATTAGTTGCTAAAAATAAGTTATTATCCCAATTTCAACTACAGGAAGACACTATTAAATATCGTTACCCGCCTAATAGAGAAAACTGAAATATTCTTATTTTTAAATAATTTTTGCTGACTCTATAGAACAGAGGGCAAATAGCTGACATAATCCGATGATAATTCAAGCATGCCAGTGTTTAAAACCTCCATCCGACAGGATGAAAAATAGCCAAAGATAATACTCCGGTACGCTTATAACGTTTTACACTGACTTCGGAAAAATCAAGAAAACCAATTCCCTATAAAAATCAACAGAATAATATAAATATGGTGCTATATGAATAACAAGGAAGTCATTCGTTCCATTGCCATTATCGATACCTGTAACTATACCTGCATGGCAATTTCTTCTATATGCAGGCACATTTCTGACAATATTATCGTCTACACTTTTACTTCGGTAGAAGCACTACTAAATCATCGTTCAGTAAGGGATTTCGATTTCGTATTTTATGACATACTGACAACCTGTCCGATAGTTATCGACCCCGAAAATGATATTTTAAAGATAAAATCGGCAAATCCACATTGTAAGGTTTGTCTGCTCTCGGTGTTACACCAGTTTATGTATATTAAAAATGCTGACTTTGAACTGGATAAACGGCTTCCTCTGGACGACTTCAGTTTTTTTATTCGTATTCTCTGTCGTGACAATCAGGGAAAATGTAAAAGAAATTATAGCGTTATATTTCATAGCCGTCTGGATTTGACCAAAGAGCAGGTATCGCTATTACGCGGTTATCTTTATAACCTGAACACGAAAGAAATCGCTGAGCTCCTGCATTGTAATCTGAGGAAAGTTTATTTTTACCGGGAAGGGGCTATCAAAAAAGGACACCGGAACAAAAGCTTTTTCCGCGCTATCGGACGCCTGGTCAATCCCTGATGACATCACAGGAAAGCTCATGACACAGAGAGGTGCCTTGCAGATATCTTTTCCCGGAATATCGACTGTCTTCGGCAGACGATTATCTTAAATGCTATGCAGACACCGATAGGCCGGGAACTCAGCAGACATATTGATCCGTCCCTGCCCTGCCGACCTGTCTTCCCGGTTCCCGGTACTTACAGGATATTCCGGGAGTCAGAGGGCAGGTTATCTGAGTGAAAAGAGCTGACGCAAATAGGCCTGCCGGAGAATGCATAAACAGTTTCCCGGGTCAGGCTTGTGACACCGTACTGGCTATGGCCGTCAGTTACGCCTGCGTAACGCGTTTCAAATGTTCAGCCAGTGATCTCCCTGACCGGCCCGGGAACTCTGTTATCAGCGACTATCAGCATCATGCAGGACGTTACAATGCTGAGCATAAAAGGCAACGACGAGTAACCATTTTCCGGAATACAGTACTTCGCTGACTATTTTCCTGACTGTCTGAATCCGACTCATCCCTTCATTGTGTACAAAATCGGTCATTGTCACCGACGGAGTCAATAACTCAGGGATCACGACCCGTCCATACCGTTCATTATCTTCATCCAGCGCATCCGGGAAAATAATCAGTGTTCTCTGCCGGTCGCTGACTGAACGCCTGCACGGTCAGCTTCTTACCGTCAGGATAGTCACTGTGTACCCGCTAACATACAGCAAGGCAAATTTCGTCCCCTACGCCTGATGATGATTTATCGCTGCGGGGTACAACGGCGTTACACTGGCTATATCCTTATTTTCGGCCAGCCCGGGACCTACCGCTAACTGACTGCGCCATAATGCACAAGAAGAATAGTCGCTGCTTCAGTCGCCCTATGAAGGCGGGCTGACCATAACGTTCTTAATAGCGAATACAGTTTGATCAATGCCCGGCAATCCCTGGTATTGGGTCTGCGGGATCTCAGAACGGCATGGGTTGCCGTCAACCGTGTAACAGGTCATTATCCATGCTGAATAACGGAGAAAATAAATGAAGCAATTTATAATTAAGCATAATCTGGCGTTATTCAGTCTGGCGGCCATTGCCATACTGATCTACACACTGACTCACTGGCAGCTCATGCCTGTAACACAACGAATGTCAGGCCTGTTTATTTTCGGGATCACCTTACATTTGTGGGAAGAAGGCCGCTTCCCGGGGGGATTCACCGAAATGATTGCCAGTCAGCTAAATTTTAAAGGGGACGACCTGCATTTCGGGCAGATTATCACCTCCTGTTATGTCATCTTTATCGTCTTTATCCCGTTCTTCTTTCCGGGAGTTTTATTCCTGGCAATTGCTCCGATGCTGCTGGGTTTACTGGAAGTCATCGCCCATCTGCTGGCTATCCGGATGTCACCCACCCGGTATTACTCTCCGGGCCTGGTGACGGCCATTTTTGTCCTGATGCCGGTATCCCTCTCTACGCAGCACTACCTTGTGACCCATAGAGATCCGGCCTTTACTGACTGGTTATTCGCCTTTCTCTATATGGCGGCAGGCCTGCTGATTGCCCAGCGTATTGTTGTTTCTGCCAGCGGTATGTCGTACCGTGAATTCTTAATGAACGTCAAACGTCGTCTGTTCACCAGAGAGTAATGCTATACCGCAATGGCCTGTCCTTAATCATTTTCAGCAGTCCCGGTTCCGGGGGACTGCTGCTTTCAGATAAATCAACGGATACCGGCTATTGTCAGCGCTTACGGATATACCAGCGTAAAGAGTTAAAATAGAGCTCCGGAGACTTCAGAACTTTTCCCTCATCCACCAGCTGTAACAGGATGGCACGGGTCACATAAATACTGGTATCACAACGGTCTGAAATTTGCCGGGTTTTCGGCCAGTGCTGCAGCTCCGGTAGCGCCCCGCTGCCCCCGGATGACGAACCATTTTCCAGGCATAACTCTTCCAGAGCCTTCAGGATTTCGGTCTTTTTATTGCTGCGTGATTTCCTTTCACTATTCATAAAAACTCCGTGAAGATAATGAGTTAGTTTAATATTTTATAAACCAATAAATTTGAAAAAATTAATTCTCAGCCAGCGGGAAAACCTGACTTCAATCAGAGAATAATACCCGCAGGATAAAAGAAGAGTGATCCCAAAACTTATGCAGAGCAAATTAAAACGATGAGAAAAAACCTCAAAATAGTCGTTCCCGAAGAACCACGTAAATAATTCAATCACCGTAAAAATAACAGCCATATGCAACAGATAAAGTGAATAGGATATTTCACCTATAAAAAGTAAACAGCCGGAATAATTTATTCTTCTCACTTTACTGAGTTTCAGCCCGGATAAAAAAACCAGCAGACACGGCAAGGTCATTACACTGGTATGATTATTTCCGAGTTCCCCGAACGGTTTATATAACCAGCCGACGGCAGCAATGAAATAAATCACCGATGCCAGCATCATTAACCAATGCTGAATGCCTGCACGTACGGACATTTTCTGGTAGAGCATCGCAGTGATAATCCCTGCAAGAAAATCCATATTAATCGTATCGCTGATCATACAGAGATACTGCCAGTAAAACCGGGGATCCTTCTGCTGAAGGGACAGTATGTTCCCCCGTGGCAATAGCATAATACAAGCGATTAATATAATCACCAGAACGCCATACCGGTAGCGGGGTAACAATAGGCTCAGCGTAACCAGCAGATAAAAAAAAACTCGTAATTCAGCGTCCAGCCATTATCAAGCAACGGAAAACCATAGGACGGAGATCCTCCGCCATTTAAGGGGATGAACAACAGTGACTTCAGTGTATTTAATCCCAGCTCCGGTTGCGGAGAATAGTAATAAAAAAATACGGCATATCCTAATGTGATAAATGCATAGGCTGGAATAATCCGAAACCCCCGCCGCAGCAGATATGTCGTACTGCTGCGCCAGCCTGCGGGTAAATGGCGTGTTGTTGTCCATGCCAGAAATCCGCTGACCATAAAGAAAATATCTACCCCCAGATATCCCCTGCGTAAAAATGTCTGTCCCAGCGGGAAAGCAAACCAGCTGTAATGATAAATAATCACAGCCAGCGCCGCTATAGCACGATATATCTGGATCATTTCTATCTGTGTGTTATGACTTTTGCCGGGCATGACTGACCTCTGTCGGTTCTCAGACCAGGATAGCGGATAGTTTCAGATGAGCTACCGGGGCAGACTGACCAGATGTTCTGTCCAGCCTGCCTGCTCCGGTGATCACTAGAATGAGTAATTCAGGCCCGTGGCATAGTTAATGCTGGTATTTCCTCCACTACCGCTATTGAGATTAATGACTGCATGCACCCCGAGATTTTCAGACAGTGCAGAATTCATCCCCAGTCTGGCTTCCAGCCATTGAGAGGTCTTTTTTCCTGCATCATCACGGCGGAACGACGTCCCGGTACTCTTCAGTGCTGCGGTAATCCCGGATGTCGCCGAAATGTTTTCATGCCGATACGCAAGTTCAAGGTAAGGGTTAACCCGCAATCCGTTCGCTTCGATACGCCATCCACCGGTAAACTGACGGCGGTTAACATTCTGTCCGCCAAAACGCATTGAGGTACTGCTGTCTGCTTGTTCATGATAGCCATTGATACGCGCACGGTCATAGCTAAAGCCCAGCACCGGCCCCGTAGTCAGATAACGATTAAGCTGTAAATCATAGCCGGCTTTTACCGCAACACCGCTGAACCGTCCACGACTGTTACCTTTTTCGTTTCTCAGCGCACTCCCCAACTGGATCTGTCTCGTAATATTTTGGAAATTGACGCTGCCGCTGCTGAAATCCACATTTCCCCAGAGCCCGTTAGCCATTTTAAGCTGGCTGAATATCCCCATAATGGAACTGCTATAGCTATATTTGAACAGGGATGCTGACTGATAACGGTTATAGCCGGTACTGTACGTTCCCCCCACCAGGACGCCTTCCACTGGTTGTATGGCGAAACCCAGCAGCGCATTGCTGGCAAGACCATGCCCGTTGAACGAGGAAATATTGTCACGAACTCTGGCATACTTACCACTGTACCCGCCGAAGACTGTCACTTTTTCCCGACCGTCTAATGAACGGAGGGTCTGCAGTTGTCCATCCATATACAGGTGTCTGTCTGACTGAACATTCAGAACGCCCTGTTGCAGGCTGCTGACCAGCAAAGGGGCATCAATAATCGACATCATGTACCGGGCCAGAACTTCATGGGCCACCGGGCTTGGATGGAACCAGTCAGAAAAGAGATAAACCTGATCGTTATGAAAATTCGCCGTATCCTCATTACACCTCGGTGCCCCGGTGCCTATACCACAGATCGGGACCAGGATATTGTCGAAGCCATAGGTTTTCGGAGACTCGATAATCTCATTAAACAACTGATTAATATCTGCATAAACAATATTGCCGTTCAGTTGGGAAAGCCCCTGCTCAACATCATAATTAAACTGCTCGGTAAGCATATTTTCGGTGTTGAGGAACCAGCGGAAAATACTGGCCGTCAGCTCCCGCGGTACGGTGATCCCTTTACTGGCCAGTACCACCGATAACGAATCTATGACCGCAGACTGACGTGCCTCTTCCCCCTGGACAGAACCCAAAGAACGCAGGTAAGTATCCTGGAGGGTATACAGCTCGAATAAATCGAACAGGTTGCCGCCCAGAAAAGCCTGTGCAAAACCGAATAATGCCGTCCCGGTCCAGGGACTCATCCCTGCATTCGGGAGATTAGGTATCACCAGCATACCACTCCCGGCATCAAGCAATGTTTTGGCCTGACTCACTACATTTGCCGGCGCATCAGACAACTGATAATGTTCACCTTGTTTAAACAATGCGCCGAAATTCAGTCTCAGTATGGTACTCTCCACATCGACCGAGATATCATTTCCGCCAATCCATAAAACATACAATCCGTTAGCATCGGCCTTCTGTTGCTGACTTGCGAGATAATCATCAATTTGCCAGCCGGTTTTATAGATCAGCAGTGGGGTATAGCTGGCGGTTGAGCCTGACTGCGCGTAATTTGTTCCTCCCTGAGTATAAGTAAGAAGCTCCTGACCAGTATAAGTCTCAGAAATAATCTCTGAATAAAGCTTACTGGCATAACCGGAAATATAACGGGTATCATTTCCCGCAAATCCACCATCGCTGATACTGTCACCAAAGGTATATATTTTGTCAAAGCCCTTAGCAGGCAACGCACCGCACAGACAAGCAGAGACTATGGCTGCATGGAGTACATGTTTCATTAAACATCCTTATTTAAATAAAAAACATCCTGAATTAAACGTAATTATTACCAAATAATTAATTAATCAATGAGTGCTGAATTGTGAGAATTTTACCGTGACCAGAAAGCGTAATAACATCCAGGAATTGAGAATAAATATCCCCATAATATAATGCATAAAGAATAATAATTTTATTCCCTTCGTTGATGGGAGATTGTAACTCTATAGATAACTTCTCCGACTTTCCGATTAAATTAATAAGATAATCAGAGACTGCAATTACCCCAATGTAATTATGGGAGTGTTCGTGTAAAGAAACACCGGGATCAAAAATAGCATCAGGATGTCGGATAGTTTTCATCCCGAAGATATCAGAGTAGCTAAAACCGCCGGGTAACAGATTTTTATTCGCCTGAAGTGACGAAGAAAATGCCTTGATAGCATGATTATCATAAAAATTATAATAGCTTCCATCATCCAGTGACCAGCCGATGATTTTTTTGCTCTCTAAAATTAACTCATTCAGGCAACCCGATAAATAATATTGTCCGTTCACCGTTGCACCTTTCATAATGCAATTCTGTGCCGCCCGGGTAAAAAAGCTCCCTTTCCTGAAGTAATAAAACCCGGCTATCGCTTCACGACTGATGGTTCTCTTTTCTGCCACTTCCGTAACCTGGCCATCCGGTTGTTTTCTTATAAATGCCCATTTTGGGTGTAAAGAAGGAAATGTCAGCACACCGGCATCTGCCGATTGCGATCGGAAATGATCAATGATTTCACTAAGATCAGCACGAATATATTGATCGGCAGAAATAATGATCATTTCGTCTTCCGGATCGATTTTATCTATGGCCAGTAAACAACTACAGGCAGCCCCTCCCGTATTACCTTGTAAATGCAGTATTTCCCCCTGACCATGGCTGGCCACCGAGATCATTGGTGAGAGCTGATACTCATCATCTTTATCTTCAGGCAGCAGAAAAATGCGTCTGACATCCTCATGCAAGCTGCTGATAATTTCCTGTGAGTATTCGAATAACGTTTTATTATTTATCTCATTCAGGATCTTCGGATAAGAAAACTCAGAACTCATCTCGTACAGCGATTGTCCTCCCAGGGAGGTAATGACGGTGATCATCCTTTTTTCCCCTCAATTCTATCGATATATTGCCTGATATTGGTGTAATTCACGTCATTCACGCTCTCCACCTTCATGACCCGGGCACCGCTTTCTTTGGCTGCCCGAAGACCATTTTCATTGTCTTCAATCACCAGACACTGCTCAGGTAATAATCCAAGCCTGGAGATAGCTTTCTGATATATTTCCGGTGACGGCTTACCCTGAACCACATCCTGGTTAGAGAGAAAAAATTCCAGTTTATCCAGCAGGTTGGCTCTGCTCAGCATAATTTCTATGCTGTCACGGATAGAATTAGAGGCGACCGCCAGGCGATAACCTTCCTTACGTAATTCGGATAACGCAAATTCATGCTGGAAGACGGGTTTGCAGTGGCGAAACACGATATCCAGGGTATATTTCTGTTTTAGCTGATTAATGAAACCATGCAATGCTGTCGGGAACCCTTTTTCAGCCGTCAGGATAGCCAGTTTGTCGCGTGTAGGAAGGCCGTCAAATTTCGACAGGTGTTCATGCCGGGCTATCGCCATCCCGAACAGGGCTAATGCCTGATTCAGCGCTTCGTAATGCCAGTCTCTGGCATCAATCAGCACTCCGTCCATATCAAAAATGACCGCTTTGATGTTAGTGTTCACGAAAAACCTCCCGGGCCTGATCCGGTACATCGGTACATAGCATCAGAGCGTCCGTTACCGGCAATCCTCCCGCGACCTTGCGGAGCTGCTGCCAGTATTCTGCCGGGTCCCGCTGATGAAGTTCAGGAGAGACACAACAGACCGGCAAGCCCCTGACAATCAGTCGCTGTATCCTTTCCCCGTCACACTGGTCATTAATGAAATTATCCAGCCAAATCCCCTGGACCTGACTCAGCAAGGAATTTTCACACTCGAACTCGCTGAGCCTTGCAAACACATTCACTCCGGCGGAGATATAACTCAGCATGTCGGGTACCGACATATCAAAACAGAAATAGTTATGAACATTATATTCCCGTAAGAGATTTTTTAATGTCTCAGCCAGACCGTCACTTTTTATATTTAACGCTAAGGGTAGTAACGGATCATAACTTACAAATAATTCAAAAAAATCCCTCAGTAAAAGACATCCCTGGTGTGGAATATCATGAGAAATGACCAGTTCTCCGCAATAATCCCGGAGATCCGTTTCAGTGCCGAATCCGGCACTGAATGACTGACAAAAAGCCTGCAGACTATTTTTTTCTTCTGCTGTGGTCCAGAGCCCACGGTGTGACAAGATCTGCATATTCCCTCCGTTATACCTCTGCTTTGATGGGTAGACATTCAGCTCCGGCGACTGAACATCTTTATTGCCAGCCGCCGGATAAATGGAATATGCAGCGGGGTAAACTTAATCCATAAGATTGTTCGCAGGATAAATATCCACACTGAGTCTGCCTTTTGACTCAGGATTGATATACCTGCCTCTGCATTCGACGGTTGATGCTGTAACGCTACCCAGTCCGCGGTGGTATATACACTGGATAACCCTTTATTTTTATACACTTCACTGTATTTGTTCCACAAGAATCCCAAAGCCTCACTGGAGTAAGGGATGAAATTATTGATATAAAAATTTTCCGATGTTTTTTTAAGATGCTCCGACGTAAAACAGTTACCGGGAAACTCATTAACCCCGGTGACTTTTTCTATATATTTCACCCAGATATACTGTTCGGGAACATAGCGCATCAGACTAAAAATAGAAAAACAGAAACACACTTCAAATATTGATTCATCTGCAAGTGGAATATCAAAAAGATCTAATAAGTCCTGTTTATTCCCCGCCAACAGGATATCTCCCGGATGAAAAAGATAAGGCATATACCCTCTGACATTACGGGCAAAAAGATTGCCATTAATGATCCGCTGACGGAACAGGCTATAAGCCTGATCCCGTGGGTACACCTGGTCTTTCTCCTCCTCTTCGCAGAGTTGTAAAAAATAGGCGATATTCCTGTTGTAAAGCCTGGAATCTGTCCGTAATTTAACAACATGACTATGGGTAGCCCGACCAATCCCCTGCCGGGAAGAGACGATCATCCTGTTAATATTGGTTACCCAGCGCGTTTCCCGTTCCCGGTAAACCAGCGGTCCGGGGTCTTCACTTTCAATAATGACTACCTGTAGTGTTTTCAGCAGCTCCTGCAATTGCTGGCGTAACTGTGCGGACAGTTTCCAGGTAGACAGGATAATTTCATCTTTCGGAAAGTAATGCCGCGTGATAGCTATGTTTTCTATCACATCACAACAGAGTTTGTTTTTATGGATGACCGCTCCCTGAAAAATGATACTTAACAATCCCATCAACTATTCCTGAGAGCCTTTACCTTTCCTTTTAGCCACTTTTTCGATTTAATAAAAAATTCTGTTATGTTTACGCCTAACAATGCCATCGATAAATTAGTTAATAATACACCCTTCTCACCAAAATTATTAATTCTCAGATAGCTGGTGCTCATCGTAAAAAACGAACACAACTCATTTTTATAATCTTCATATCGTGCAGAGACAATAAAGATGGTGACAGACTCACACTGTGCAGATTTATCCATGATCAGTATTTTTACCAAAGTAATCAGATGCTCCCGATAAGTATCATATTCCTTATCATTACTGACCTTAACGAACAGCGTATATCTTCGCTTATCGGGCCTGATAGAAAAGTTCTTCGCCCGCTCCAGATCGAAGCCCATATGAATTACCTGGTACTCCGCTTCATCCATCGGCGGAATAGTCGATTGCGGGAATCCATTAAGCCACAGTCCATATTCCTCTTCAGTGATCCCTTCTACCTTCAGTTCCATTGCGTCCCCGTTCACATTGGTACGGTGTACTGTCGTTCAGTAACCTTGCCACCTCCATCACCGACATCGGAAAATAAGCTCCCCGGTAAAGGTATTTAAGGTAACATGCTGATATAAAATTACTTATACAAATCATCCTGCGCTTTTTGATAAACCAGTCATCATTATTCTTATAGAATGGCGAAAAAAACCAGGAATGGGATAGCTGATTATTTAGTATAAAGCATCCCAGCAGCATACTCTTTTTTGTCGCCGGACTGGCGGACGAATTCATTACACGGGTAACCCTCACCAGTTCATTCGGGGCCATATCCTCACATAAAATCCAGCGACTAAAGTCACGAAGAAATTCACTGGTTTCCTCAAGTCTGACTTTAATATCTTTGATCACTTTTTTTATCAGTAAAAAACGGCCCAATCCGTTCATCGCTGATGAAGAAATACAGAGCAATATTTCCTGTGAAGCACCGTATTTTTTCGCAAAATGATAAATAAAATTCCTCGCCTGTTCATCTGACAAACGGAACAACGGCTTTTTAGGAATAAAAGGCAACATTTCCAGGCGACAACGGCTCATTTTTTTGTTCCCCCGGTAATCTTTGACTGCAACATATCCGTAATAATGGATCACTGAACGGGCATTCATACTCTGCGTGATCGACCAGGGATTAATAATTGTCGGGATCCCTTCATAACTACAGCGAATTCCCTGTTCGATATCTTCATAATCATTCCAGTACAACTGCTCATTCTGCGGGGAGTGCTGCCAGACTGACTTTTTACAGATGTACAAACTGCCTGTCAGATAATCATGGCCAAACTGGCTTCTGGCCGGATGCTGATAACAATAAAACAACTTACTGATGAGAGATGTGTCTTTCTGAGTCACCGCGGTGATTGACAGTTCTTTCGTCAGATCCTGCTCTATCGTATTGAAATCAGAGTATTTCCTGGGCACCAGGTTATATTGATCGGTAAAATAAAACGACTGAAATCCGGTCATCGGATAGTCATCTCCGAAACGTTGCACCGCCTGATAAAAGTTCAGTGCCAGCAGAACACGATCATGCAGGATACAGAGATTCGGATACCTGGCTGACTCCACCAGCAGATTCTTTTTACGGGTAATATGTACTGGTGGTGCAGGAATATCCTGACCCACAATCTTTACCTGCTCAAAAAAACGAAAATCCGGGTGCGGTGTACCGCACAGAATGATCTCCTTTTCCGCAATATCCAGCTGCAGTATGCGTTCGACACAGGCATTAATAAATGTCGGCTCTTCCGGGCCAACCGGAATGCAGAAGCTCCATTGAGTGAGCCCTTTATCCCGCGAGGCTGCCAGAGGGCTGTTCTTCTGATACACACGAAAGCCTGATACGCTCTCCGGGCTCTCTGTAAATGCCTCACGATAGTAACCACGTTCCAGCAGTGTTTCGCACCTAATCTTCTCCCGGATATACAGCTTACCGCCTGCCGGCATCTGGTGAGTGATATCCCAAAGCATATGTGCATAAAAGGCTGAATCATTCTGTACGTTCACCAGTGCGACATTTTGAAGATCCGCGATAAAAAACCGCGAGCAACCATTGACGATATAGGTTTCATCTGCCGGCCGGTCAAGGCAGTCCGAAAAACTGATCACTGTCAGATTTTCTGTGTTATCCATGTCCAGAGATGCCAGGGTATAAGGCCGGCTTAGTGGCCGCGCCCCGAGTTTCCTGTCATGTACGTAGCGAATAATTTTCACGGGAAAAGTCACCCTGCTGCATTCTTATCAGAAGGTAATAGCCTGTCTGGCTACCGGTAACCGGGCAAAGTTTTGCAGATCTTCCGGCGTACCCAGTCCATACATGCCATCCATCTCAGTGCCTATATTCATAATGCCGATACGACAATCACTATTATGTTGCAGCAGGTAGTTGTATACAGGTGCGACATAAAACTCTCCGTGGCTAAGATCATTGTTACCCACCATTTGCCGGGCAAAATGACAGAAGTCCCGGCCACGCCGGTAGTTATAAATACCCACTGTCGCTTCATCAGAGACTACCTGCTTTTCGACGACCCGCTGCACCCACCCTTGCTCATTACATTGCACATAAGACCACTTGCTATCACTGGCCGTCATTGTCATTATCAGGCCATCGAGATGCCGCTCATCCATTTGTTTCAGATAATCATCAATGCAGATATCAACCCACTGATCTGAGTTAGCAATCATCAGTGGCTGGTCATTATCAATATAGGCATCTGCGGCTAATACAGTACAAGCCGCGCCCCCGCTAATTCCCTTTATAGGGACTATCACGGAGCCAGGTGCAATATTTTCCAGTAATGGAATCAACTTATACTCTGAGATATGTTCTTCCTGGCAAACAAAAATAAACCGATGCGCTCTGTGCGGACGAAGATTATTGACCACGACTTCGATCATTTTCTTGTCACCGAGGCGAATTAACGGTTTGGGTTCCCGATATCCGGCGACTGAAAAACGGCTACCCCGACCTGCCATGGGAATAATAATATTCATCATATCATTTCCTCTGCACTGTATTTATCATTATTGACGCCAGGAATTTTCACCACCGTGGTCACGGTATCCTCAACAGCATAAAAGTCGGTTACCTGCCCCGCCTCAATAGTGATAATATCTCCACGGTAATAATACTGACCTGACATTCTGACCGCGCCGGAAACGATAACAGTAATCTCTGTCGCAACTTTATGATAATGTGCATATTCCTGGTCACCTGCCTGATAATATTTTACAGCAACCTCCATATTGCTGGTTCGGAATACGGAAGGCTCAAAAGGACCGATAAACCATCCCCGGGTCATGTTCTCAATATTTTCTTTTTTCATAATGAAATTAAACAGCGTAATTATTTAATATTATTTATATGGAAATAATAGATTAATTCTGAGGAAGAGTTCATTTAAGACCCTTTAATTAAACAGACCTCATAGCTCACTCTCGACACATTAACTCTTAAAATATCCCAGTGGTTATTATTACTATAAGAAAAATCATCAATCACTCTGCCAGGAATATTTCAGCACCCTTACAGGATGAAATAATAGCCCGTCCTCCCCTACCATCTGGTTATAACTATCGCCAGACATAAGAATATACATTTTTAATTCCACCCAAAGCTTGAGGCGATGGTACTTTCTTTTTAATGCCATGTAAAACACAAAAAACAGCCTTAAAAACCATCAGTAAACACACACACAGCACAAACCACTAGCTACAGTTAGATTTTAGGTCTTTTATTTCATTTATTTTTTAAATTAACACTTAAAAGATCGTTTATTTATTTATCCGGAGTGTTTATTTTTGTTTTATTTATTAACACGGTAATTAAAAGCATTTGATTATTATAATCAGAGTCAACACTCTGAAACTTTCATCCGCCGTTAATAATTCACGCAGCTCAACCACATATGGAATTATTCTTAATAATAAGCATTAATTGAAAAGAGAAAATTAAAAATAAAAGTTCGGATGATCTTAGGAGGGAAATAGAATAAATCTAAGAAATGTAAGGCGTTAACACCGGCCACACAAGTGTGGCCGGTAAGATCAGAAATTATAATTGGCTCCCAGGTAATAACGACGTCCGTCAAGAGTCGCTGAATAGTTTTCATAGCTGATAGTTTTATCCAGCAGGTTATAAATCCCCGCGAGCAGTGATAATGATTCAGTCACAGAGTAATTAATACCAGTATCAACAAAACTATAAGAGGGCGTTCCTTCCGCCATACTTGTGCGGCTCAGATACTCCGACGTTCTGCTCCGGAAGTTTATCCGGCTCCATACGGACAGATCCCGGATTGCTTGCCAGTTCAGTGTCATATTAACCATATGTTTTGGCATTTTATTGAGTGGCTTGCCGGAAAACTGCCCGGTTTTCTGCTCAGAATCTGTATACGTATAGTTACCGGTCAGTTTCCAGCCTTCTGCGGGTTTCCATCCCAGAGTCGCCTCCGCACCACGCAGAGTCGCCTTATCCACATTGACACGGTCACTGACAAAATCGTAATGCGTACTGCCAATGGTACAGGCGGGGTCTGCACTACTATTGCACCGACGAACTTCGGTAATTTTATTTTTAAAATCGGTATTAAATAGCGTTAATCCGGCATTCAATTGATGACCGTTATCCCATAGCAGCGCTATTTCTTCGCTCAGGCTCTTCTCGGGTTTTAGATCAGGGTTACCGACAATAATTCCGTTT
Source organism: Tatumella sp. UCD-D_suzukii (assembly GCF_000611875.2). Taxonomy (NCBI): domain Bacteria; kingdom Pseudomonadati; phylum Pseudomonadota; class Gammaproteobacteria; order Enterobacterales; family Erwiniaceae; genus Tatumella; species Tatumella sp. UCD-D_suzukii. Next base: position 374,927 of record NZ_JFJX01000049.1, read on the forward strand.
GACCGCCCTCCTCCGGTGGTCTGCCCCCAACTGGCGGAGGACTGACGCAGATCGGGTGAGCGATAACCCGCTGAAATACCGCCTTTTATTGTCCACTGGTCGTTCAGGTGCCAGACACCATAGCCTCGCGGGGTCCAGTGTGTTCCATAGTTCTGGTCTTTATCCATCCGCATTCCACCGGTCAGCGAAAAACTCCGGGTTATTGCCCACTCATCTTCCGCAAAAACAGCCCAGCTCCAGCGTGTCAGTTTATTCAGTCCCGCGGCCGCTTCTAACTGGTTTCCGTCATCATGGAGTTTTTCATAACCATACTGTCCGCCCAAAGTGATCGAATGCTCATCCAGCAGCCATTGGCCCTGAGTATTCAGTGTAGTGTTATAAGATTTCATTGCGCGGCCGGGATTATTAGTTTCCTCCCGTTGCAGATAGCTGCTGGTATTCAGCTCATCATAATATCCATGATGCGTCAGCGCATAAGTCGTGTGTTCATAACGGTTTTCACTGCGGCTGTTCGGCGTACATACGGTGCCCCGACAGCTCTCCACTGCCTGAGATTTTCCGGGAGTACTGTTTCTGTCCTGAAGCTCTCTGGCAATATCCACACTCATACGGTTTCTGTCATCAGGTGTCAGGGTGAGCGTCGCGGCACCATTGCGCATCCGCTGCTCGTTATAGCCATTGACTACCCTGTCTTCCTGACGTCGGGAGAGTAACCCGCTGAGTTTCATATCCAGCAGCCCGTCAATCAACGGGCCGGAAACATAGGCATCCGTCTGATAAAGATCTCCGGAGCGACGATGTTCCTGAAAAGTGGCTTCCGAATGCAGTGATCCCAGCCAGTTACCACGGTTATAGGTTTTTTGGGTGATCACATTAATGACCCCTCCCATCGCATCCGAACCATACAGGGAAGACATGGGGCCGCGGATCACTTCTATCCGTTCTATAGATCCCAGAGGAGGTAACCAGCCCTGCTCAATACCGGCATTATCACTATTTGGCCGGGTTCCCCGCGTACTCACCCGCCGACCATCGACCAGGATAAGAGTGTACTGAGAGGACATTCCGCGGATACTGATATCGCTGCTGCTCCCCCCGCCGGTGACGACCACGCCAGGGACATCTTTCAGCGCATCGGTAATATCGCGGTAGGCTTTGTCTTCGATTTGTTCTCTGGTAACCACAGAGATGGAGGCCGGTGCGTTCTGAATTTTTTGTTCAAAACCCGTCGCAGTGACCACCAGTGTTTCTTTATCGGTAGCATCCGCCATTCCGGGGAAAAAGGCCGTTGTCAGTATCACTGCGAACGGTTTTACGCGAAGTATTCTCATTATCATCGATTCCATTTGTTGATCAAAATGCTTCACCCTCGCCGATGACTGCAAACAGAATGCTCCATGTAACATTTTATTACACCGGCAGATGTTTCCTATTGTACGAACAAACCAATAAATGTAAATAATAATGAGAATTAGTATCGTTATCACAAGCAGAGATCAACTTCCCTTTATTCTTCTTCTGTATGCTCCCATATCAGAAACGACCTCCGCTCCGGATATCCCCGGGGAGCGCGCACATTTACTACCCCGCCAGCGATATACTGATAGCGGGTTAACTTAAATAAATTATTTAATATCGCTAATTTCAGACGGGGTTCTGCCACAGAGAGCAAATGTCCGGAACAAACCCGTGGGCACCGGGTGACCGGATATGCCCCGCCTTAGCGGGCCACGGGAAGATCGGTGTAGCGGGTGGTATAACAGGGAGAAAGCATATCGCGTTTCATTACCCAGAGTTGTTCGACGCCCTGGCCGGCAAACCACAATTGCCCTTTTCCACTCTGATTAACGCCATCAATGACCCTCATCAGTGATTCACTGTTAGCCTGAGGCTTATCGTCATCAAACAAATTGAGCTGCGAGACTCCCTGGCTGAAAAAATCCCCCAGCATGACACCCGCCTTCATATACCGTGGCCCGTCCTGCCAGATACGGTCCAGTACTTTCATCGCAATGCGGATAATATCTCTGCTATCGTTGGTGGGGGTTTGCAGATTGCCCGTGGCCTGGTTCGCGTAAAATATCTCTCCCTGTGCATGCGGGCTGGTACGCAGAAATACCGTCACCTGACGACAATATTGTCTTTCTCCACGTAATCTTTCCGCAGCCCGTACAGCATAATTACATATGGCCTCACGCATCGCCGTATATTCAGAGATCCGTGTAGAAAACGAACGGGAACAGACAATTTGTTGTTTCACCGGAGCAAATTCTTCCAGTTCAAGACAAGGTTCGCCCCGCAGTTCCCTCACCGTCCGTTCCAGTACCACATTAAAATGTTTGCGAATGACCCATGTGCTCTGTTCCGATAAATCTTTTGCCGTGAGGATACCCATCCTGTTCAGTTTCTGGCTGATGCGCCGCCCCACTCCCCAGACTTCCGCCACCGGAGTCAGGGCCATCAATTTACGCTGACGCTCGACATTTGACAGATCAACGACTCCGTCGGTTTTTCGCCAGGTTTTAGCCGCATGATTGGCGAGCTTGGCTAATGTCTTCGTCGGGGCTATCCCGACCCCTACGGTAAGATGGGTATCACGTAGCACCCGCTCCCGGACTTCCCGGCCAAAGGCTTCCGGATTCCGGCAATGACGAATGCCGGTGAGATCCATAAATGCTTCATCAATGGAATAAATTTCTACTGCCGGTGCCAGTGCTTCCAGCGTACTCATCACGCGGTGACTCATATCTGCGTATAAGGCATAGTTTGAGCTGAACACACTGACCCGATGCTCGCGAAAAAGTTTTTTCAGCCGGAAATAGGGTTCCCCCATACTGATATTCAGTTTTTTAGCTTCCGCTGAACGCGCGATAACACAACCATCGTTATTGCTCAGCACAACCACCGGCGTCCCTTTTAAATCCGGGCGGAATACGGTTTCGCACGATGCATAAAATGAGTTCACATCTACCAGCGCAAACATTACTGCCCCAGCGTTTTGACTACGTGTTTTACTACACCGAAAATTTCAAACTGATCAGCATCAGAAATCGTTATCACTGAATGGGTGATATTCATCGGCCTCAGATGCAGTGAAGGTCTCAGCATCAGTTGCTTGACGGTAAATTCCCCCGTCACTGCGGCCACCACAATATCCCCATGCCCTGCCTTAAGTGAGCTGTCGACAATCAGCATATCGCCGTCATCGATCCCGCCTTCAATCATGGAGTCACCACTGACCCGGACAAAATAGGTAGCACCGGGATGCCGTATCAATAACTGATTAAGATCGATACGCTGTTCAACATAATCCTGTGCAGGTGACGGGAAACCGCAAGGGACACGACTGATAAAAAAAGGCAGATCCTGCATGGCATGGATCTCTGCAGGCAGATAGAACTTCATGATCGGTTTCTCAGATTTTTACTGTATAAATATACAGTAATACTAACGGAGTGTTTTGATCAAGATGACTCGTCATTATTTTTTGTAAACTCATTGTCCGGGAAGGAATTTTATTATTTTCGGCAGACTGCGCAGGTCAGTGGCAGCGAACATCTTACCGATCATGCAGACTTTCACGCCTGCCGATCACAATGTTCTAAACAGACAGTTGAGCAAAGACAATAAACAATAATATTTTTACTGCCACTGTTCCTGTCCCGGACACCGTGTAATGTGAAGCGTAAACCGGACTTTGACGCGCCGGTTGCTAAAGGCCGTGAGCAGGAAATACGTTCCGGTTCATGAACGATACCGGTATAAGAAATACTTTGCAGATAGCGCAGGCTTCTTCTGCCGCTGAAAATTCAGTAATACTGCTGCGATATATGAAGCGGGCCGTTGTAATCGTGTATTTTCCCGCTCCCGGTTTTAAAACAGAGGGGGTACAGTAATTATCATCGGTGGGGATCTTAGTAAGGGCTAATTCTGGCCCACTATTTGGCGGGAATTTAATAAATCCCCGTTAAATTAAGAAGGTTCACGTCGGTAATAATAACTTTTTACTCAAATCCTCCCAGTGCTCAACAAATGCATCACGGGCAATATCGAACACACGCGTTTCAAGGCAACGTATAAGATGCTCATGTTCAGCCACTAATTCTTTTGAATTCTCGTAGAAGGCATTACGCTGAACCATGAGTAACTCAATCTCACCCTCCAAAACGCTATAACTTTTTTGTAACCTGGGACTCAAACTGGCATCGATAATCGCACGATGAAAGGCTCTATCGGCTGCACTCAGGTAAGCCGATGATGCACCCGCAGGAGCCGCACGCATAACTTCAATAGCATCAAGAGCACCTTTAGGGATCAATCCACTGTAGGTAATCATGCGTACCGCTTCGCCTTCTAAAACCCCGCGAAGCCGCGTCACATCAACAATATCGTTAGGGCCGAATTTTGGTACACAGAACCCTCTGTTCACAATTTGTACCAGCAGTCCCTGGCTGACTAGAATCTGAGCCGCACTTCTGAATGTCGTTCTGGATACCCCATGCTCTTCTGCCATACGGATGTCACGCAAAAATGAGCCAGGTTCGAACTCACCATGCAGGATCCGCTGTCGTATCGTTAAGACAAGTGATTCTAAAGTGGTGGATTTGCTTTCTTCAGAAGACAAAGGTGATTGCAGATGATTTTCCATGATATAACTACATGTTAATGTTGATGATTGCTTAAAAAGAAAACACACTGTGCATTCTGTAGTAAGAAAATAGCAAAAGATTTCAGCAAAAGTTAACCGCCCGGTGACGACTTCCTTTCCGATAACTGTCTGACCATTCCTTTTCAGACAGCCCCGATATATAAGCAGACCCGAAGCACATTACCATACATTTCGCTGATTACAGAATTATCAGGGGGCCGGACATGGGTAATGACCGGTACCCTGATAAGGCTCTCACGTATTCAGAGTAACTCTTTTGCAATATCAGAGAAGGTCTCAAGAAAACGTGTTACGTCAGATGAATTGAAGACTAACGGAGGACGAATTTTAAGGACATTTCCATCCCCCCCACAGCTGCGAATAAGGATCCTTCTTTCGCGTAATTCATCAATGAATTTTTCAGTGCGTAGTTTATCCGGTGATCCGGAATCCCGATCAGCAACGATTTCAACACCGGTATATAATCCGACCCCTCTGATATCAGATACATGAGGAGAATTCTTAACGATCTCGTGCAGCCCCTTACGCAGCGCATTCCCCTGGACTATGGCATTTTCCAACAGATTCTCGCTGCTGATCACATCGAGAACAGCCGCACCCGCCGCGATGGGGAGCTGGCTGGCAGCAAAGGTATTGAAATACCTGCAATTCTGACCAAACTCGTACGCAACCTCGGGGCGGAAAACAGTACCCGATAGCGGTAATCCATTGCCCATCGGTTTACCCAGTGTGACGATATCCGGAATAATACCATGACGCTGAAACCCCCACATGGCATCCCCGCAACGGCCGAATCCTGACTGTACTTCATCTGCGATATAAAGCCCCCCGGCGGCATGAACCTCTTCAATCATGGGTTTCAGATAGCTCGTCGGGTCAGCAAAAATTCCGTCACTAGTGAACAGGGAGTCTGCCACAAATGCTGCCAGCCCAAAGCCATGCCGGGCAAGTTCAGAGATCCCTCGCTTAATCTCCTTCCTCATATACTCATCAATGGAAAGCCCTTCGGCAGCAGCGACACGAGGATCAGGGGCTTCAATAAGAACAACATTGGGTCCGATAGGCGATGTCGGCCCCAGACCAGGAGAAAAGGAAGCGACTTCACTGGTAATGCCATGATAGGCATTACGGGTAACTATAATCCCCTGATTACGGGTGTAGAATTTCGCGACGCGAATGGCCAGATCGTTAGCTTCCGATCCTGAACAGCCGAATGTTACACGGGAGAGTTCCTCCGGGAAGGTAGCGACCAGACGTTCTGCATAGTCAACCAGGCTTTCCTGTACATATCGGTTATTGGTGTTGAGTTTCTTAATCTGTGAAGTGATGGCTTCGACAACATGCGGATGCGAGTGACCCACGCATGCCACATTGTTATACGCATCAAGAAAGTCATTTCCTTCGCGATCAAACAGATGAGCTCCCCGCCCTTCCACAAATTCAACCGGGTTACGATAGATGAGTGAATATCCCGGCCCCAGAATACTCATTCGCCGTTCCACGATAGAACGCAAGCGTGGCTCAAGGTTATCCATCCGGGAGGGATCAAATTTATTGGGATAAACTTCAAGTGCCCGGCTTACTTTTGTGTCGTACTTAGGAGTTGTCATTGGTCATTGCTCCGGTCAGAAAGATGACGTTGCAGATAGGTGATGGATGCGCGCCTGCACATCTGAAACGGGCGTCGCCAGCGCCATCGCGAGGTTGTCCCGGTCATGTTTTGCATGAGATTCAATATATTCCCGGCGGTCAGGGAGACGTTGTGCTCTCCATTGAGAAACCACCGCACGTAATGCCAGACGAGCAGTAGCCGCATCAGCAATGAGTACCGCATGCGCTGGTGACATTTGATAGCTCGACAGATATCCCCGCAGATAAGCCAGGGGAGCCCCCCAGGGGTCATCAGCCCATTTGCCCAGGAGATTACATACGCTTACGGCGGGTTCAAATATCACACACGTCCGAACTGCGTCACCAAAATCAATTATTCCACTGACAAAATCCGCCGACTCTGCAGAGACTAAGACGTTGTAAGGGCTGAAATCCCCATGTATTACCTGGGTTTCAAGTTCTCCCATCAGAGGGACCACATTGCGTGTAAACCGCTCAAAAGCTTCAGCGGCTAATGCCCGAAGATTTTCATCTGTTAATTCTTCCTGCAGAATTTCCAGCGTTGGAACATTTGCAAGATCCCATACCAAAGGATGCAAATCATGTTGATGAGCAAATCCCCGCAATGCCATATCAATCTCACCGGCAGCGCGCCCTGTTAAGATAAGCTGCTCCTCGTCAACCGGAACAGTTGCCATAATGTCACCGGAGATATAGGTCAATACTCGTAAATAACGAACAGATTTTGTTTGAATTGGAACAATGCTCTCGCCATCCAGGGTGGTAATAACATTCTGCACTTCCCAGGCCGAAGTGTGGTTATTAAGCCATTCCATTACGGCCGACTGCATTTCCACGACTCCACGTGATTCGCCGGATGATGATATTTTTACGAGGCGATGACCCCCGTCGCAAGTCAGAATAAAACTGTCATCTTTTTCAGTAGGTAACCGTCTTAATTCACCCTCCAGTCCGTATCTGATATTTAAGATATTTTTTACCAGAGCCGGAGATATTTCATCCTTTCCATTCACCAGACCACTTTCATCAAGAAGGCTGAGTGCAGCTGAGAGCCTGGATTTTTTGATTGCATCATTGGTTATCATAGTTTCTCTGCTTTTGATTTTTTAAACATAAAAAAATATGCCCTTTCTCACAGAGGACAGCACTCAAAATTCTGACTTAAGCGATCAAAAATCAGCTCCCCGCCAGGAGACAACACCACACAAATTGTCCATCAGTTTGCAGAGTCAAAATAAACATAACACCCGCCACCGCGAAAAAGCAAGATGTCATTACCTTATTTTGTTGGACAATTTAAGGAGGGAGAGAAAAGTGCATGGTAATCACTTTTATGGTGCGTAACTTACCGATAATGGTTCAAAAAAACATGATTTTGTGCATTTCTGCCACATAATAGTGCACTGCCTTATCGTGTTATCCCGATACATTTTTGTCGGACAATCCGGAGTTTGTTTATTGATGTCAGTAAATTATTATATGAACGCTACTTAGTCGCTTTTGATGCAATAGGTTTCCCAGCTATCATTAATTGTACGCAGCATTTTTGATAAATGCAGGGGCAGGATGAGTCCATTTTTATTTTCTGTTTGGGTGGTTTTGGTCTTCGAAAAATTAAAACCGGCAGGCTATTAAATGTAGTATTCCCATGAATAACGATAAAAACACAATACGAAATCCTGAGTTAACTATCAGAAATATTTTAACTTTATAGATGGCCTCCGTTATCCGTCTCAGTCGTTACCAGGGAAAAAAGAACATTCCCTGGCCTTCATCACTGACAATACCGGGTCCCAAATATCCGCCATCCTCCGGATACAACACAAACTCCGGATGCCCCGGAGCAATCTGCAACAAAAGGGGATCAGGCACAGTATGATGTTCATCAAGCTGCCAGAGTACGGTATGAGTGGATTGATCCTACCCGCACAATGTGGACACGGCGCTAAGCGAGGGTCTGGTTTTCAAACTGTTCCGGGCTGATACCGCCACAGGCACTGTGACGACGCCACCGATTGTAATCACACTCGATATAATTAAACACGGTCGTTCGCATTATTTCACGGCTGATAAAGCGTTCTCCGTAGATACATTCGACTTTCAGCGAGTAGAAGAAACTTTCCGCACAGGCATTGTCGTAACAGCATCCTCTGGCGCTCATGCTGCCACGCAGATTATGTCGTTTCAGCAGTGCCTGATAATCCGCCGAACAGTACTGGCCACCGCGGTCAGTATGAACGATAACATTTTCCGGACGTTTACGCCGCCAGAGTGCCATCTGTAACGCATCACATGCCAGCTGTGCCGTCATACGCTCTGACATTGACCAGCCTATAACTGACCGCGACCACAGGTCAATCACCACCGCGAGGTACAGCCAGCCCTCGTCTGTGCGAAGATACGTGATGTCTCCTGCCCACTTCTGATTCGGGCCACTCGCGTAAAAATCCTGTTTCAGCAGATTTTCAGACACAGGAAGGTCATGTTCTCTGTAGCTGACCGGGCTGAAATTCCGGGCAGCCTTTGCACGAAGTCCCTGACGTC
>NZ_JFJX01000050.1:0-742 GCF_000611875.2 Tatumella sp. UCD-D_suzukii
TTCAGCACGATCAACACCCCGCCGGTGGCGAACAATGACACGGCGGTGGCGAAAGAAAATACGCCGGTGAGCGGCAACGTGCTGACCAATGACACGGATAAGGACGGCGACACCCTGACGGTGACGCAGTTTACTGTGGATGGTCAGACGGTGAAAGCCGGTGAAACCGCGACGATCAGCGGTGTGGGCACCCTGACCATCGGCAGTGACGGTAAATACACCTTTACCCCGGTGGACGGCTATACCGGCAAGGTCCCGTCTGCGACCTACACGGTCACGGACGGGCAGGCCACGTCCACCGCGACGCTGAGCTTCAGTACGATCAACACCCCGCCGGTGGCGAACAATGACACGGCGGTGGCGAAAGAAAATACGCCGGTGAACGGTAATGTGCTGACCAATGACACGGATAAAGACGGCGACACGCTGACGGTGACGCAGTTTACTGTGGACGGTCAGACGGTGAACGCCGGTGAAACCGCGACCCTCAGCGGCGTGGGTACCCTGACTATCGGCAGTGACGGTAAATACACCTTTACCCCGGTGGACGGCTATACCGGCAAGGTCCCGTCTGCGACCTATATTATTACCGACGGTCAGGCTACGTCCTCGGCGACGCTGAGCTTCAGCACGATCAATACCCCGCCGGTGGCGAACAATGACACGGCGGTGGCGAAAGAAAATACGCCGGTGAACGGTAATGTGCTGACCAATGACACGGATAAGGACGGCGACACCCTGA
>NZ_JFJX01000052.1:0-653 GCF_000611875.2 Tatumella sp. UCD-D_suzukii
TCTTTTAGTGGCCTCTACGGTCGCTGTTACCAGTAACTCTTGCATATGTCTATTGATTGTTACTGTAGTTCGACTACCTTTTTTAGCGGCTGCATCCATTAGATAAATCCTATAATATCTTTACAAATAGTTGCGTTGGGAATTACATGTGCTACATTACGCACATGGTGAGTGTTTGAGTGCTTGAAGTCATGATTGATATGCTGGTCTTAAGGATACCGTTTAAAAGCTCTCTTGTATCGGAGCGTCTTGATTCACAGGTAAATTATGTTTCCCATGTGAACCTTGCTGAGGTTGCCCGCCTTTCTGGTCTGACTCTTGCCGCCCATACAGTAGAATACGCCATTGATGGTGATTTGACTGTATCGGGGCTTAAGCATCCTTACGAATCTCGCCCTTCTCATTATGCTGGGATCGCATTGAAAATTTTTGAGGGCGGTAAGAATTTCGAGCCATGTGTAGAGCTGAAAGCATCTCCGGCGAAATTGTTACAAGGTCACAATATTTTTGGGCCTACATCTTTTGAGTTGTGCGGTCTGGAATTTTTCGGTGCCTTTGCTGCTGCTATGCCTGAACTCTATGATTTGTGTGATGTAACTAATACGGTAGTTGGTCGCATAGATGTAACTTTCAGTGCAAAAGTCGCAAATGAT